>NZ_JBSFHY010000007.1:0-294625 GCF_053597295.1 Streptomyces sp. NPDC001450
AACCTGCGGGGCCCCTGAGGCTTCCGCTCATCCCGAATCTCGAAGTCCATCGCATCCCCTGAGCTGGGGTGTTGCGACGACCACTAGAACGGAAGACGCTGCTGGGGGCCTCCTGTGCGTCCGGGCGGCTCAGACGGTCGTGACGACGTCCTCGTACGCCAGGCGCGGCGAGCGCGGGAACCAGGCGTCCGGGCCCGGCCGGCCGATGTTGACGACCATCAGCGGGGTGTGGTCGCCGTCCAGGAACTCCTTGCGGACGCCCTCGAAGTCGAGGCCGGTCATCGGGCCGGCCGCGAGGCCGGCGGCGCGGACGCCGATGATGAAGTACGCGGCCTGCAGGGCGGCGTTCAGCGCGGCGGCGCCCTCACGGGCCGGGCGCTCGCTGAAGAACACGTCCTTGGCCTGCGGGAAGTGCGGGAAGAGGGCCGGCAGCTCCTCGTGGAACTCGTTGTCCGCGGAGAGGATCGCGACCAGCGGGGCGGTGGCGGTCTTGGCCCGGTTGCCCTCGGCCATGTGCTGCACCAGGCGCTCGCGGGCTTCGGCGGAGCGGACCAGGGTGATGCGCAGCGGGCTCTGGTTGAAGGCGGTGGGGCCGTACTTGACCAGGTCGTAGATCGCCTGGACCTGCTCCTCGGTCACCGGCTCGTCGGTGAAGGTGTTCGCGGTACGGGCCTCGCGGAACAGCAGGTCCTGGGCGGCGGGGTCAAGGGCGAGAGACATGCGTGACTTCCTCGGGTGCGCGTCCGGTCCGGGGTGCGACCGGCTGACGTGCACGACCTTACGCAAGCAAAGTTCAACGTTCAACGAAAATCGGGGTGCGGTGATCCGCTTCACAGCACCCCGCTCTTGCCTACTCGCCCTCCTCCTGGGCCTCTTCCTCGGCGAGCGCCGCGTCCAGCCGGGCCCGTGCGCCCTCCAGCCAGCGCCGGCACACCTTGGCCAGCTCTTCGCCGCGCTCCCACAGCGCCAGGGACTCCTCCAGCGTCGTGCCGCCCGTCTCCAGCCGCCGCACGACCTCGATCAACTCGTCCCGCGCCTGCTCGTACGAGAGCGCCTCATCCACCTTGCTGGTCATCCACCCACCCTAGACATCAGACATCGACACGTACCGTGAACTCACCCTCGGCGACCCGTGCCCGCAGCACCTCGCCCTCCGCGACCTCCTCCGGATCGCGCACCACATGGCCGTCGGCCCTCTGCAGCACCGCGTAGCCGCGCTTGAGCGTGGCGGCGGGGGAGAGGGCCACCACGCGCGCGTGCGTGTGCGTCAGCTCCGAGTCGGCGCGGTCCAGGAGGTGGCCGAGGGTGCGCCGGCCGCGGTCCAGCAGGGAGGCCACGTGGTCGGCGCGCTCGTCGATCATCCGGTGCGGATCCTCTATCGAGGGCCGCGCCAGGGCGTGTGCCAGCCCCCGCTGCTCCCGGTCCACGAACGCCTCCACGCACCGCCGGGCCCGGTCCCGCAGCATCCGCACCCGCTCGAACTCCTCGCCGACGTCCGGTACGACCTTCTTGGCCGCGTCGGTCGGCGTGGAGGCGCGCAGGTCGGCGACGTGGTCGAGCAGCGGGTTGTCCGGCTCGTGCCCGATGGCGGACACGACGGGCGTACGGCACTCCGCCACCGCCCGTACGAGCTGCTCGTCGGAGAACGGCAGCAGGTCCTCCACGCTGCCGCCGCCCCGCGCGACGATGATCACGTCCACGTCCCCGATCGCGTCCAGCTCCTTCACGGCCTGCACGACCTGCGGGACGGCGTGCACGCCCTGCACGGGGACGTTGCGCACCTCGAAGCGGACGGCGGGCCAGCGGTGGCGGGCGTTCTCCAGCACGTCCCGCTCCGCGGCGGAGGCGCGGCCGCAGACCAGCCCGATCAGCTGCGGCAGGAAGGGCAGCGGCTTCTTGCGCTCCGGCGCGAACAGCCCCTCGGCCGCGAGCGCCTTCTTCAGCTGCTCCAGCCGGGCCAGCAGCTCGCCGACGCCGACGGGCCTTATCTCGGCGGCCCGCAGGGACAGCTGCCCGCGCGGTGCGTACCACTCCGGTTTCGCCAGGACGACGACGCGGGCGCCCTCGCCGACGATGTCGGCGACCGCGTCGAACACCTGCCGGTAGCAGGTCACGCTGACGGAGATGTCGTACGAGGGATCCCGCAGGGTCAGGAACACGACCCCGGCACCCGGCCGCCGCGACAACTGCGTGATCTGCCCCTCGACCCACACAGCCCCGAGCCGATCGATCCAGCCCCCGATCAGCCGCGAGACCTCACCGACGGGGAGCGGCGCTTCGGGCGACGTGTTCACAGCCATGCGGCGAGCGTAGTGGCCGGTACTGACATCCTGCGCAGCTGCGGGCAGCCGTGCCGCCGCTGCCCTGGGGGCCGTCCTGCGGCTGCGGGCGACACACAACCGGGTACCGCCGTGCCGGTGTCGGACATGGGGACCGGTTTTCCCCTGAAGGGGACGGGCACGCGATCTCCGGCCCGTCGAACGCACCCTTACGATGGGTCCCATGACCGCTTCGCCTGGCCGCCGTGTCCTGCTCGCCGCCCCCCGGGGCTACTGCGCCGGTGTGGACCGCGCCGTGATCGCCGTCGAGAAGGCCCTGGAACAGTACGGGGCCCCGATCTACGTCCGGCACGAGATCGTCCACAACAAGTACGTCGTGCAGACCCTGGAGAAGAAGGGCGCCATCTTCGTCGAGCGGACGGAGGAGGTGCCGCCGGGCAACATCGTGATGTTCTCGGCGCACGGCGTCGCCCCGGTCGTGCACGACGAAGCCAGGCAGGGCCGCCTCGCCACCATCGACGCGACCTGCCCGCTGGTCACCAAGGTCCACAAGGAAGCCGTCCGGTACGCCAAGGAGGACTACGACATCCTCCTGATCGGCCACGAGGGCCACGAGGAGGTCATCGGCACCTCCGGCGAGGCCCCCGACCACATCCAGCTGGTCGACGGCCCCGAGGACGTCGCCAAGGTCACGGTCCGCGACGAGTCGAAGGTCGTCTGGCTGTCCCAGACCACCCTTTCCGTGGACGAGACCATGGAGACCGTCGACGCCCTGAAGACGAAGTTCCCGGGGCTCGTCTCCCCGCCCAGCGACGACATCTGCTACGCCACGCAGAACCGTCAGCTCGCCGTGAAGCAGATGGGCGCCGAGGCCGAGCTGGTCATCGTGGTCGGCTCGCGCAACTCCTCCAACTCCAAGCGGCTGGTCGAGGTCGCCAAGCTCGCCGGCTCCCGCGCGGCCTACCTGGTGGACTTCGCCGACGAGATCGACGAGGCCTGGCTGGAGGGCGTCACCACGGTCGGTGTCACCTCCGGCGCCTCCGTCCCGGAGGTCCTGGTCGAGGAGGTCCTGCAGTGGCTCTCCGCGCGGGGCTACGGCGACGTCGAGATCGTCAAGGCGGCCGAGGAGTCGATCACCTTCTCACTGCCCAAGGAACTCCGCCGCGACCTGCGCGACGAGGCGGCGGCCCTGGTCGCCGAGCGCGGCGGATCGGGTACGTCGGACGCGTGACCGCACGGACGTCCGGGACGTGACTGTCAGTCGTCCGTCGTAACGTGGGGCCATGCAGATCTTCGGCGTGGACATCGGCGGATCCGGGATCAAGGGCGCTCCCGTGGACCTGGACAAGGGCGACCTGGCCCAGGAGCGGTGCAAAGTGCTCACCCCGCACCCGGCGACACCCGAGGGCGTGGCCGACGGGGTGAAGCAGGTCGTCGACCACTTCGGCTGGACGGGCCCGGTGGGCCTCACCTTCCCCGGAGTGGTCACCGGCGGCGCCACGGTGCGCACGGCGGCCAACGTCGACGAGAGCTGGATCGACACGGACGCGCGCGCCCTGTTCACCGCCCGGCTGGGCGGGCTGCCGGTGACCGTGGTCAACGACGCGGACGCGGCGGGCGTCGCCGAGATGCAGTTCGGCGCCGGCCAGGGCCGCAAGGGCACGGTCATCCTGCTCACCTTCGGCACCGGCATCGGCAGCGCCGTCTTCATGGACGGTGCCCTCGTGCCCAACACCGAACTGGGCCACCTGGAGCTGAACGGCCACGACGCCGAGAAGCGGGCCTCCAGCAAGGCCAAGGAGGACGGCGAGCTGAGCTGGGAGCGCTGGGCCCGCCGCGTGCAGAAGTACCTCGCGCACGTCGAGATGCTCTTCTCGCCCGAGCTGTTCATCCTCGGCGGCGGGGTGAGCCGCAAGGCGGACAAATTCCTGCACCTCATCGAAGGCGTCAAGGCCGAGATCGTGCCCGCCCAGCTGCAGAACAACGCGGGGATCGTCGGAGCGGCGATGCGCGCGGCGCACGACCACGCGGGATAACGGGGCGATGCTCAGGTGCGGCGCCTGCGGGCCCGTACCCTCAGCACCCGGCGTACGAGCACGATCACTCCCGCGACCAGCGTCCCCCCGTACAGCCAGCCCGCCTGCGTGGCGAGCCCGGTGGCCAGCCCCACCAGCCGGCCGAGCAGGCCCCCGCTGCCGTCGACGGCGGGGAAGAGACCCACGGCGAAGGCGATCGGTACGACGACGGGCGCGGTGAGCAGATCACTGCCGCGCACCCACAGGGCGGTCAGCACGCACACCGGCAGGAACAGCACCCCGTACAGCGTCAGTGACGCACCGAACAGCAGCTGGTCCAGTAAGCCGAGCAGGAACATCACGACCGTGCAGAACAGCCCCCCGCCGAGCCCGGTGAGCCGGGGGCCCGGCACCTGACCGGGGGGCACCGGCCGGGCGGTCCGTACCGGCCGCGCCCCCCGCTGCGCACCCGGCGCGGGCCTGCGCTCACCGGCCGGCCGCCGGGCCTGCGGCGGCAGCGGCGCGTGCGGTGTGCCGCGGCGTGGTCCGTCGTTCGGGGGTCGCGTCCTGTGATACTCCACTGGACCAACCTAGGTCGGTTAATGTGCCGAATCGCCCCTCAGACACGCCGATGAGGAGAGCTTGGCCGGGCGTTCGACGCTCCAGTGAGGCCGCCGCCGACGACGCCGTAGACTGGTGGATCGGCCAGTGTCTCTGGCCCCTGGCAGCCCCTGGCCCCTCTCATCTACGGGAAGTCGCAACGTGTCGCTCACGATCGGAATCGTCGGCCTGCCGAATGTCGGCAAGTCGACCCTGTTCAACGCCCTGACCAAGAACGACGTGCTGGCGGCCAACTACCCGTTCGCCACGATCGAGCCGAACGTCGGCGTGGTCGGCGTCCCCGACGCCCGCCTGGCCAAGCTGGCCTCGATCTTCGGTTCCGAGCGCATCCTTCCGGCCACGGTCGACTTCGTCGACATCGCCGGCATCGTGCGCGGCGCCTCCGAGGGCGAGGGCCTGGGCAACAAGTTCCTCGCGCACATCCGCGAGTCCGACGCGATCTGCCAGGTCATCCGCGCCTTCAAGGACGAGAACGTCGTGCACGTCGACGGCCGGGTCTCGCCCAAGGAGGACATCGAGACGATCAACACCGAGCTGATCCTCGCCGACCTCCAGACCATCGAGAAGGTCCTGCCGCGCCTTCAGAAGGAGTCGCGGATCAAGAAGGACGTCGCGCCCAAGGTCAAGGCCGTCGAGGAGGCCAAGGAGATCCTGGAGAAGGGCGACACGCTCTTCGCGCACGGCATCGTCCAGGGCACCGAGCGCAACGAACTCCTCCACGACCTGCACCTGCTCACGACGAAGCCCTTCCTCTACGTCTTCAACGTCGACGAGGACGAGCTGGTCGACGAGGACTTCAAGAACGAGCAGCGCACCCTGGTCGCCCCGGCCGAGGCGATCTTCCTGAACGCCAAGCTGGAGGCCGACCTCGCCGAGCTGGACGAGGAGGAGGCCCTGGAGCTGCTGGAGTCCGTCGGCCAGCACGAGCCGGGCCTGGCCACCCTCGCCCGCGTCGGCTTCCACACCCTCGGCCTGCAGACCTATCTGACGGCCGGTCCCAAGGAGTCCCGCGCCTGGACGATCAAGAAGGGCGCCACGGCCCCCGAAGCCGCCGGTGTGATCCACACCGACTTCCAGAAGGGCTTCATCAAGGCCGAGGTCATCTCCTTCGCCGACCTGGTGGAAACGGGCTCGGTCGCCGAGGCCCGCGCCAAGGGCAGGGCCCGCATGGAGGGCAAGGAGTACGTGATGCAGGACGGGGACGTGGTGGAGTTCCGGTTCAATGTATAGGCCACGCATTAGCGCGGATCCGGCGGATTAGCAAGTTCGCAGGTCAGGCGGGGTCGGCTCGATTTCGGGTCGGCCCCTTGGCGTACCCGTGGCTGGATTCCGGCATTCGAACCGGAACATCGACGACTCGGCTGTCACCTGCAGTGATCGCCGAAGTCGGCACAGGATCCAGCGTCGATCCAGCATGACCACCAGTCGCGCGCCCACATCGTGACATGCGGCGACACGACGCATGTCAAAGCCGCTACCGCCCGATCAACGCCCACCTCACCCACACGCACGTAGGCGGCGCTGCCCCAGTAGACCTGGGCATAGACGGCATGATCGCGATCTTCCGAGACTGGTCATGGCACCTTCGTGCTGCTGCCACCGCGAAGGCGCGGCCGCCGCGAGCGGCGGCTGCCCGGCTGTCACCGGCGTCGCAGCTCTCCCAAGAGTGTGAGGTCCCACGAAACCTTGGGCGGATTGGCTCCGGGAGACGCTGGACGCAACCGGTAGGCGCTGGACATGCGCCGCTGTCTCCTGGCGCGGGCGACTGCCTCGAAGCGGGTCACTGGCTTGTCGCTGATCCTGCGGTGCGTGAAGAGTTCGACCTCACCGTCGAGCACGCGGAAGACGGTGTCCTCGATGAACAACCCGGCGAAGCGGTGGCGTACCAACTCCCGAACTGGGCCGAGTTCGTGGAGGTCTCGCTCGCCGCACTGCGAATCGGCGCCGTCTGCTGCCCGCTCATGCCCATCCTCCGGCAGCGGGAGATGGCCTTCGCGCTGCGCCGCTCCGGCGCGCGCGTGCTGCTGATCGCGGACAGCTTCAGGAACCGGGACCACCGCCGGGAAACCGCGTCCTGGTTCGCCGAGGACCCGGCCGGCCGGGCCCAGGTCCGCCATGTGGCCGTCGTTTCGGCAGACGGGGGAGCGGTGGAACTCCCCGCCGACGGCGAGGGACTGACCTGGTCCGACTGGGGCGCCGCGACCGCCGCCACGCGCGTCGACACCGTGGCGCTCGCCGCCCGGCAGCCGGCCCCCGACGCCCTGGCGCAGTTGCTCTTCACCTCTGGGACCACCGGTGAGCCGAAGGGTGTCCTGCACCGGCACGACACCCTCGGCCATGCCGTCCGGCTGCAGGCCGAACGGCTCCGACTGGACGACCGCGACGTGGTCTTCATCCCGTCCCCGCTGGCACACCAGACGGGTTTCCTCTACGGGATGTGGTTGGCTGTCACCCTTGGGGTGCCCCAGTTGGTCCAGGCGCACTGGAACCCGCGTACCGCCCTGCAGGCGGCCGTCAAGCACGGCGCCACCTTCGTCCAGGCGGCGACGCCGTTCCTGGCCGACCTGCTCAAGGAGGTCGAGGCGGGGCGCCGGGCCCCGGAGACGCTGCAGACGGTCGTCGTGGCCGGAGCCGCGCTGCCGCGGAGCCTGGCCGAGCGGGCCACCGCCGTCCTCGGCACCAAGGTCTGCGGCGCGTTCGGCACCACGGAGACCTGCCTGGGGTCGCTCTCCGCGCCGAACGACCCACCCGAGAAGGTGTGGGGCACCGACGGCCGGGCCATGCCCGGGGTCGGGCTCAGGGTGACCGACGACACGGGACGGACGCTGCCGGCCGGGCGCGAGGGCAACTTCGAGGTCCAGTCCCCCACCAGTTTCGTGGGCTACCTGGACCGTCCCGACCTGACGGCCGAAGCCTGGACGACCGACGGCTGGTACCGCACCGGGGACCTTGCCGTCATCGATTCCGATGGCTACGTCCGGATCACCGGCCGGGTCAAGGACGTGATCAACCGGCGCCGAGAAGACCGTGGCCGAACTGGAGGAGGCAGGCGGCCGCGGCCTAGCGGTACAGGCCGACGTCGAGACGGTGGAGGGCGTGGAGAGCCTCTTCGCCACGGTGAAAAACGAGTTCGGGCGGCTCGACCACTTCGTCTCCAATGCCGCAGCCGGCGCCTTCAAGAACATCCTCGACCTGGAGCCGCACCACCTTGACCGTACCTACGCCATGAACCTGCGGCCGTTCGTGCTCGGGGCGCAGCAGGCGGTCCGGCTGATGGACTCCGGCGGGCGGATCGTGGCCCTGTCGAGCTACGGCAGCATCCGCGCCTACCCGACGTATGCCGCCCTCGGCTCGATGAAAGCCGCCATCGAGTCCTGGGTCCGGTGCATGGCCCTGGAGTTCGCCCCGTACGGCATCAATGTGAACGCCGTCAACGGCGGCCTGATCGACTCCGACTCCCTGGAGTACTTCTATGGCGTGCCGGGGATGGCAGACATGGCCACGGTGCTCGAGCGCATCCCGAAGGGACGGCCAGGCTCGGTCCAGGAGGTGGCCGACACCATCGCCTTCCTGCTCTCGCCGGGCGCCGAGTACATCACGGGCCAGACCGTGGCGGTGGACGGCGGGCTGAGCGTGGTCGCCCCGCCGTTCTTCGCCGACACCTCCGCGCCGCTCAGCCTGGGCGAGCGGCCCACAGGGGAGGCGTAGGCGCTGGAGCGCGTCTTCCGCCCACGAAGTATGCCTCCTGCGCCGCTCGGGACGGATAGGTGAAGGCATGGGCCGCAGTACGCGGTGGGCCGTACTGGCCGAGCTCCGCCGGTACGGGGCCCAGTGGCTGACCGGCGTGCGGTACCTGGCCGTGCTGACGCAGGGGGTCCTGCTGTGGGAGGCCGACGGGGCGGAGCGGCTCGTCCCGGCCGACTCGGTGGTGGTCGCGGCGGGGCAGTCACCGGTGGCCGCGCTGCGTCCGGTGCTGACCGCGGCGGGCGTCGCGCACCGATCAGCGGGCGGCGCAGCCGACGCCCGCGGCCTTAACGCGGTGCGGGCGGTGGAGGAGGGCATGCGGGCTGCGCACGCGCTGGCCGACGAGGCGGTCCGGGGCGGCGACTTCAGGAGACGCTCCGCAGCCCCTCCCACGCCGCGGTCGCCGCGGCCTCGGCGGACAGCCGGTCCGGCCTCGTCAGGCATCGGGTGATCAGGCCGACGAAGGCGCCGCCGAGATAGTGCGCGCGCAGGTCGTTCGGCAGCGCGCCTGCCAGCCGGGCATCCGCTTCGTCCATCTGTGCCGCGACCTCGTCGGCGAGCAGGTCCCGGAGACGGTTGACGAACCGTGCCGTACCGGTCGGCCCCAGCATTCGCCGGTAGAGCGTGGCGTTCGACTCCACGTGCCGGAAGAGGCCGACGAGCTCGGTGGGCATCTGATCCGGAGGGTAGGCGAGTGGGAAGCGCGCGGCCGCGCGGGCTAGCGGACCGGCGCCCACCGGCCGCGTACTCATCGGCCCCGTACTCATCGGCCACGTGCCCATCGGCCGCTTCCCACCGGAGGCCTGCTCACCGACGCGGCCGCCTCGGTCGACCGAGGCGGCCACACACCACTCATATCCACCCGGTGCCGCCGAACAGGGGCGGCACCGACACCCACACCAACATTCATTGGGGGGGTCCACATGGACCTTGCTGTAAACGTGCTGGACGCCCAGTCGGTGATCACGGCGTTCGGACTCATGGGCATCCTGGCCATCATCTTCGTCGAGACCGGACTGCTGGTCGGCTTTTTCCTGCCCGGCGACTCGCTGCTCTTCCTCGCCGGGGTCGGTGCCTCAGGAGCGGCCGCAGAGGTCTTCGGCCGCCCCGGCTTCCACCTCTCGCTGCCCGCGCTGCTGATCGGGACGCCCGTGGCCGCGGTCTGCGGCGCACAACTCGGTCACCTGATGGGCGCGCGGCTCGGACCGAAGCTGTTCGCACGCCCCAACTCGCGGATGTTCAAGCAGGCGCGTGTCGCGCAGGCGGAGGCGTACTTCACCCGGTACGGCGCGGGGAAGGCCATCGTGCTCGCCCGCTTCGTGCCCGTCGTGCGCACCTTCCTCAACCCCGTCGCCGGAATCCTCGGCGTGCGGGGGGGGCACCTTCTTCGTGTGGAACGTGATCGGCGGAACCGTGTGGACGGTGGTGATCGTCCTGCTCGGCTACCGACTCGGCGACTCGCTCAAGGGCAGCATCGACTCCTACATGCTCCCGGCGATCGCCCTGATCATGGTCGTCTCGTTCTCGCCGGTGCCTATCGAGGTGATCCGTTCCCGCCGGACCGGTCGCTGACTTATCATCAGGCGCTTGGCCGAAGCAGATCACCCAAACCGCCCTGCGGTCGCCCGGCCCGGATTACCCGGGCCGGGCGATCTGCGTTGTGCAACCACCCGGATCAGCCCGGTACTTCCGTATCGCGGGACGCTCTCGAGGGGAGCAGCCACCCCGGCAGCGTGGCGAGGGCGGCGATCGCGGCCAGAACGAGCAGGGTGTGCCCCAGTCCGAGGGCGACGGCCGGGCTCGCGGCCGTGGCGGGTGCCCCGCCGCGGGAGGGCTTCACCACCATCATGGTTGCGGCGACGGTGATACCGAGGGTCGGGCCGATGTTCATCGCGGTCTGCTTGAGTCCGCCGACGACCCCGGCGTAGCCGGCAGGCGCATCGCCGACGACGGTGCCGGTGGCGGTGACCATCACGGTGGCGAACCCCGCGCCGAGCACGGCGAAGGCGAGACCGGTGATCCACCACGTGCCCGCCGATCCGATCCGGACCAGTCCCACGATACCGAGGGCGACGAGGAGCGTACCCGCGATCGCGCAGCGGCGTGCGCCGTACCGGCGCAACGCCCCGGCGGCGGCAGGGGCGCCGAAGACCATCAGCACGGTCATCGGAAGGACCCGCAGTCCGGCGGCGAACGGGTCGAGCCCGAGGACGTCCTGGAGGGAGAACGTGCCCACGAACAGGGCACCGAACATGCCGCTGGTGGTGAGGAGCAGGATCACCATGGACGCCGTCACTGGTACGGCCCGTAGCACGACAGGGGGCACGATCGGGTTCGTGGTGCGGCGTTCGTGCACGACGAGCGCGACCGCAAGCCCCGCGGTGGCGAGGAACCCCAGGAGCGTCGGCGCCGAGCTCCACCCGCCGCGGGGAATGGCGACGAGGGTGTGGACCATGACCGTGAGCGCGGCCGCGAGCAGGGCCGAGCCCAGCAGATCGAGCCGCTGGCGTTCGCTGCCGGACGGCGCCGGAACCCGAACGAAGAGGACGACGATCGCGATCACCATCGCGATCGGCACGTTCACCATGAACACCGCACGCCAGCCGAGATGGGTGACGAGGAAGCCGCCGAGGACCGGACCGGTGGCCGCGGCGACCCCGATCGAGCTGGTGCGGATGGCGACCGGCGTGTTGAGCCTGTCCGCCGGGTAGGCGAGTCTCAGCAGGGCGAGCGTCGCCGGTTGCAGGAGCGCGCCGAACACGCCCTGCAGGGCGCGGAGTCCGATCACCCAGCCGACTCCGGGCGCGAGCACGATGCCGCCCGAGGTGGCCCCGAAGCCCAGTACGCCGAGGAGCAGCAGCCGCGGGTGCCCGTACCGGTCGCCGAGGCGTCCGGCGATGACGAGGAGCGCGGCCACCGCGAGCATGTAGCCGGTGCTGGTCCACTGGACCTGCGCGACGCTGGCGCCGAAGTCGCGTTGCAGCCCAGGCTGCGCCACGGTCAGCACGGTTCCGTCGAGTGCGACGATCATCGCGCCGGCGACGCTGACCACGAGTGCGAGGCGCTGCCGTACGGTCGCGGTCAAGGGTTCACCAGTCCAAGGTGGGTGTCCATAGCGGCAGCGACGAGCGCGTCGAGCACACCGCTCGCGGGCGCGCCGCCGGTCCCGGCGGTGTCGAGAGCGAGTGGCAGGCTGCCCCAGGCCCACAGTTGGGCGATGCCGTGCAGATTGGACCAGAGCAGCCCGGCCGAGACGGCTGGCGGGGGCATGTCCCTCGTCGTGCCGAGGCAGAGCGCCCCCCTCTCCTCCTCGCGGTGCCGGGCGACGAGTTCGACGATGATCCCGAAGAGCGGAAGGGTCAGCTCCCGCAGCCGAGGCTGGTCCGACGCGTGCCGTTCGCTGTCGAGCAGATCGTGCCGGAGCAGGAGCTCGAACATGCCACGGCATTCCAGCGCGTACCCGACGTACGCCTTGCCGAGCGCCTCCAATTGGCCGCGCGCTGACGGAATGCCAGCTGTCACAGCGGTGAACCGGTCCTTGAGGTCCGTGAGACCTCGGCGGGCGATGGCGGGCAGCAGGGCGTGGTGAGTCGGGAAGTACCGGCGCGGCGCTCCATGCGACACCCCGGCCCGACGGGCGACTCCCGAAGCCCCAACGAGCCCGTTCCCTCGGTCATCACAAGGTCCACCCCGACATCGATCAGCCGATCCCGGAGGGAGTTCTCACGTTCCATAGACAGTGTCTACATCCTAGCCGTAGACGCTGTCTACTGATGAGCCTTGCCGGGGTGCCGGGGAGAGTCGCGTTGGGCCGGTTTGATCACGTGACGCCGGATCGAACCAGGACGCGGAGCGAGCACGGCCCCTTGGGCCAACACCGTTGCGTTTGAGCCTTGGCCGCAGCGCCGGCTACGTGGCCATCGCGTGCGGCAGCTTCCAGAGGCCTCACACACTCGCCCCTGGCCACCCGACGGCCTCCCGGGTCGGATTGGCGGGCATTCACTCCGACACCGGGCGAACGCCTCGCTGGAACGCGAGCGGCCGGTCGCTGATCTGCGGCTGCGTGCCCGTTTCGGCGAGTTCGCGAAACTCGCCGAGTAGCGAGTGGCCGAGGCCCGGAACAGTCAGCACGCTCCCGTCACCACGATGATGCCTGAACTGCTACAGCGTAGGTGAATCCGGACGGAGGGCAGCCTGCATGACGGTCCGGCAGCGGTCCCATGAGGCGGGGACGAGATCCCGTACACGTCGACCGTAGTCTTGATCGACTCATGGCCGAGCCGACGAGAGACCTCGTGGATCGGGATGCCTGCGGCGTGGGCGGTGGAGGCGAAGAACTGACGCAGGCCATGCGGTGTGCATTTCGGGCTCCCGTCCGGCTTGACGATGGCCGCGTCCTTGAGCGCCTTTTTGAAGTGGTATGCGTAGGTTGTCGCGGTGGGCATGGTGCCCTTGCCCCGCTCACGCGGCGCGAACAGCACCTCCAGACCGGACGCTGTCACAGTGCCCCGTTGCCGTAGATGCGACGGCGCCGGTGCCGGTGCCGCCTTCGTGGGTTGCGGCAGCGGCGTTGAGGCGGACGAGTTCGGCCCACTTCGGTTCGTATTCGACGCCGAGGGCGCTGCGGCCGAGGTGGATGGCTTCGACGAGGGTGGTGCCGATGCCGCACATGGGGTCGAGGACCAGGCCGCCGGGGCGGGTGTAGGTGGAGATCGCGTGGGCGGCGATCCGCAGGAGCATTTTGGCTCTCCCTCAAGGCCCGCTGCAGCCCCAACGAATGTCGTCAACCGCAACCGTCCTCACCATGAAGCCGCAATGCTGAAAAGGAATCAGTCCCCCCGAGTCGGCCGCCTCTCCTCTCGAATCTCCTCCAGCAGCGCCGTCACCGCTTCCATGATCCGTTCGCTGGCCTGGCGCAGCACCGGCACCGTGAGTTCGGCGCCGTAGAGGTCGGACAGGTCGACGGGAGGGCCCGCCGCGACGACCAGCGTGGGGCGCGGCAGCAGGCGCCGATCGCCGTTGCCATAAGGAGGAACGATCTTGTGTGAACCCCACTGCGCCACCGGGACGACCGGCGCTCCGGTGGTCAACGCCAGCCTGGCCGCGCCGGTCTTGGGCCGCCCCGGCCACAGATCGGGGTCGGTGGTGAGGGTCCCCTCCGGGTAGATGGCCACGCACTGCCCGCGTTCGAGCGCTTCGGCCGCGGCGTGCAGCGCGTCCGCCGCTCGGTGGCTGTTGCGCTCCACAGGGATCTGACCGATGGCCCGCAGGACGGCACCGATCACCGGCAAGCTGAAGAGCGAGGACTTGATCAGGAATCTGGGCGGCAAGCCGTTCTTGTACTGGAAATGCCCATAGACGAGTGGATCCACATATGACGTGTGGTTGATCACTGTGATATATCCGCCCTGACAGGGGAGATGGCGGGCACCCCGCCATTCCATTCCCTCCGCGCGACAAGACGCAAGAACCCGCGCACGATCACGGCGATGAACACATAAGTACGTCCGGGCCCACCTTCGGTTGGAGTCGACGACTGCACTTTTCTCCGCATGGACCCGTTCTACACGAGGCCCACTGTCGGCCAGCATAAAATAAGGCGGGCTTTAGCGGCACGCCCTCAGCTGGTTAATACTCCAGCCTGAGATGCGATCTTCATGGTTGCAGGGCGGCTTGGCGGCGGTAGTGGCTGCGGCAGGCTCTGGCTTGGTGGCGTCGTCGCCAGAGGGACAAGTGCAGTCGGTGTGCGAGGTCTCGGGCGGGCTGTGGGAGCAGGGCGGTGAGCAGGCGTTGGATCTCGTTGCAGGTGAGCGGGATCAGTCCGTCGGGGCTGGTTCCGTCGTCGGCGGGGGCCTGGCCTTGTCGTTCGAGGGCGGCGGTGACGGCGAGGAAGGCGTGGGCGAGCAGGGCGAGGGTGACCCAGCGGTGCCAGGAGTTCCAGAGGCGGACCTGGTGCTCGTCCAGTCCGGCCAGGGTTTTTGAACTCTGGAAGACCTCTTCCACGGTCCAGCGGGGATGGGCGGCGTAGTACTGGGGCAGCTGGCCCTGCCCGTCACCACCCCACGCACCCCGGCCAGCACGTAGCCGAGTTGCCGCCTTTCCAGGACGGCACGCAGGTGGGGGTTGTCGCCGTAGACCTCGTCGCCGGCCGCCCATGCGGCCGGGACCCGGCGTCCAGTGCACGCTCGATCATCTGCCGGCGAGCTGCGGCTTGGTCGCGAAGCCGACCCTGCGCCTGCTACCGATGAGCGACCGGGAGAAGGACGTGGAGATCCTGGCGCTTCGCCACCAGCTCGGTGTCCTCGAGCGGCAACTCGGGCCGCGGAAGGCAACGTTCGCCCCCGGGGACCGCGCTTTCCTTGCGACCCTCCTGGCCCCGCTGCCCCGCAAGGTGCTGCGCCGCCTCCGCCTGCTGGTCCGCCGGGACACCGTGCTGCGCTGGCACCGCGACCTGGCCAAGCGGCATCACGCGAACGCCTCCCGCCCGAAGCGGCCCGGACGGCCGCCCACCGCTCGCTCCATCCGACAACTGGTCCTGCGTCTGGTGCGCGAGAACCTGTCGTGGGGCTATCGGCGCGTGCACGGAGAGCTCGCCACCCTCGGCATCAAAATCGCTGCCTCCACCGTCTGGGAGATCCTCCGGCAGGAGGGCATCGATCCCGTGCCGGAACGCAGCGGAACCACCTGGGCCGACTTCCTGCGCTCCCAGGCCCGCCCTCCTCGCGATGGACTTCTTCGAGACCGTCACGTTGACCGGGCAGCGCCTGTACGTCCTCGCCGCCATCGAGCACGCCACCCGCCGCGTCCGCATCCTGGGCACCACCGCGCACCCGGCCGCGGCCTGGGTCACCCAGGCGATCAAGAACATGGCCATGGACCTGGAAGACGCCAGCACCAAGGCCAAGTTCGTCATCCGCGACCGCGACGCGAAGTACCCCGCCGGGCCGCCGACCGCAGCTCGAAGTTGACGGTGGAGCACGTGACCAGGGCCGCCTTCCCCTCCCGGTCCAGGTCGAGGACCCCTTTCGGACATCAAGAGGATCTGCCAGTACTCGATCCGTACCGACGGAGTGTGGGTCTGGCCGAGCAGCCTCGCCTACTACCTCGTCAGATACCACACGGAGCTTCCGGACGAGTTCCTGCGGCACATGGATGCTTCGGGCTGGACGGTACCGACGCTGGACGAGGCCGCCCTCGATGCCGTCATGGACCAGTTCATGCTGGAGGAGTCCCTGGACCCGGAGGAGCCCGATGCCTGAAGGCATGTGGGCGGGCAGGCGGACTGGGGCCGGTAACAGGGCTGCCGTGCGGCTGATCGACGTGGAGATCGTCGGCCGGCGCGATCGGGCGCCGCTGCGGCGCTGGAGCACCGCCCGCACCACGCTGCTCGGCGACGCGGACCACCCGATGCTGCCGCACCACGGGCAGGGCGCCAACCAGGCCGTGGAGGACGGCCTCGCGCTCGCCGTCTGCCTCGCCGAGGCGGGGCCCGGCGGCGACGGGATCGCCGCCGCGCTGGCCCGTTACGAGGCGGTGCGCCGCCCGCACACCACCCGTGTGCAACTGGGCTCGCGGGACGGCGGCGGACGCGGCCCCGGCAAGGGTGTGCGGGAGCAGGCGGCCGACGTGTCCTGGATCCTCGCGCACGACGTCGAGCAGAGCCTGCACGACGAGATGTCCGGCGACAACGCCGCCTGACCCGCACCCGACGGACCCACCACCCCAGGGCCCCCGATGCCGTCACCGGCGCCGGGGGCCCTGGGAGTGTGGCCTCGTCAGGGCGTCCATCGTGATCACTGCCGGGCAGCGTGGGAACTCCCTAGCCGCGCCCGATCACCAGCCCGTACTCCAGGGCGCTCGTCGACGAAGGCAGCCCCAGGCTCTTCGGCGTCAGAGCCCTGGAACCCGTCGCCGTCGTGCCCTGCGCGGTGCCCGGGAGGAGCCAGACGCCGCCCTGGGCGGAGTTCTCGCCGGGAGCGCCTGTCGCGAGGTCCGCGTAGCCGTCGGCGTCGTAGTCCTGAAGGCGGACCGATGCGCCGAACCGGTCGCTCGTCTCCGCGGTGCCCGGGACGCCGCTGCTGTTCTGGGTGAAGCCGACGCTCGTCGCCGTACCGCCGGAGGACAGCAGGCCGGTGGCGGTGCCGTGGACGAGGACCACCGTGCCCGCGTTCTGCTGCGAGCCGACCGCCTCGTACGCGTCGCCGATGGCGAGGTCGGCGTAGCCGTCGCCGTCGATGTCGCCCGCGGCGAGCGCTGCGCCGAGGCGGTCCTCGGGCTCGGCGGTGCCGGCGATGCCCGGAGTGTCCTGCTGGATCTCCTGGGTGCGGGCGCCGAAGCCGTCGGACTTCGAGCCGTACGCCACCTTCACCAGCCCGCCCTTGAACACCTCGGCACGCCCCGTGGAGTAGTCCGCGCAGTCCGGAGCGTCGGCCTCGTAGTTCGGGTAGCAGGAGCCGAGTGCCAGGTCGTCCGTGCCGTCCGCGTCGAAGTCGGCGGCGGCGAGGGAGGCGGCGGAGGCCGTGGTGCTCCACAGCTGCACCGGGGCGCCGTCCTGCCAGCGGTAGATCCGGACGAATCTGCTCTCCGTCGCCTTGATCGAGACCGCGAGGTCGTCGTCACCGTCGCCGTCGAAGTCGCCGGTGGTCAGGGCGCTCACGCCGCCGAAGTCCGCCCCGGCGATCTCCCCGCTCAGTGTGTCCGGGGAGTCGGCGGTGAGCGGGCCGGGACGCAGCACAGCGCCGCCGTGCTCCTCGCCGCTGCGGCTGAGAACCAGGTCGGTGCGGCCGTCGCCGGTCACGTCCCCGGCGGCGATCACCGCGCCGATCCGGGAGAGCCCGCTCGCACCTTGCGCGACCGTGTAGCCACCGTTGGTGAAGCCGGAGGCGGAGCCGCGCAGCACGGTGACGGTGCCGTGTTCGGCGGTCTTGTCGGCGGAGAGCGACTCGCTGGAGGCGCCCACGACCAGGTCGGCGTAGCGGTCGCCGTCGACGTCCGCGGCGGTGACCGCGGAGCCGAAGAGATCACCCGCCTCGGGGGTGCCCGGCACTCCGCTCGTGGCCTGGCTGATCCGTACGGAGCCGTACTTGCCCGGTCCGTCCGGGCCACCCCACACGACGTTCACATAGCCGGCCTTGGCCTTGTCGCCGACCTGCCCGGAGGGCACGCCCACCGCCAGGTCCGGGTAGCCGTCGCCGTTGAAGTCTCCCTGCGGCGCGGCGGCGTCGGTGGCCTGTGCGGCGGTGGGCGCGGTAACGCCCAGCAGGGTCGCAGCGCAGATCACCGTCGCGGAAAGGATCTTGTTACGCATCGTTGTCGCTTCTCCTGGTGGTACTCAAGACAATCGGTGTGAACTGGTGTGGTCAGTGGGCGAAGACATCCGCGAACTTGCGGCCCTCGACCACCGGATAGCCGAAGTCCGTCGCGTTGAAGGCGGTTGCGTACGACGTCGTCAGGCCCGAGGTCGTGCCGCGCAGCACCCACGCCGCCCCGTCGTCGTACCCCCCGGGCACCACGTCCTCGCCGAACGCGCCGATCGCCAGGTCCGCCCTGCCGTTGCCGTTGATGTCGCCCAGCCGCAGCGAGGAGCCGAAGTGGTCGCCGGCCTCGGCGGCGCCCGGAACGCCCGGCGTGGCCTGGTGGAAGGACTGGGCCCCGCTCGTGGTCAGTCCGGCCGAACTGCCCTTGAAGAGATCGATGTTGCCGACGTTTCGGTGACCGTCCACGTCCTCGTACGGGGCGCCGACCGCGATGTCCGCGTAGCCGTCGCCGGTCGCGTCGCCCACCGCGACGGCGGCGCCGAAGTCGTCGTAGTCCTCGCCGATGCCCGGCACACCGGCGCTGTCCTGGGTGTACCGGGTGCCCGTGGCGGGCAGTCCGGCGGCCTTGCCGTACCGCACGGTGAAGGAACCGCCCTTACCGATCTCCGAGTTGCCGGTGACCAGGTCGTCGTATCCGTCGCCGTTGATGTCGCCCGCCGCGACGGCTCGATCCCAGGCGGTGCCGCCCGCTCCGGTGCCGTCGGCCAGCACGGTGTAGCCGGAGCCGATGTCGCCGGAACCGCCGCGTAGGAGGCCCACGTAACCGTGGGTGGCGCCGGTGCCGTCCGCGTGGCCGCCGTGCACGACGAAGTCGCTGCCGTCGGTGGCGGAGAAGTGACCGGCGACGATCCCGTCCAGGCGTACGCCCTCGGGCAGGAACCCCGCCTCCGGTGCCAGCGCGCCGTCCTGGGTGGGCTTCCCGTCGGCGTACCACCAGAAGGTGTTGGCGCCGACGACGACCAGGTTGCCGGTGCCGTCGCCGTCGAGGTCGGCGAAGGCGGCGCCCGTCCCGAACGCGACGGCCTCGGCGTTCGGGGCGGTGAGCATGGTGCCGCCGGACGTGAACGGGTTCGCTCCGCCCCAGATGATGGTCACCGAGCCGTTCGCCTTACCCGTGATCTGCTCGTAGGGTGCGCCGACGATCAGGTCGGCGTATCCGTCGCCGTCGACGTCACCGCTGGTGACGCTCTCGCCGAACTGGTCCCCGGACTCCGAGGTCCCGGGAACGCCCGGGGTGTTCTGGGTGATGTTCACCGACCGGGCGGGGCTGACGCCGGAAGACGAGCCGAAGAGGACGGTGACCGTGCCACCGCTCGCCTTGGGCGTGCCGATGGCCAGATCGCGATACCCGTCACCGTTGAAGTCGTCCCACAGCCCGGAGGGCGCCGCAACGGCACCGGGAGCGCCCAGCTCCGCACAGGCAAGGGCGGCAGCCACCACAACGGCGAAGGTACGTATGCGCAAGGTCATGCTCCCGTCAGTGAACCGAGGCTTCAGCGACGTACGACACGCGTGGTGAACGAAGGGTTGTACACGACAAAGCACGAGGTGAACGCGCGCCATCGCCACCGCGACCGCGGTGGGCAGGCGTTCTTCCCCTCAGCTGCGGGCGGCAGTTCACCTACGGCGTGGTCGCCCCGGCACCGGAGGGCCACGCCGAGTCCTGGACCAGCGCAGCAGAGTGCGCCGACCTCGACGCCGCGCTCGAAGGCTGGGCACCGCAGGTGCGGGGGCTCGTCGAGGCGGCTCGGGACGTGCGGCGCTGGGCGCTGTACGACCGCGAGCCGCTGCGGCGCTGGAGCACCGCCCGCACCACGCTGCTGGGCGACGCGGCCCACCCGATGCCGCCCCACCACGGGCAGGGCGCCAACCAGGTCATCGAGGACGGCGTCGCACTCGCCGTCTGCCTCTCCGAGGCGGGACCCGGCGGGGACGGCGTCGCCGCCGCGCTGGCCCGTTCGAGGGGGTGCGCCGCCCGCACACCACACGCGTGCAACTGGGCTTGCGGGACGGCGGCGGCCGGGGCCCCGGCAAGGGTGTGCGGGAGCAGGCGGCCGACGTGTCGTGGATCCTCGCGCATGATGTCGAGCAGAGCCTGTACGGGGACGTGTCGGGGGACAGCGCCGCGTGACCGTTCCTTGCCCAGGGCCCCCGATGCCGTGATTGGCGTCGGGGGCCCGCACATTTCCGGCGCGTCTTCTCACCGGCGGTTACTGCTGCGGGGCGCGCATCACGGATTCGGGCAGGTAGGCGGACCGGATGCCCAGGTGCCAGCCATGCGCGAGGGAGGCGATCGCGGCCATCGCAACGGCACCTACGGGCAGCAGGCTCCGGGGGGCCGGGTCGGTGCCGACGTTCTCGCGGTGCGCCAGGAGCCGTTCTTCCAGGGCGGATTCGAAGGCAACCTGGTCGTCATCGAGCAGGACCTGCAGCAACCGCTGATCCGGCGTCAGCACGCCAGTCGCATCGAGTTGCGCGGCCGCCCGCGCACGAGCTTCGATGTCCGGCTTGCCCAGCGGGACCGGGCCGGGGACCGCACCGGGATACTGCCCCTGTACGACCGCCAGGTATGCGCACAGCGCGTCCATTTCGGCGAGGTCGGCGGGTGCCGATACCGACTCCCGCTTCGAGTAGGGGATTCCGTCACGGATGGCGGGTGCAAAGTCTTCGTGCAGCAGCGGGCCGATCACTCGGCTGCGCTCCCATATCAGGCCGCTGATCACGCACAGGGCGAAGGCCTTGATCCAGGTCCGCGCCGTGGTCGCCGGGGTGGTCGGTTCCCTGAACTCCCGGTAATAGATGTCCGCGTCGCTGAGCGTCTCGTCGACGAGAGGGAGGGGGACGTGGAAGTCGCCGTGGGGGAAGCAGCCCAAAGTCAGCTCCCCGAGAGCGCACTCCGCTGCGGTGAGCAGGACGGTGCGGGATTGCGGAGTCTCGAGGGCGGGGTCCTGAAGGGTGCGGGCGGCGGCGAGGTCGAGGAGGTCGCCGCCCATTTCCCGCAGGCCCTGACGCAGGGGCCGGCCGTTGTGGCGCATGTCGGAGCAATGGTCGACGGCCCGGCGGAACCCGCGCTGGAGGGTGTCCTCAATCCGCTGCTGTGCGACTCCGTGACATGTCACTTCCCTGATCGTCATGCACATCATCCTGGCAGTACCCACTGACAACGCAGCCCTGCGCGATGTGCGCGAACACTGCTTGAGCGCCACTTCGAGAGCCTGCGCACCCGGGTATCGATCACGCTGATGACCAACCGTTTCCGGACCACTTCTGGTTGGCAGTCACCTCACGTGCGATGCGGAGCCACTGGACTTCCCCGCCTGGCAGCGGCCAGGCCCAGGTGGGCCGTTGCGCCGTGTGCAGTTCCCGGAGACGGTGGGCGAGGGACGGGCCTGCGATGGCGGCACCATCGGGAACGGCGGCGCCGTGAATGGTGCGCAGTTCGGCGAAGCGGGCCAGTTCGGACTCGTAGGAGTGCACCGCCCGTTCGGTGCCTGTGACCACCTCGTCGCTCGGTGCAGTTCGGTGCAGACTCAGCAGCGAGGGTGAGGTCGACTCCGCGATCGCTGCTGCCAGTCGCGCGTGACCGTCCAGAATCAGATGGCAGTCCAAGCCGCTGACCCACCACAACAGGACGGGCGGGAGCGTTCCGTCACGGGCCTGCTTGCGGTACGCCTTGACCCGGCCGTCGCCCGCATCGGGCATCGAGTGCAACGGGAGGATCTCCCACGAGCCGGAATGGATGAACCAGTCGATGTATCCGTCCGGATGGCCCTGGATGAGCATGGAGTTCCAGTACTCGGCCTGCGGCCGGCGGCCGTGGTTCCAGCGCAGGAGCGGGCTCTCGCACGAGAGCAGCCATCGGCCGTCGTGCAGAGGACTGCCTGGTGAATCGAGCAGATGCCCTACGAAACGGTACGCCCAACGATCCAGGTTGCCGGCCAAAGTCCGTCCCGTCTCGGCTCGCAACGGCGGGATGAGAGAGCGGTAGGCGTCAGTCCGCCAGAACTCAACTCCGCAGTGGTCCTCGTCGACAGCGGCAAGGAGCACGGGCCGCGACATTTGGGCGAGAAGCAGCCGCCGCTCGGCACTGAACAGGCACAGGCCTGGTTGGCGGCGTGTCTGTACCTCCAGGGACAGGCCCGTCCACGTGCCGTCGTCCCGAGTGATGTCTGTGCGCCGCATGCCGAGACCATAAATGGCGCACGCGGTCGACTGCGCAGTGGTTTCAGGGACGACCCTCTCCACACAGGACCCGGCGAAGAGAGGGGTGCCCGAGAGGAGGTGCGAGGTGGGGGTTACTCCTCGTCTCGACGTCAACGGCGACCTTCGCGGTGCCGGGCCCTGCGGGAGGCGCTGAAGCCGTATGCCGCGGACCTGACCGGCGTCTCCTGCATCGCGAAGGGGTCGGACTCGCTGTTCGCGGAGGTCGTGTTGGAACTCGGCGGGCACCTGGTCGCCGTCATCCCCTCACTGGACTACCGGCAGAACAAGGTCAAGCCGGATCACGTGGACACCTTCGACCGGCTCACCGAAGCCGCAGCCGAGGTCTTGGTTCTCAACAACGAGACGGCGAACCGCGCGGCGTACGAGGACGCCGACCGCACGCTGCTGCGGCGGGCTGACCGGCTCGTCGCCGTCTGGGACGGCACACCGCCGCCCGGCAAGGGCGGCGGTACGGCGGACACCGTGTTGGAAGCCCGTGACGCCGGGCTGCCCGTCGACGTCGTCTGGCCGGACGGGGCAGCCCGCCGCGGCTGATGACGCCGGGGCCCGGCATCATCGGGCGAGCCGGATGCCGCGTCTGTGGCCCGGATCGCGGACGTTGAGGACCTTCGCCTCCCACTCGACGAGCTGATAGTGGACCCCCGTCCCGCCGGCGAGGATTGACCGAGCAGGCCGTCGCCATCGCCATTGACACCGCCTGCCGCCTGCTGCGGCTGCCGTCGATCCGCCACGAGATGGCCGAGCACGCCGAAGCCGGGTGACCAACCTGCCCCACCGCCTGGCCGGCAGCCACCGGCCAGGCCGCCGTCATCCGAGCGGGACGCGCCCTGGAACCAAGGGCCCGGCGTCCAGATGAGCTGCGATGCGCGTGATGGTCCTGGCGTTGTCCTCGAACAGATGCGCTTGCATGCCAGCCGCCTGAGCGGCCTCAACGTTGACCGCGACATCGTCGATGAAGAGACAGCTCTCCGGCCGTACGTCCAAGCCGGCGCAAGCAGCCTCGAAGGCACGCAGGTCAGGCTTGCCGACACCGATCTCGTGCGAGTAGACGATCTGCTCCACCAGTTCGTCGAAGTGGTACAGCGCCGTCTCCCGCTCCCGGGCACCAACGAAGCTGTTGCTCAGGATGCCCAGCCTGCAGCTTCCGCGCAGCCCTCGCACACAGGCGATGAGTTCCGCGTTCGGCGTCCCCAGATATTCCGCCCAGAGATCAGCCATGAAGGCTTCAACCTGGAGCGCGTCGAGACCCAAGCGCGCCGCCACCTGCTCGTGCACCTCTCGTTCGCTGATGCTCCCGATGCTTCCAGCCCGCCACACGTCCCGCATCCGCTCATGGACAGTGCCCAGCGGCAGCTCCAGCCGCTCTTCCCACCGTCGCACCCATCCAGTTTTCGGCGTGATCTCCAGCACGCCGCCTATATCGAGAATGACGCAAGTCGCGGTCACGCGAACTCCCCACTTCGTCCTGCCCGGCAGGCGAGCACGCACCGCCCGCTCATGTGATCGATGGAGACACTGTTGCCCTTCCCGCTGGGGCAAGGTCAAGCGATCTTGGAACCTTGCCCCGGGCCGGACGCTGACGTCAGAACTCGTCAACAAGCGCTGTCGAAGAAGGGCTCTGGTCCACTTCGTGTGGTCGCGTACGCAGGGTGAGTGTTGATCTTCGCCTAATGGTGGTTCTAGTGGTCGTAGGCGGCCGGTGCGCGCATGACAGGCTGGCGCGGTGGCTGATGAGCAGGAGCGGGTGCAGCCGTCGGGAGTGTGGGCCACGGCTGTGGGGGTGGCCAGGGTGCGGGCGCTGGAGACCGAGCGGGAGAACGCGCTGTTCCGCGACCCACTGGCACAGGCCTTCGCCACCGCCGGCGGCCTGTGGCCCTCCTCACCGCCGCCCGATGACGAGGCCGCGCGACGCCGCCGGCTGGCCGTGTCGTTCTCCATCGTCATCAGGACGAAGTTCCTCGACGACCTGTTGCAGCAGGCCTCCGCGTCCGGGGTCCGGCAGGTCGTGCTGCTCGGCGCCGGCATGGACAGCCGGGCCTTCCGGATGGAGTGGCCCGAGGGCACACGGCTGTTCGAGGTCGACACCGCCGCGCCACTGGACTTCAAGGCTTCGGTGCTGCGCCAGGAGCGGGCCGTCGCACGCTGCGAGCGGATCACCGTCGCGGTGGATCTGCGTGAGGACTGGCCAGGCGCGCTGGCCGCCGCAGGGCACGACCCGGCTGTGCCGACCGCGTGGATCGCTGAAGGACTACTGATCTATCTGCCCGAGGACGCGGTGGAGCTGCTGCTGGCCCGGATCAGCACGCAGTCGGCGGCAGGCAGTCGGATGGGGCTGACATTGGGCTCGCGCGGCGTGATCGAGCGCTTCGGCGCGGACGCCGCGCCGGGATCGGCGGCGTCCATGTGGGTCTCGGAGATGCCCGACGACCCGGTGGGCTGGCTGGCCGGGCACGGCTGGGAGGCAGACAGCCACACCCTGCGCGAGCGCGCTGCCGCCTACGGCCGCCCGATCAGCACCCCGCCGCAGCGCGAGGAGCGGCCCGGCGGACTGATCTCGGCGGTCCGCCGGTAGAGCGCCTCCCCGTTTCCTAGATGATCGATTCCAAGGGGGCCTGATGAGTGGAGCCAGGTTCATGCGCGGCCAGCCAGTCAGGCGCGCACCGACCGCCTACGACCACTAAAGTTCGCCCGAAAATCGCCTGGCTGGATGGTGGTGTGGTCGACAGTCCTTCGCCGTGAACGAAGTGCTGCCGCAGTTGAACGAGCTGCTGTTTTCCTCGGTCGAGGGCGTGTTGGTGGAATCGGTCCACGCGACCGGCCACGGCCGCCGCGCACATCGACCACGCGGCGGACGTCGGCGAGGTGTACGTACCCGAGACGGCACGCGCGGTGGTGGCGCGGCTGCGGGAGAGCGGTGCGGCCCACGTGTGGTGGTGGCCGCTCGGCGAGGCGACCGATCCGGCTGACTTCGTGCTGCTGGACGAGCAGGAACGGGCCCGCATGCGGCGCTTCCACGCGCCACGGGACGCGGCGGCGTTCACGACGACTCGCGCGGGGGCGCGGCGCGCGGTGGCGGGGCTGCTGGGCGTACCGGCCCACACCGTGCGCTTCGGCCGGCGCATCTGCCCGGGCTGCGGCGACGGGAACTGGTCGTCGACACCGCCCTGCTGGACAACGACTGGATCTACTTCAACGCGGCCCGCCTCGACCTGTCGATCGCCGTGCCGGTGTCCGCGTACGTCACCCTGACCCGCCCCCGCACGGCCCCGCTGACCACCCCGCCGCCGGCGGGTGTCCTCGGCCCCGCCGTGGACGTCCCGCGGGAACAGCGCTCCTAACGGCCCATGGCCGGATACGGCACCGGATCCGTCACCCAGCCCGCCATCAGCACCAGCCGGGACTCGCGGTCGACCGCGAGGAAGCCGAAGGGGCGGTCGAAGGCCACCCGCACGACCGTCGTCTCGTAGCGGTACTGCGGGACGGCGCCGGCGGGCACTGGCATGACCGCCGTCACCGCCGCCGCCCGGAAGCCGAGCGCGCCGAACCGGGCGAGGGCCGACTGGCGGGCCGTCCCGATGGCGAGCGGGAAGGGGCTGATGCCGGGGAAGTGGCCGTCCCGGGCGTCCGTGGCCGCCGTGAGCCCGAAGAGTCCGGCCATGGCCAGCAGATCGTGGTCGGCGCGCACCTCGTACGCCACCGTGCGCACGTCCAGCGTGATCGGCTCCGGCGCGGTGGCAGGCTGCTGTTCCACGTGCAGGCCGGGGCCGACATGCCCGAACGGCAGCTGCCCGCCCCCGGTGACCGCGAGCGTGCGCTCCACGACCCCGACCCCGGCCGTGAGCACCTGACCCGGTGTCATCCGTTCCTCGCCGAGCACCAGATGGACGTCGATGCCGTTGTCGCCGGGCACCGTCAGCGCCGTCACGAAGCCGTCCGGCGTGCTCGTCACGCCGACCCGGTCCGGCCGCACGCTCCTGCGGTGCAGCCCGAGCAGCGAACGGCCCTGCCAGGGACCGGAGTCCGGGCGCAGCACCGTCTCGGTGAACGGCTGCCGCCAGTCCGTGCGCAGCGTGAGCGCACTGGCCAGCACCATCCGTGCTTCCCGTGTCAGCGTCACCGGCATGCGCTCGACCAGCCCGCCGGTGCGTTCGGCCGCCCAGGCGTCCAGCCGCTCCTGCGCGGTGACGAGGTCCTCCCCGAACACCCCGTACGTCCCGGCAGGCAGCCCGGCCCGCCACTCCTCGCGCAGCTGCAGCATCTCGTGCGTCCACAGGCCGAGCGCCGCGTCCAGTCCGGACACCGTCTGCAGCCCGGCCAGCAACTCCCGTGCGGCGCCGGCCGCTTGGTCCGCGGGCATGCCGAGCGCCCCGGCCAGCTCGGCCCGCGCGGCGCCGGTCGCGCCGTCCGCGAGGAAGGCCAGCAGGGGCCAGACCCCGGCCGCAGAGAACGCCGTGCCTTCCGGTGCCGCTGCCGCCGCCCACCGTGCGGTGAGCCCGTTCACCGCACCTACGGTGGTGCTCCCCACCCGGCTGTCCGCCCGGAGTTCCACCCTCATTCCGCCCCCACTCGTGCCCCGCTTACCATGCGCCCAGTCGTACGTCGGTCCAGCCGTCGGCCCCAGGGCCCGTCTGACCAGTCCCACCGCCCGACCCAGGAGCACGGTACCGGTGTCCATACCCCCGCCCCCCGGCCCCCACCAGCCACAAGGGCCGTATCAGCCACCCCAGCAGTACCCGCAGGGGCCGTACGGGCCGCCGTCGTACCCGCAGGCGCAGGGCCCGCAGAGCCCTTACGGGCCGTACCAGCCGTGGGTTCAGGGCTACAGCCCCTACAACCAGCCGGCGCCCGTCAACGGACTCGCCATCGCCTCCCTCGTGTTCGGCGTGCTGTGCTGTCTGCCGGGTGTGGGGCTGGTGCTCGGGCTGATCGCGCTGCGGCAGATCGGCCGGCGGGGCGAGCGCGGCAAGGGGCTGGCGGTCGGCGGCTCGGTGCTGTCCGGGATCGGGCTCGCGGTGTGGGTGCTGATGCTCGCCACGGGGGGCGCGTCCGACTTCTGGGACGGCGTCAAGGAGGGCGCACGCGACGGCGCGAGCATCTCGCTGGTCAAGGGCGAGTGCTTCGACGCGCCCGGCGGAAGCCTCAGCGGCGAGACGGACGACGTCGACAAGGTTCCGTGCTCCGGCGAGCACGACGGCGAGGTGTTCGCCTCCTTCCGGCTGAGGGACGGGGCCTACCCAGGCGACGACTCGGTCGGCGGCACCGCCGACGACCGCTGCTACGGCCTCCAGGACGCCTACGCGATGGACGGCTGGGCCGTGCCCGACGACGTCGACGTCTACTACCTCACGCCCACCGAGCGCAGTTGGTCCGCCGGGGACCGGGAGGTCACCTGCGTGTTCGGCAGCGTCACCGAGGGCGGGAACCTCACCGGCTCGCTGCGCAACGACGAGACCGTCCTGGACGCCGACCAGGTCGCCTATCTGAAGGCGGCTCACGTCCTCAACGCGGCCCTCGCCACCGCCCCCGACACGAAGTACGTCGAGGACGACCTGCCGGGGCACAAGGAGTGGGCGGGCCGGGTGTCGGCCGCGCTGGCCGAACAGGCCCGGATGCTGCGCGGGCACGAGTGGCCCGCCAGCGCCGTGGGGCGGATCACGGCCCTGACGGGCGACCTGGACAAGGCCCGGGCGGAGTGGGCGAAGGCCGCGAAGGCGAAGGGCCTGGACGCCTTCTACCAGCACTACGACGCCGGGCTCGGGCTGCTCGATCCGAAGGAGGCGGTACCCGCGCGGGGGGCCCTGGGACTGGAGACCACTCCGCCCGCCGACGACAAGGGTGACGGCGGCTCGGGGGACTCCGGCGACGGGAGCGGCGGCGCCCTGGCGGTGTGATCGAGCGGGGGCGTGATCGCGGAGAGGTGTGAGAGGTGTGACCGCGGAGAGGTGTGACCGCGGAGAGGTGTGACCGCGGCTATAACGGGGAGAAAGTGCCTGGGTAAAGCCCTCCCCGGCCACATGTCATCACATCGAGTGATTCTCTGGCCTTTGCTTGCATGGCACAACCCACGGTTGCCAGGCTGTTGCTGTCTGTACAACCTGATGGGAGCGGCCAGTGACTTTCGGTGAGCAGCCGGCGTACCTGCGTGTCGCGGGTGATCTCCGCAAGAAGATCGTCGACGGTTCGCTGCCGCCCCACACCCGGCTCCCCTCCCAGGCCCGCATCCGCGAGGAGTACGGCGTCTCGGACACGGTCGCGCTGGAGGCCCGCAAGGTGCTGATGGCCGAGGGCCTGGTCGAGGGCCGCTCTGGCTCCGGGACGTACGTGCGCGAACGCCCGGTGCCCCGGCGCGTGGCCCGCTCCGGGTTCCGGCCGCCCGCCGGCGCCACGCCCTTCCGGCAGGAGCAGGCCGACGCCACGGTGCGCGGCACCTGGGAGTCCAGCAGCGAGCAGGCCGGGGCCGGGGCCGCCATCGCCGAGCGGCTCGGCCTCAAGCCGGGCGAGCGGGTCATGCGCACCAGGTACCTGTTCCGGGACGCGGGGGAGCCGATGATGCTCTCCACCTCCTGGGAGCCCCTCGCCGTCACCGGCCGCACGCCCGTGATGCTGCCCGAGGAGGGACCGCTCGGCGGCATGGGCGTCGTCGAGCGCATGCGGGCCATCGACGTCATCGTGGACAACGTCACCGAGGAGGTCGGCGCCCGCCCGGGCCTCGCCGAGGAACTGCACGTCCTCGGCGGCGTCCCGGGGCATGTGGTCCTCGTCATCCAGCGCACCTACTACGCATCGGGCCGCCCCGTGGAGACTGCCGACGTCGTGATTCCCGCCGACCGTTACCGGGTCGCGTACCACCTGCCCGTGAAGTAGCGCACACCTCCGCACGCTCCCGGGGTGGGCGTCTGCGCCCCGAAACCCGGCTCCCGGCCCCCTGCGGCCCGCTGCAATCCGGCCGTTTTCCCAGGTGATCCAGGGTCCGCCCGATATGCCCCCGACGCACGACAGAGGTGGGTGGGGCGGCGCGTTCGCCATCGCGCGCCCCCTGCGTTCTGGCTGGTTGCGTACCTCTTTGTGAAAAGGCGTATTCGCTCCGTGAAGGTAGGGCGTACGCTCGGGCATATGCGGATTGCGGTTTCCTTAGGCGGGGCGCGACGGGGGCCCGGGAGGGAAAGCGGGTGGGGCGGTGCGAGAAGGAACGGTGGGGGCGATGAGTGAGGGCACGGTCTCCCTGCCCTGGATCGTCATAAGGCAGGACGACAACGGCAATCGCTACCGCGTGGGACGGTACGCGACCCGGGCCGAGGCCCAGAAGATCGCCGACAGTCTCGACGACCGCGGCCACAAGCAGCTCTACTGGGTCGAACGGCTCGGCCAGAACGGCGACGGCGCCCACAACTGACCTCAGGCGCGCTCAACTGACCACTGGCGCGCTCCCGTAGGCTCCGCCCTATGACCGAACGGATCGTGGTGGTGGGAGCAGCCCTGTTCGACGCCGGCCGGCTCCTCGCCGCGCGGCGCAGCGCGCCTCCCGAGCTGGCCGGGCGCTGGGAGCTGCCCGGCGGCAAGGTCGAGACCGGCGAGCGACCCGAGGACGCCCTGGTGCGCGAACTGCGCGAGGAACTCGGCATCGACACCGAGGCGGTCGAGCGCGTACCGGGGGAGTGGCCCCTGCGGTCCCCGTACGTCCTTCAGGTGTGGACCGCGCGCCTGCGCCCCGGCTCCGCCGCACCCCGCCCCCTCCAGGACCACGACGACGTGCGGTGGCTGACTCCGGACGAGCTCTGGGATGTGAACTGGCTCGACCAGGACGTCCCTGCGGTCGGGGAACTGGTCGCCCGCCTGAGTCCGGGGCGAAGCTCCGACGAAAGGGGCACGGGGCTGCATCAATCCGCGGCTCCGCCGCGGGGCGCGACAAGCCGCGACAATCCTGCAGTCGCCCGACAGCCGCACCGCCCGAGCTCTTAGGCGCACTCTGCCCCACGCGGCGCGCACGCGCCCCGTACGCCGTTCGTGCCACCGCGCGCCCTCCCACGCGGTAATGCTCCCCGGATACCGGGTATGTCCTCATTAACCCCATGAAACCGGACATGGGTGGGCTCGTTGGCCTGGGAAGTGATCGGCGTGATCGACACCGAAGGCGAGCGCGCCGAGTGGACCTTTCCCGCGGAACCCGGCGCCGTGCGCACCGCACGCGCAGCGGTCCGGGGCCAGTTGCGCGGCTGGGACCTCGACTGCCTCGCCGATCTGGCCGCGCTGCTGGTCAGCGAACTGGTGACGAACTCCCTGCGGCACGCGACCGGGCCCATCGGTGTACGGCTGGTACGCCCCGCGGGGCTCGGCGACACGCTGCTGGTCGAGGTCTCCGACCCGCTCCCGGACCCACCGCGCGAGCGCGTCGCCCATCCCGAGGACGAGGGTGGCCGCGGTCTGCAACTGGTCGCCGGCTCCTCGCGCCGCTGGGGCACCCGGCCCGGCGACACCGGAAAGACCGTCTGGTTCGAACTGGCGGTGCCCAGGTGAGTCCGGTGCACAGGCCGCTGTGCGCCGTCCATGCTGCGATGCGCGCCCGGCACCGGGGTGGGGGTGCGTGATTCGAGGGCGTGTTCCCTGGTTAGAAGACTGGTTGTGTTCTCGCAGTCAGGTCCGAAAAACGCCTGGACCGAGCTGTGATCGTGAACACCGTGTCGTGCGGCGCCGTAGTGCTGGATACTGCGGGCAGCCGCCACCGGTGACCGGTGCCGGGCGCGGTGAGCTGGAGGGGACGGTTCGCGTGAGCGAGATACCAGCGAAGGCCACGGAGTCCGAGGACCCGTCGGGCGGCGCGAGGAACCAGGCCGCGCAGACCGCGGCGCCCGGCGATGCCATGTGGCAGAGCAGTCCGCCCGGCTCGATCTACGACTACATCAGGGTCGCGTCCTTCTCCATCAGCCCCGGCGGGGTGGTCGAGCAGTGGAGCCTGCGCGCCGAGCAACTCTTCGGCATCCCCGCCGAACGCGCCGTCGGCATGGACCCCATCGAGGCGTTCGTCGATCCCGACCTGCGCGAGCGCGGCCAGCGCAAGATGGCCGAAATCCTCGACGGGCGGGAGTGGACCGGGGTGGTCCCCTTCCGGATGCCGGACCGGCCGGACGGAGCGCGCGGCGAGGAGGGGCTCGCCGAGGTCTACGTCATGCCCACCCGGACCGCCGAGGGCGACAAGGCCGCCGTCTGCATAGTGGTGGACGTCCGCACCCTGCGCAGCATCGAGACCGACCTCGCCGCCTCGCAGGCGATTTTCGGCCAATCCCCGTTCGGCTTCCTGCTGATCGACATCGACCTCAGGGTGCGCCGTGCCAACATGCGCTTCGCCTCCATCTTCGGCGGATCCCCGGACGACCACCGTGGCAAGGGAGTTCACGACTACCTCCCGCGTGGTGAGGCCGAGCGGGTTTCGGCCACCCTGCGCCGAGTGCTGGAGACCGGCGACTCCATCACCGACATGCATGTCACGGGCTTCGTCCCGGACTCCGAGGAACGCCGGCACTGGTCCGTCAACCTCTACCGCGTGCACAGCGGCAGCGGCCGGCCCATCGGCATCGCCTGGCTCGGCACCGACATCACCGCCCGCCGCGCCGCGGCCCGCGAGGCGGCCGCCGCCCGGCGCAACCTCGCCCTGCTCAACGAGGCCGGCGCCCGCATAGGGAACTCCCTGGACCTGGAGACCACGGCCCGCGAACTCCTCGACGTCGTCGTCCCCGGGTTCTGCGACCTCGCCACCGTCGACCTCTACCAGGGCCTGCTCACCGGCGACGAGACCCCGCCCGGCCTCGCCGACGGCAGCGCGGAACTGCGCCGTGTCGCCTTCGCCAGCGCCGTGTCGGACGCGCCCTTCAGCGGCTCCGGCGAGCCCGTCGCGGTCGGCGCGGTCCACCACTTCCCGTTCAACTCGCCCTGCGCGGACGCCCTGCGCACCGCCCGGCCGCAGCGCGTCCCCGCCGAGGACGGCGGTCTCGTGCAGTCCATGCTGGTCGTGCCGATGGTCGCCCATGACACCGTCGTGGGTCTCGCCCAGTTCGCCCGTACGAAGGGCAGCGAGCCGTTCGGCGACCGCGACCGGGACCTCGCGGTGGAACTGGCCGCGCGGGCCGCCGTCTGTATCGACAACGCCCGCCTGTACCGCCGCGAGCACGAACGCGCGCTGATCCTGCAACGGTCCCTGCTCCCGCCCGGCGACCCCGAGGCGTCCGGCCTCGACATCGCGTGCCGCTACCTGCCCGGCAACGCGGCGACGGAGGTCGGCGGCGACTGGTTCGACGTGATCGAACTCCCGGGCCATCGCACGGCGTTGGTGGTCGGGGACGTCATGGGCCGCGGTCTGCGTGCCGCGGTGGCGATGGGCGAACTCCGCACGGCGGTCCGCACACTGGCCCTGCTCGACCTCGAACCGGCCGAGGTGCTCTCGGCGCTGGACGAGATCGCCCGCGGCCTCGGCACCCCTGGCGGCGTCCAGCAGGCCACCCGCGCGGCCCGCCAGCCCCGCGACGCCGACCTCTCCGAGGTGTACCTCGCCACCTGCGTGTACGCGGTCTACGACTCGGTGACCAGACGCTGCACGTTCGCCAACGCCGGCCATCTTCCCCCGGTGCTGGTGGAACCCGGCGAGGCGGCCCTGATGCTCGACGTGCCGCCGGGCATGCCGCTGGGCGTGGGCGGCGAGCCCTTCGAGGAGGTGGAGGTCGAACTCCCGGAGGGCGCCCTGCTCGCCCTCTACACGGACGGCCTGGTCGAATCCCGCGACCACCCCCTGGACGAGGGCCTCCAGGCCTTCGTCGGTGCGCTGACCGACCCCTCCCGCCCCCTGGAGGACGTCTGCGACCACGTCCTCAACACCCTCGACACCCACCACGGCGAGGACGACATCGCCCTGCTGATGGCCCGGGTCCAGGGCCTGCCCGCCGACTCCGTCGGCGACTGGACGCTGCCGCGCGAGCCCCGCAGTGTGGGGCGGGCCCGTGAGTACGCCCGCGCGCAGCTGCTCAGCTGGGACATGGAGCCCCTGGTCGACACCACGGAACTCCTGGTCAGCGAGCTGGTCACCAACGCGCTGCGCTACGGCGAGGGCGAGATAAGGCTCCGGTTGCTGCTGGACCGCACCCTGGTCTGCGAGGTCTGGGACTCCGGCCTGGTCCAGCCCCGCCGCCGCCGCGCCCGCGACACCGACGAGGGGGGCCGGGGCCTGCAACTGGTCGGCCTGCTCAGCGCGGCGTGGGGCTCGCGCCGTACCCCGCGGGGCAAGACGGTGTGGTTCGAACTCCCGCTCCCCGGAGGCGAGAACAGCCTGACGGACCCGGCGGAGGCATTGCTCAGCCTCTTCTGACCCTCCGCCCTGGGGCTCCGCCCCCCAGCCTCCGTTTCCCACCCGCCCACCCGGACTTGGTCGGTTGGAAGGGCGCCACCCAGGTGCTCTCCGCCCTGCCGTCTCGGTCGGCTGTCGGGGGTGTCGTCGCTGGGAGGCGCTGGCGCGCTGGGCTGGGCCCTCAGACCGCTGTTTCCCACCCGCTCACCCGCTCACCCGCCCACCCGGACTTGGTCGGTTGGAAGGGCGCCACCCAGGTGCTCTCCGCCCTGCCGTCTCGGTCGGCTGTGGGGGTGGGGGCGCTGCGCGGCGTCGGCGTGCCGGGTCGCGGCTACCGGAGATGTCGGCGGCCCCGGGTCTCCGGGCCGCCGAAGCCGGCCGGAGGGCCGCCGTCCGGCTCCTCGGCCAGGAGGATTCCGCCGAGGACGGCGCCGGCGAGGCCGGCGGCGTGGCCGTCGGCGTACGGGTTCCCGCGGGCCCGCACATCGCGTTCGGCCAGATCGCGGGCCTCTCGGGCGAGTACGTCCGCGTCGGCACCCGAGCCGAGCGCCCGTTCCGCCTCCGCCAGCCGTGCCCGCGCCTCCGCGCCCACCGCCCCCCGGTGCACGGCGATGAAGTCCTCGGCCTCGCCGACCGTGCTGCGCGACACGAGCCGCGCGGCCGCCTCCACCACCCCGGACCGCCCCACCTCCAGCCGCTCCACCGCCCGGGCGATGCGCCGCAGCGCGTCCAGCGGGTCGTAGGGGCCGGCGGTCAGCTCCGCGCGTACCGCGGCCAGCACGCCGTCGGCGTGGGCGACCCGCGCGTGCAGCTCACCGGGGGCCAGCAGGGCCCGCCCGCCGCCCCGCCGCGCCTCGGCGATCTCCGCCTCCCCGCCGGTCAGCGCGGCCGGCGCCAGCGCGGCCGCCTCCCGCAGCTGTGCCGCGAGCCGCTCGACCCCGCCGACGAGAACACCCGCCTGGGCGACCCCGCCTTCGGCCGCGCGCAACCGACGGACCGCCCGCCGCCCGTCTCCCGAATCGGCCGCCTGACGGGACTCGTTGAGCTGCGACGTGGCGAACACCAGCCGGTCCTTGGCCTGTTCGACATACCCGGTGACGGGGGCCCCGGCCGAGGGCGCGTACCGCTGGTGCAGATCCGCCGCCGTGGCCTGGGCGGCGGCCGTCCGTGCGGCCAGCTCCCGGAAGCGCTCCTCGGCGACCTCCAGCGCCGTACCCAGCCCCTGCTCCAGCCCCCGCAGCCGGTCGAGTCCCGCTGCCTCGGCGTCCAGCCGCCGCCCTGCCTCCGCGCACCGCCCGACCACCCCCACCAGCGCCTGCCGCCGGGCCCTCTCTTCCCCCGGAACCCCCTCCTCGTACCGCCGCCATATCGCGAACGCGGCCGACAGCTCGGTCTCTGCGGCCCGCAGGGCATGCCCGAACGGCTCGACCGCCTCGCCCCCGAACAGCTCCTCGACGAAGAAGAGTTCCTCCCTGCTGCCGCGCACGCAGTCGTCGGCCAGCACCAGCGCGGCGCGGGCCTGTCGCTCGGTCTCGACCGCGGTGGGCACGGGCGGCGCGGCCGACACCACGCCCGGCGTCGTCCGGGTCCGGGCCCGGCGGGTGCGCCGCAGATAGCCGTACCCGGCCAGCGCCCCGGCCGCACCGACGGCGACCAGCGGCATGAGGTAGTCGGTGACGGACGTCCCGTCCTGCTGCGGCGCGGCGGCACTCGCGACCGGCCCGGCCGGGGAGACGGGAACCGGATCATGCTCACCGGTCGTCATCACTGGCAACACCAGCCACCCGGCCCCCACGAGCGCACCCAGCACGGCATGCACCAGCCGCACCCGTATGTGCGCCTTGGCACGCCGGGGCCGGCCCCGGATCAGGGAGGACGTCACATTTTGGAGCGTATGGGCAGGTAGGCGGCTTCGCGAGTGGGGCGGATACGGCTGGGGGAACACGAGGGCAGGGGGACCAGATGGACACGAGACGCGCCCGCCGCTGGGCGGGACGCAGCGCCCTCACCCTCGTCCTCCTGCTGCTCGTTCCCCTGCTCGCCGCAGAAACAGCCCTGCGCCTGAACTACACCGGCGATCCGGCAGGCGGTACGTACACCCGTCACAAGGACGCGATCTGGCTCGGCCACGCCTGGGTGGACGGCCGCAAGAGCGAGAGGGACGTCAAAGCCCTCGCCCACCGCCTGCAGGGCACCGGAATCCGCGACCTCTACGTCCACTCGGGCCCGCTGGAACACGACGGCACCCTCCCCAAGTCGGCCTATTCGAAGGCGCGTTGGCTGATCCAAGCCGTACACCGGGAAGTGCCCGGCATCCGCGTCCAGGCCTGGCTGGGCGACAAGCTGGCCGGCGAGACCCCCGACGGCCTGCACCTGGAGCGCGCCGCCACCCGTGCCGCCGTCGTCACCTCGACCCGCCGGATCCTCGCCACCGGCTTCCAGGGCGCCCACTTCGACCTGGAGCCCCTGCACTCCGGCGACCGCGACTACCTCTCCCTCCTGGACGACCTCCGCGCGCTCACCCACGCCCACCACGCTCTGCTCTCCGTCGCCGCCCACCAGATAGACCCACTGCCCGCGTTCCACTCCCTCGCGGGCCTGACCACCGGCCACCCCAAGTGGTGGTCACAGGCCTACTTCGGGCAGGTGGCCCGCCGAGTGGACCAGATCGCCGTCATGTCGTACGACACCGCGCAGCCGCTGCAGAGCCTGTACGGCGGCTACGTGGCCCAGCAGACCAGCCTCGCCCTGGAGGTCACCCCGGACACCACCGACCTCCTGATGGGCCTGCCCTTCTACCACACCGACAAAATGGGCCACTGGGCCGCCGCTGAGACCGTCCCGGCCGCCGTACGCGGCGTCCGCCTGGGCCTGTCCCGCACCGACGCCGACCGCACCCGCTTCGGCGTCGCCCTGTACGTCGACTTCGCGGCGACGCAGGCGGACTGGCGGGCGTACCGGAAGGACTGGGTGGATGACTTCTCCGGTACGCACTCCGATGGGACGATGATCGTCATGCACATGTACTTGGTGGTGGCGGCATGGCTGGTCACGGCGTTGCTCGTGGCGGGCGGCATCGCGTCCATCGCGGCGGACCGGGTGCCGTGGCCCGCCCGTGGCCGGGTGGTACGGCCACGACTGTGGGGGTGGGGCACCCTGGTCATGGCGCTCGGGCTGAGCCTGCTCCTGTTCCTGGGGCCGTTCGAGGACGCCGGTTTCGGCGGCGTCGCGTTCTTCGGGTATCTCGCGCTGTTCCTGACCGGATTGATCATCCAGGCCCTCGCCCGGCGCCCCGGCCGGGACACTACGAAGACCTCCTCCTGATCTTCGACCCCAGCCACACCAGCGGGTCGTACTTGCGGTCCACCGCGCGCTCCTTCAGCGGGATCAGCGCGTTGTCCGTGATCTTGATGTCCTCCGGGCAGACCTCCGTGCAGCACTTGGTGATGTTGCAGTAGCCGAGGCCGTGCTCGTCCTGGGCCGTGCCCTTGCGGTCCAGGCCGGTCTCCTCCGCCGCGTCCAGCGGGTGCATGTCCAGCTCCGCGACCCGCATCAGGAAGCGCGGCCCGGCGAACGCCTTCTTGTTCTCCTCGTGGTCGCGGACGACATGGCAGGTGTTCTGGCACAGGAAGCACTCGATGCACTTGCGGAACTCCTGCGAGCGGTCCACGTCCTCCTGGAACATGCGGTACTCGCCGGGGCCCACTCCGGCGGGGGGTACGAAGGCCGGAACCTCCCTGGCCTTCTGGTAGTTGAAGCCGACGTCGGTCACCAGGTCACGGATCACCGGGAAGGTGCGCAGCGGGGTGACGGTGATGGTCTCGTCCCGGGTGAACACCGACATGCGCGTCATGCACATCAGCCGCGGGCGCCCGTTGATCTCCGCCGAGCACGAACCGCACTTGCCCGCCTTGCAGTTCCAGCGCACGGCGAGGTCGGGCGCCTGGGTCGCCTGGAGCCGGTGGATGATGTCCAGCACCACCTCCCCGTCGTGGACCTCGACTGCGAAGTCCTCCAGGCCGCCGCCCTCCACGTCACCCCGCCACACCTTGAAACGGGCCTCGTAGCTGCTCACTCGTACAGCTCCTCTTCGGCGAGGTACTTGACCAGCTCCTCCTTCTCGAAGAGGGCGAGCAGGTCAGGGCGGATGGGTTCGGTGTTCTCCCGGGTCAGCCGGATCTGGCCGCGCGCGGGATCGGTCGCCGCGAGGCCTCCGGTGGGGTCGGCGAGCGAGCACAGCAGGTTCACGTTGCGCCAGGCGCGGTCCATCGCCGGATGGTCCTCGCGGGTGTGCCCGCCGCGCGACTCGGCGCGCTCCAGCGCGGCCCGCGCCACGCACTCGCTGACCAGCAGCATGTTCCGCAGGTCGAGGGCGAGATGCCAGCCCGGGTTGAACTGGCGGTGCCCCTCGACACCGGCCCGCCGGGCCCGTACGCGCAGTTCGGCCAGCTTCTGCAGGGCCTGCTCCATCTCGCCCTCGCGGCGGATGATGCCGACCAGGTCGTTCATGGTCTGCTGGAGTTCCTGGTGCAGGGTGTACGGGTTCTCCGGCGGACCCGCCTCGCCCTCCGTCTCCGCGGAGAACGGCCGCAGGGCCTCCGCGGACGCCAGGTTGACCTGGGCGTCGGCGACCTCGGGGCGTTCGGTCACGCCCGCCGCGTACTCGGCCGCGTGCCAGCCCGCCCGGCGCCCGAACACCAGCAGGTCGGAGAGGGAGTTGCCACCCAGCCGGTTCGAGCCGTGCATGCCGCCCGCGACCTCACCGGCCGCGAACAGCCCCGGCACCCCGCGCGCCGCCGCCGTCTCGGAGTCGACCGCGATGCCGCCCATCACGTAGTGGCAGGTCGGCCCGACCTCCATCGCCTCCGCCGTGATGTCGACGTCCGCCAGCTCCTTGAACTGGTGGTACATGGAGGGCAGCCGGCGCTTGATCACCTCGGCGGGCATACGGGTCGACACGTCCAGGAAGACCCCGCCGTGCGGGGAACCGCGGCCCGCCTTCACCTCGGAATTGATCGCCCGGGCCACCTCGTCGCGAGGGAGCAGCTCCGGGGGACGCCGGTTGTGGTCCGGGTCGTCGTACCAGCGGTCGCCCTCCTCCTCCGACTCGGCGTACTTCTCCTTGAAGACGTCGGGGATGTAGTCGAACATGAACCGCTTGCCCTCGGAGTTGCGCAGCACCCCGCCGTCGCCGCGCACCGACTCGGTGACGAGGATGCCCTTCACCGACGGCGGCCAGACCATGCCGGTCGGATGGAACTGCACGAACTCCATGTTCAGCAGCGGCGCCCCGGCGAGCAGCGCCAGCGCGTGCCCGTCGCCCGTGTACTCCCACGAGTTGGACGTCACCTTGAAGGACTTGCCGATCCCGCCCGTCGCCACGACCACCGCGGGCGCCTCGAGGACGAAGAACCGGCCGGACTCACGGTCGTAGGCGAAGACCCCGGAGACGCGGCCCGCGGCGGAGCCGCTGTCGGATGCAGTGTCCTTCAGAACCCTGGTGACCGTGCACTCCTGGAAGACCTTCAGCCGGGACTCGTAGTCCCCGGTCTCCCTCCTGTCCTCCTGCTGGAGCGCGACGATCTTCTGCTGGAGCGTGCGGATCAGTTCGAGACCCGTACGGTCGCCGACGTGCGCGAGCCGCGGGTACTCGTGGCCGCCGAAGTTGCGCTGCGAGATCTTCCCGTCCTTCGTACGGTCGAACAGCGCGCCCCAGGTCTCCAGCTCCCATACCCGGTCCGGGGCCTCCTGCGCGTGCAGCTCGGCCATCCGCCACTGGTTGAGGAACTTGCCGCCGCGCAGGGTGTCACGGAAGTGGACCTGCCAGTTGTCGTGCTCGTTGACGTTGGCCATGGCCGCCGCGATGCCGCCCTCGGCCATCACGGTGTGCGCCTTGCCGAACAGCGACTTGCAGATCACCGCCGTACGGGCGCCCCGCTCGCGCGCCTCGATCGCGGCCCGCAGCCCGGCGCCGCCGGCACCGACCACGACGACGTCCCACTCCTGCCGGTCCACCACGGACATCAGTCAGTCCCTCACTAGAAGAAGCGCGGATCGTCGAAGACACCGGACGCGACGAGATAGACGTAGAAGTCGGCGAGCGCCACGCTCAGCAGCGACGCCCAGGCGAGCTGCATGTGCCGGGCGTTGAGCCTTCCGACGAACTGCCACGCCTGGTAGCGCACGGGGTGCTTGGAGAAGTGCTTGAGCTTGCCGCCGACGATGTGCCGGCAGGAGTGACAGGAGATCGTGTACGCCCAGATCAGCACGATGTTGACCAGGAAGACCAGGGTGCCGAGGCCCATGTGGCCCCAGCGGTAGTGCTCGTCACGGAAGGACAGCACGGTGTCGTAGGTCAGCACGCCGGCGACCAGCAGCGCGGCGTAGAAGAAGTACCGGTGGACGTTCTGCAGGATCAGCGGGAAGCGGGTCTCGCCGGTGTACGTCCGGTGCGGCTCGGCCACCGCGCAGGCGGGCGGTGACGCCCAGAAGCTGCGGTAGTACGCCTTGCGGTAGTAGTAGCAGGTCAGCCGGAAGCCGAGCGGGAAGATCAGGATGATGACGGCGGGGGAGATGGCCCACCAGCTCCCGAAGAGGTCGGCGTTCGGCCCCGCGTGCATGGTCGCGCAGTTCTGCGCCAGGCACGGCGAGTAGAACGGGGAGACGTACGGCGCCGCGTAGTAGTCCGCGTTCGCGAAGGCCCGCCAGGTCGAGTAGACGACGAAGGCGAACAGACCGGCCGCGGTGACGGCGGGCGCCAGCCACCAGCGGTCGGTCCGCAGATGCGGTGCGTCGATCGCGGCGCGCGTACGCGAACGTACGCCGCCGCTGTTCTGTTGAGGTTCCGTACCAGTCGCCAAGGGAGACTCCGGTCGGTTCGGTTCAGGGAGCGTGCCGGTCGCGGGCGCCCAGGCCTTCGTCGTCAGAGTCCGTCCACAGGCTGATGTCGTACGGCGTGTCGGAGATGGTGACGAGGTCGGGCCGGTTCGGGGCGGCCGGGCTGCGGGCCGCGTCCCGCAGCAGCGCCAGGCTCTCGCGCAGATGGTCGGCGTCCATCCGGACCCGGCGCATCTCGAGGCCACCGCTGCCCAGCTGCTTCTCCAGGCGCCCGAGCGACCGGTACAGATCGTCGAGGCTGCGCTGGACGGTTGTCAGTTCGTCGTGCACGGACATGACTTGCCCTCACTTCCACGGGTCCTGCGGGCCCTGGGCGGCAACGTTCATGCGCCTTGGAGTGTTGCGCGTCACACCTGTCGCTGTGAAGAGATGTGCATCGATTGGCGGAGTCGCGTGGGTGCATCTCCGGGTGTGTTGCGCCGCACGGGTGGCTTACTTTGCGTCGTCGCCGTGTCGCCCGCTGTTGCCGGATCCTTTCCTCTTGACTGAGTGCATAGATCTGATCAGCTCCATATACGGCCAAAAGTGATCATAACGCCCGCGGCTTCCCGGAGGTAGCAGAGATGTCCCACGACGGCGTCGGAATGCGTGCGGTCCTGCGATCGGCCGCCTTCCTCAGCGCGGGCGCCCTCGCGGCGTCCCTGCTTGCCGGCTGCGGCTCCGACGAGGAGCCGAGCCGCCCCCTGGCCGGGCAGGACATCGACCTCGTCGCCCGCGACCAGGTGGCCGAGGGCGGCACCCTGAAGTGGGCCGTGGACGCCGTACCGGAGACCCTGAACACCTTCCAGGCCGACGCCGACGCGGGCACCACCCGGGTCGCCCAGGCCGTGCTGCCGTCGATGTTCCGCCTCGACGCCACCGGGCGTCCGGTGGCCAACCCCGCCTATCTGGAGTCCGCCAAGGTCATCGAGACCGAGCCGCGCCAGGTCGTGCTGTACAAGCTGAACCAGCAGGCCGTCTGGAGCGACGGCCGGGAGATCGGCGCCGCCGACTTCGTCGCCCAGTGGCGCGCCCTGTCCGGAAAGGACAGCGCCTACTGGACCGCCCGCAACGCCGGCTACGACCGCATCGAGAAGATCGAGCGCGGCGCGAACGACCTCCAGGTCCGGGTCACCTTCGCCCGCCCCTACGCCGACTGGAAGTCGCTGTTCTCCCCGCTGTACCCGAAGGACGTCATGGGCACCCCGGACGCCTTCAACGACGGCGCCCGCCGCAAGCTGAACGTCACCGCGGGCCCCTTCAAGGTCGAGAAGGTCGACACCGCGGCCAAGGACATCGTCCTCACCCGCAACCCGCGCTGGTGGGGCAAGCCCGCCAAGCTGAACGAGATCGTGCTGCACGCCGTGGCCCGCGACAAACGGGCGGCGGCGCTCGCCGACGGAACGGTGGACCTCGCCGACATCGACCCGGCCGAGGCCGAGCGGATCAACCTCGCCTCCCGCCAGGGGGGCACCGGCACCCCGTTGCAGGGCGCCGGCAAGACCTCCGCCAAGAAGCTGCGCTCCTGGGCGCTCGCGCACGGCTTCGACTCCGACGAGGTCAAGGCCGGCAAGAAGACGCTGCGCAGGGCCATCACCCGGTACCTGGAGCAGCAGGAGAAGCTGCACGCCTTCGACGTCCGCAAGTCGCTGGAACCCGCCTACACCCAGCTCGCCCTCAACGGCGCCGCGGGCCCCCTCGCCGACCAGCGGGTCCGCCAGGCCGTCGCCCGCGCGATCGACCGCGAGGAACTGGCCAAGCTCGTGCTGACCCCGCTCGGCCTGCCCGCGGTCCCGGTCGGCAGCCACCTCGCCCTGTCCGGTCAGGCCGACTACGTCGACAACAGCGGCGCCCTGGGCGGCGCGGACACCAAGGAGGCCGCGGCACTGCTCGCGGACGCCGGCTGGGTGCTCGGCGGACCGGTGAAGGAGCAGAAGAAGGCCGAGAAGGCGGCCGGCTCCGAGAACGCGAAGAAGAAGGAGAAGGAGAAGAAGGAGGAGGACGAGTCCGACGGCGGTGACGACGGCCAGTACATCGTCGGCGAGGACGACAAGGGCAGGGACGACAAGGGAAAGCACCACGAGTCGGCCGAGGAGAAGCGGGAGAAGGGCGACGAGGGCGGCAAGCACCTCTCGCGGGACGGCAAGCAGTACAACGGCGGGCAGGGCGGCGCGCCCGGCGCCTACGCCCCGAAGGGCACCGCGGCCCCGGCCGGTGCCGTGACCGGTCCGCTGGCCAAGGACGGCAAGGCCCTCGCCCTGCGCTTCGTGCTCCCCTCGGGGCCCGGCTCCGAGTCCCTGAACTCCGTCGCCGAACGGATCGCGGCGATGCTCGCCAAGGTCGGCATCCGCACCACGATCACCAAGGTCTCGGACGAGAGCTACTTCAAGGACCACGTGGCCGCGGGCGACTACGACCTCGCCCTGTACTCCTGGCCGTCCTCCGCCTTCCCCGCGACCGACGCCCGGCCGATCTACGCCAAGCCGGTCCCGGCCGCCGACGGCTCGGTGAACGTCGAGCAGAACTTCACCCGGGTCGGCACCGACCAGGTCGACCAGCTCTTCGACCAGGCCGCCTCGACGCTGGACGAGGACGAGGCGCGGGACCTGATCCGCAAGGCGGACTCCCGGATCTGGGCGTCGGCCGGCTCCATCCCGCTCTACCAGCGCCCGCAGCTGGTCGGCGCCCGGAAAGACCTGGTCAACGCAGGTGCCTTCGGGTTCCAGACACCCGTCTACGAGGACATGGGATTCCTGAAGAAGGGCGCCAAGGTCTCGCCGCGCCCGTCCGGCAGCTGAGACCGCCGTGGCCCTGAGGAGGCCGACCCCCTCAGGGCCACGTAACATGGGGTGAGGCCGTGGCATGTCAAGCCCGGCAGGGCCCGCGTCACACGGACGTACGCAGAGGGCCTTCCTCACACCCCGGGAGTACGTCGCAATATGGCCACGCGCCACGACATCCGCAACGTCGCCATCGTCGCCCACGTCGACCACGGCAAGACGACCATCGTCGACGGCATGCTGAAGCAGGCCGGTGCCTTCGCCGCCCACCAGCTCGACTCGGTCGACGACCGCATGATGGACTCGAACGACCTGGAGCGTGAGAAGGGCATCACGATCCTCGCCAAGAACACGGCGGTCAAGTACCACCCGAAGGACGGCGGGGACCCGATCACCATCAACATCATCGACACCCCCGGCCACGCCGACTTCGGCGGCGAGGTCGAGCGCGGTCTGTCGATGGTGGACGGTGTCGTCCTGCTCGTGGACGCCTCCGAGGGCCCGCTCCCGCAGACCCGCTTCGTGCTGCGCAAGGCCCTCCAGCAGCGCCTGCCCGTCATCCTGTGCATCAACAAGACGGACAGGCCGGACTCCCGCATCGACGAGGTCGTCAACGAGACCTACGACCTCTTCCTCGACCTGGACGCGGACGAGGAGCAGATCGAGTTCCCGATCGTCTACGCCTGCGGCCGTGACGGCATCGCCTCCCTGACCAAGCCGGACGACGGCACGGTCCCGGCCGACAGCGACAGCCTGGAGCCGTTCTTCTCCACGATCCTGGAGCACATCCCGGCCCCGACCTACGACGAGGCCGCCCCGCTCCAGGCCCACGTCACCAACCTGGACGCCGACAACTTCCTCGGCCGTATCGCGCTGCTCCGCGTCGAGCAGGGCGAGCTGCGCAAGGGCCAGACGGTCGCCTGGATCAAGCGCGACGGCTCGGTCAGCAACGTCCGCATCTCCGAGCTGATGATGACCGAGGCCCTCACCCGCAAGCCGGCCGAGATGGCCGGCCCGGGTGACATCTGCGCCGTCGCCGGTATCCCGGACATCATGATCGGCGAGACCCTCGCCGACACCGAGAACCCGGTCCCGCTCCCGCTGATCACGGTCGACGAGCCCGCGATCTCCATGGTCATCGGTACGAACACCTCGCCGCTGGTCGGCCGCGGCGGCACCGGCAAGGGCGCCGACGCCAAGTCGGCCGTCAAGGACCGCAAGGTCACCGCCCGCCAGGTCAAGGACCGCCTGGACCGCGAGCTGATCGGTAACGTCTCCCTCCGCGTCCTGGAGACCGAGCGTCCGGACGCCTGGGAGGTCCAGGGCCGTGGTGAGCTGGCGCTCGCCATCCTGGTCGAGACCATGCGCCGGGAGGGCTACGAGCTGACCGTCGGCAAGCCGCAGGTGGTCACCAAGGACGTCGACGGCAAGGTCTACGAGCCGGTCGAGCGCATGACGATCGACGTGCCCGAGGAGCACATGGGCGCCGTCACGCAGCTCATGGGCGTCCGCAAGGGCCGTATGGACAACATGTCCAACCACGGCTCCGGCTGGGTGCGCATGGAGTTCGTCGTGCCTTCGCGTGGCCTCATCGGCTTCCGCACCGAGTTCCTGACCCAGACCCGCGGCACGGGCATCGGCCACTCGATCCACGAGGGCCACGAGCCCTGGTTCGGCGCGCTGCAGACCCGTAACAACGGCTCCCTGGTCGCCGACCGTGCCGGCGCCGTCACCGCCTTCGCGATGACGAACCTGCAGGAACGCGGTGTGCTCTTCGTGGAGCCGGGCACCGAGGTGTACGAGGGCATGATCGTCGGCGAGAACTCCCGCTCCGACGACATGGACGTCAACATCACCAAGGAGAAGAAGCTCACCAACATGCGGTCGTCCACGGCCGACGTGGCCGAGTCGATCGTTCCGCCGCGCAAGCTCTCCCTGGAGCAGTCGCTGGAGTTCTGCCGCGACGACGAGTGCGTGGAGGTCACCCCGGAGGCGGTTCGCATCCGCAAGGTGAACCTGGACGCCCGCGAGCGCGCCCGCGCCGCGAGCCGCGCCAAGCACGGCTGACGCTTGACGGCTCCGGCCTGATCGCACCCCATTTGAGCCCGGGTGCCCCCGTCACGGGGGTACCCGGGCTTTTCGCGTCTGCGTTTCCGGCTGCTGGTGTTCGAAATGCGGAGATTTCTCCAGGTTGGCTGAACTGAACTGGCCATGCTGAAAGACCGCTGAAAGTTGCCGGAAAGTCCGTCCGGAGAGGCTGGAGCGCCCAGGTCGGAGGTGTCCATCGGCCGACCTCGGGCTCAGACAGGCCGAAGACGGGGAATGGAGATCGGGAATGAAGAGCAGATTCATGGCATCCGCCAGCTTCATCGCAACACTCATGCTGGCCGTGCTCTCCGCTGTGATCCCGTCCTCAGCAGCGCATGCTGAGGCGGGAGGGCGTTGGTACTTCGTCAATCAGTACAACCACCAGTGCCTCAAGGGCAACGGCGAGCACAAGAAGCTGTCGCTGGGGCCGTGCAAGAAGAAGGACGCCTTCACCTGGAACAACTACGGGGCGACGGCGTACGTCAACTACAGCCTTGACATGTATCCGTTCGGCGGCATCTGCATCAACAGCAACGGGCGACGCAAGACGCCCACGCTTGAAGGGTGTGAGACGGGGAGGAACACGACGGGGTGGCAGACCTACGACCTTCGCAACAACCACAAGACCGGGCTGGCGCACATCGACTGCGGATACGTTCAGGCAGTCAGCAAGACCAAGGTCGTCTGCACGAAGCGGCCGGCCAACATCAAGAAGATGACCTGGATCGTCAAGTACTCCCTGCACTAACGGGCCCGTCTGGCCACGGCAAGATCTCCCGTACCCGGTCCGGCATCCACTTCGGGAGGCGTGCCCGGTCATGACGAAGAGATCGAACTCCTCCTGGCACAACCGGGTCCGCATCTCTCCGAGCACCCACTTGATGTCTGGGGCGGCCCGCCAACCCTGTAGGGGCATGGCGGCGGCCGGATCGGGCCTCATCAGACGCTCTCGTGACCCTCCGCACAGGCTCACGTAACGACTTCGCTGCGCTGCAGCCGAGTCGAGCACGGACCCAGGGGGGAACGGGCGTTCGTTGCCCGCCGGGTGGCACTGGCCCATTTTCTGCTGATGCTCACCTCCCAACCCAGGTTCCGCCTGCTAGGCCCTCTTGAGGTCCAGCTCGACGGGGGCGCCGTCGCCCTCACCGGACGGCCCAGCGTATCCGCCGCCCGCCTCCGCGCGCCCGTCGGCGAAGTGCGCCGCGCCCTCGGTTCCGTCGGCACCGGCCTGCTGGCCACGCAGAAGCTCGACGACGTGTCGACGGCACGGTCTATGGGCCGGTCGAGCGCATGACGATCGACGTGCCCGAGGAGCACATGGGCGCCGTCACGCAGCTCATGGGCGTCCGCAAGGGCCGTATGGACAACATGTCCAACCACGGCTCCGGCTGGGTGCGCATGGAGTTCGTGGTGCCCTCCCGCGGTCTGATCGGCTTCCGTACCGAGTTCCTGACCCAGACCCGCGGCACGGGCATCGGCCACTCGATCCACGAGGGCCACGAGCCGTGGTTCGGCGCGCTGCAGACCCGTAACAACGGCTCGCTGGTTGCGGCAACACGCGGTCGTCCACGGCCGACGTGGCCGAGTCGATCGTCCCGCCGCGCAAGCTCTCCCTGGAGCAGTCGCTGGAGTTCTGCCGCGACGACGAGTGCGTGGAGGTCACCCCGGAGGCGGTTCGCATCCGCAAGGTGAACCTGGACGCCCGCGAGCGCGCCCGCGCCGCGAGCCACGCGAAGCACGGCTGATCCCGGGCCGGACTCGGCCTGGTCGCACCTCACTTGAGCCCGGGTGCTCCCATCATGGGGGCACCCGGGCTTTTCGCAACCGGTTTTCCGGCGGCAGGTGTCCGTAATGCGGAGATCCCAGACCGATACCTATGTAACACGTCCGTTTCGCGGCCTTCTCCCGTCGAACAGTTTGTCCAGTTTTTGGAAGTTCTTCGGGGTAGCTGTGACTGAATTGAGATTTAAAGACGGTGGTCGCCACCTGGCTCATGGCAGATAGTTAGCCGCGTACCGCTCGGGTCAATGGGTCTCGCGCTGTGGGGACAGCGCCGACTCGCGAGCACCAGGGGGTGTCTGACCCTCCGTCAGGGGTGTCGGAGGGAAGACGGGAACCCTCTCCTGTTGGTGAACACGTGAAGTCATGAGGAGGAACCCCCATGCGCGGTGTCACGAGCACCAGGTGGGTCAGTTCGTCGCTTCCAGCGGTGTGATTCAGGCGTAGAACTACGCGCGTCCGACTGTGACTTCGCGTGTTCTCGGCGTACCCGGACACCTCTCACACCCATACCTGTGAAACGGACGAACCGTGACAAGTCCTATCAACATTGAGGGCGGCGGGACTTCGGTCCTCGTGGACGGCGAACCAGGGCCGGAGACGAAGAACGAGGCCGTCAAGCTCGAAGGCCGGTCCCCCGGCCAGCTGATGTGGATGCGCTTCAAACGCGACCGCACCGGCGTGATCTCGGCCTACGTCGTGGGTTTCTTCTTCCTGATAGGGCTGCTCGCCCCGGTGATCTCCAAGCTGTACGGGAAGGACCCGTACACGGTGTACGCCGACGAGCGCCCCGAACTCTTCGACAGCGCCGGTGTGCCGGTACAGCCCAACGGCGGCATCAGCGGCGAGTTCTGGTTCGGCCTTGAACCCGGCAACGGCTACGACGTCTTCACCAAGCTCATCTACGGTATCCGCACTTCACTGATGATCTCGGTCGCCGTCACCATCGCGGTCGTCGTGACCGGCATCCTGCTCGGCGTCGCGGCCGGCTACCTCGGTGGCAGGGCCGACTTCTTCATCGGCCGGGTCATCGACTTCCTGCTCGCCTTTCCGGCCCAGCTGTTCTTCATCGCGAGCATGCCGGTCGTCGTCTCCCTGTTCGTCAGCCCGCGCGACGAGACCCCCACCTACGTCCGTGTCGTCGCCCTCATCCTCGTCCAGTGGTTCCTCGGCTGGATGAGCCTTGCCCGCATCCTGCGCGGTACCTCCCTCGCCCTGCGCGAGCGGGAGTTCATCGAGGCGGCCAGGGTGAGCGGTGCGTCGCCGTGGCGGATCATCCGCAAGGAGATCCTGCCGAACGTCGTCACACCGCTGCTGGTGCAGTCGACGTATCTGCTGCCCGGCTTCGTGACCGCCGAGGCGGGCCTGTCCTACCTGGGCGTGGGCATCGTCGAACCGACGCCGGACTGGGGGCAGATGTTCTCCAAGGCGTCCACCGAACTGGTGATGCAGAACGACATCACCTACATGTTCTTCCCCGGCATCTCGATGATCATCTTCGTCGTGGCGTTCAACCTGCTCGGGGATTCGGTCAGGGACGCGTTCGATCCCAAGACCGCGCGCTGACCGCGCACTTCACCACACCGCACGGCAATTGCACTGCATCTCACGGCACTTCCAGCAGTTTTTTCGCACTGGTGGCACAGACAACGCACTGGTGACACACAGATGGGTGGGAATCTTCGTGATGAGTAGGGGCGGACGCCACGTATACGGCGCACTCTCCGTGCTCGCGGCCGGAGCTCTTGTGCTCACCGGTTGCAGCAAGGGCGGCAGCGACAGCGGCGGCAACGACAAGAAGCAGGAGGAGAACGCCAAACGCCAGCAGGCGTCCATCAAGTTCGGTGGTGCGGCGGACTCCACCGGCCCGGCGGCCGACGTGCCGGGGGCCAAGTCCGGCGGCACCATGGAAGTACTCCAGCGCGACAGCTACGCCCACCTCGACCCGGCGCAGATCTACGTCTCCGACGAGGGCTCGCTCGCGACCCTGCTCCACCGCGGCCTCACCGGGTACAAGGCCACGAGCGACGACGGCAGCAAGCACGAGGTCGTCGGCGACCTCGCCACCGACTCCGGCACCACCACCGACGGCGGCAAGACCTGGAAGTACACGCTCAAGGACGGCATCAAGTTCCAGGACGGATCCCCGATCACCTCCAAGGACGTCCGGCACACGGTCGAGCGGCTCTTCGCGCCGTTCATCAACCAGGGCCCCGCCTACCTCCAGCAGTGGCTGGCGGACACCCCGGGCGCGACCTACCGCAAGCTCCTCAAGGACGGTCCGTACAAGGGCAAGCACCTACCCGACTCCGTCCTGGAGACTCCGGACGACAAGACGATCGTCTTCCACTTCAAGACCCCGCACCCCGACCTGCCCTACGCGCTGGCCATGGCGGGTTACGCGATCGTCTCCCAGAAGGGCGACACCAAGGAGCGCTACGACAAGGCGCCCGTGGTGACCGGCCCGTACAAGATCCAGTCGTTCAAGTCGGGCAAGTCGATGGTGCTGGTCAAGAACCCCAACTGGGACGCGAAGACGGACCCGATCCGCCACCAGTACATCGACCAGTTCAACATCACGTTCAACCAGCAGTTCGAGACCTCCACCAAGGCCCTGCTCGCCGACAGCGGCGCGGACCAGACCGGCGTCAGCTTCAACAACCAGGTCGACGCGGGCAACCTGTCCAAGGTGCTGCGCGACCCGAAGATGAAATCCCGCACGGTCTCCGGCTATCAGCCGTACGTGGGCCAGATGAACATCAACATGCACCACCCGGCGATGCAGGACAAGAACGTCCGCATGGCCATCGCCTACGCCCTGCCGATCACGCCGTTCGTGCGCGCCTACGGTGGCAACGACGCCATGGAGGTCGCCGGCGGTCTGATCTCCCCGACCGTCTCCGGCTACGACGCCGCCTTCGACCCGTGGGGCAAGAAGAAGAAGCCCGCCGGTGACCCGGCCAAGGCCAAGGAGCTGCTGAAGAAGGCTGGCAAACTCAACATGAAGCTGACCTTCGGCTACATCAACACCCCCGAGGGCCAGCAGTACTCCACCGCCATGGCGGCGGGCCTGAAGAAGGCCGGCTTCGACGTCCAGCGCCAGGAGATCCCGGCCGAGACCTACTACGACCAGGTCTCCAAGCTGGACAACAACTACGACATCTTCCACACCGCTTGGGGTGCCGACTGGCCGTCCGCCTCGACCGTGATCCCGCCGCTGTACGACGGCCGTGTGATCGCCGACGGTGCGCAGAACTACTCGCAGATCAACGACCCGAAGATCAACAGCGAGATCGACCGCATCAACAAGATCACCGACCCGGTGAAGTCCGCGGCCGAGTGGGAGAAGCTCGACGAGTACATCGTGAAGGACAGCATCAACGTCGTCCCGACCGCGTACTACAAGCAGACGCAGATCGCCGGTTCCAAGATCGGCGGCCTGGTCTACGACGACGTGATCGGTGGTATCGACCCGCGTCGCCTCTTCATCAAGTAACCGTCCCCGCCCGGCACCCGGTGCGCCACACCCACGGCGCACCGGGTGCCGCCCGGACCGCCGACGTCAGAGAGCTGCCCACGCCATGCTGCGCTTCCTCGTCCGCCGGACCCTCGGTGCCGTCGTCATCCTCTTCCTGCTGAGCATCGTCACGTTCCTGCTGTTCTTCGGGGTGCCCCGGGACCCGGCGCTGCTGATGTGCGGGAAGACCTGCAATCCGGACAGCATCGCCAACATCCACCATGTGCTCGGCCTCGACAAGTCGATCCCCGAGCAGTACTGGATCTTCCTGCACAACCTGGTCATGGGCAGCAACGGCTTCGCCCAGGGCCCGTGCCCGGCCCCCTGCTTCGGGTACTCGTACCACACCAACGAACAGGTCTGGGGCACGCTGATGGACCGGCTGCCCACCACCGTCTCGCTCACCCTCGGTGGCGCGGTCTGCTTCCTCGTCGTGGGCCTCGGCACCGGTCTGCTCGCCGCCTGGCGACGCGGCACGCTGATCGACAAGACGGCCACGGCCGGCGCGATGGTCATCAGCTCGATGCAGATCTACTTCCTCGGACCGCTGGCCCTCGCGATTCTCGTCTACCAGACCCACTGGTTCGACAAACCGGCCTACAACGAGTTCACCGGCGACCCGGTCACCTGGTTCACGGGGCTGATCATCCCCTGGGTGGTCCTGTCCACGATCTTCGCCGCGCAGTACACCCGTATGGCCCGCTCGTCCATGATCGAACAGCTCCAGGAGGAACACGTACGCACCGCGCGGGCCAAGGGCATGTCCCGGCGGTACGTCTTCTTTCGCTACGCCTGGCGCGGCTCGCTGATCCCCATCGTCACCATCTTCGGCATCGACCTCGGCTCGCTGCTGGGCGGCGCCATCATCACCGAGTACACCTTCAGCCTGCCGGGCCTCGGCCAACTCGCCGTCCAGTCCGTCTTCTTCAGTGACCTGCCACTGCTGCTCGGCGTGATGCTGTTCTCGGCCACCATGATCCTGCTGTTCAACATCTTCGTCGACGCGGCCTACGCCTTCATCGACCCGCGTGTACGGCTGGCCTAGGAGCACTGTCGTGACCACTCTCACCAAAGAAGCCGGTGCTCCGGCCCCGGCCGCCGCAGGCCCCCTGCTCTCGGTGCGGGACCTGCACGTCAGCTTCAAGACCGAGGACGGCGTCGTACGGGCCGTGGACGGACTCTCCTTCGACCTCGAACGCGGCAGGACCCTGGGGATCGTGGGGGAGTCGGGCTCGGGCAAGTCGGTGACGAACCTGACCATCCTCGGCCTGCACAACCCCATGTTCACCACCGTCGAGGGTGAAATCCTCTTCGACGGGCAGGAGTTGACGACCGCCCGGGAATCGGAACTGGAGAAGCTGCGCGGCAACAAGGTCGCCATGATCTTCCAGGACCCGCTGACCGCGCTCTCCCCCTACTACACCGTCGGCCGGCAGATCGCCGAGCCGTACATGAAGCACAACGGCGCCTCCAAGCGGGCCGCCTGGGACCGAGCGGTGGAGATGCTGGCGAAGGTGGGCATCCCGAACCCCAAGGAGCGGGCGAAGGACTATCCCCACCAGTTCTCCGGCGGTATGCGCCAGCGCGCGATGATCGCCATGGCGCTGGTGTGCGACCCCGACCTGCTGATCGCGGACGAACCGACGACCGCGCTCGACGTCACCGTGCAGGCCCAGATCCTGGACCTTCTGAAGGATCTGCAACAGGAGTTCGGATCAGGCATCATCTTCATCACCCACGATCTGGGGGTGATCGCCGACATGGCCGACGACATCATGGTGATGTACGCGGGCGGCGCGGTGGAGCGGGGCACCGTCGACGAGGTGCTGCGCGCACCCCAGCACCCGTACACCTGGGGCCTGCTGAACTCGATGCCGCGCCTGGACTCCGACCTCGGTGCCCCCCTGGCTCCCATCCCGGGCACCCCGCCCTCGCTTCTCAATCCCCCGTCGGGCTGCCGTTTCCACCCGCGGTGCACCTTCCAGGACCGCGTCGAGGGGACGAGCCGCTGCACCACCGAGCGCCCGCTCCTCGCCCCCGGCCGGGCCTCGGCATGCCATCTCACCGCGGACCAGAAGCGGACCATCTTCGTCGAAGAGATCAAGCCCCGACTGGGCTAGGTCGGAGGAGGACACCGTCATGAAAGAGGACCTGGCCCTCCCGGCTGCGCGGGAGGCGACCGAGGGTGCGGAGGGGGAGCCGCTGCTGGAGGTCACGGGGCTGATCAAGCACTTCCCGGTCAAGGGCGGCTTCCCGATCCGCCGCACGGTCGGCCATGTCCAGGCCGTCGACGGCATCGACCTGGCCGTGCACGTGGGCGAGAGCTTCGGTCTGGTCGGCGAGTCGGGCTGCGGCAAGTCGACCACGGGCCGGCTGATCACCCGGCTGCTGGAGCCGACCGGCGGTACGGTCTCCTACCGCGGCCAGGACATCAGTCACGCGACGCGCAGGGAGCTGGCGCCGATCCGCTCCGAGATCCAGATGATCTTCCAGGACCCGTACTCGTCGCTGAACCCGCGGCAGACGGTCGGCAAGATCATCTCTGGACCGATGGAGATCAACGGCATTAACCCGGCGGGCGGGCGCGAGAAGCGCGTGCGGGAGCTGCTGGAGATCGTCGGCCTCAACCCCGAGCACTTCAACCGCTTCCCGCACGAGTTCTCCGGCGGCCAGCGCCAGCGCATCGGCGTCGCCCGGGCCCTCGCCCTCGAACCCAAGCTGATCGTCGCCGACGAGCCCGTCTCGGCTCTGGACGTCTCCATCCAGGCCCAGGTGGTCAACCTTCTCCAGAAGGTCCAGAAGGAACTCGGCATCGCGTTCCTGTTCATCGCCCACGACCTGGCGATCGTGCGGCACTTCTCGCAGCGCGTGGCGGTCATGTACCTCGGCAAGATCATCGAGGTGGGCGACCGCGACTCCATCTACACCCGCCCCCGGCACCCCTACACCCACGCCCTGCTGTCCGCGGTGCCCGAGGTGAACCTCGGGTCCGACGACACACCCGAGCGCGAGCGTATTCGCCTGGCCGGTGACGTGCCCTCGCCCATCTCCCCGCCCTCCGGCTGCCGCTTCCGCACCCGCTGCTGGAAGGCGCAGGACAGGTGCGCGACCGAGGAGCCGCCGCTGGTGCAGATCTCCGGAAACCGCACCGGACATCTGACGGCCTGCCACTTCCCGGAGGAGCCGACGACCGAGGCCCGCGCCGAGGACATCGTGCTGGATCCGGCGCTGGTGGCGCTGGAGGAGGAGGGCCGGGCCTAGGGCTTCAGAGGCGCCGCACCACGGCGGGGGGCGATCCTCTGGGATCGTCCCCGGCCCTTGTGCGCGCTAACCGGCCCGCCGGGCCACGGTGATGATCTCGGGGCAGTCGGGGATGAGTGGCCCCCGCTCCCAGTCCCCGTACTGCTCGACGACCGCCAGGCCGGCCTCCGCGAGGAAGTGCCGCAGCGTCTCCCCGTCCAGAAAGCGGAGGACGCCGTGGCTCACCCGGGGTGTCGACCAGTCGTCGTTCTCGTACGTCTCCGTGAAGTGGACCCGTCCCCGGGACGGAGCCTCCAGCACCTCGTGCCGGACGCGTACCGGCGAACCATCGGCGGCGGAGATCTCCCGCACCCGGTCCGGCGTCCACCTCTCCCAGGCGCGGGCCGCGGGGTTGCGGGTCTCGAAGACGAAGAGGCCCCCGTCGGCCAGGGCCGCGCGGACCGCGCGCAGACAGACACGGATGTCCTCGTCACCGACCAGTGCCTGGAAGGCGTGCCCGGTCATGACGACGAGCTCGAACTCCCCGTGCCACAGCCGCGTCCGCATGTCCCCGAGCACCCACTCGACGTCCGGGGCGGCCCGCCGCGCCTGTACGAGCATGGCGGCGGCCGGATCGAGACCCATCAGCCGGCCCTCGTGCCCCTCCGCACGTGCGCGCCGCAACAACTGCCCGGTACCGCAGCCGACGTCGAGTACGGAGCGTGCCCCCCTAAGCAGGCCGAGATAGAAGTCGTCACTCGGCCCCCAGGGGTTGAGAGCGTCGTACAGCGCTGCGAGTGAAAGATCGGTGAACGAGTGATCGACCACCGCGGCAGTCTGCCACACGTTGCTGAACGGTGCGTCAGGAATCGTACCGGTTCATGAAGTCTTCTTTCAGTCGGTCGAGTTGAAGCGCGGCGACGCCAGCCCGCCGAATCGGTTCCGGGCAACGGCGACGGAAAGGGCGTTGAAAGATACGGGAAAGCACGGCCGGAGAGGATGGGAGCAAAGGCCGGACACCCCGGTGGGAGATCCGGCCGGTGAATCCCGAACGAGGAGAATTCCGATGTCCAAGATGCTCAGTGGCATGCTGGGTCGCATTGCCGACAAGCTGCTTCCCCAGACGTCCGCAGCCGCGGGCTGCGGGGGTTGCGAACAGTTTCCAGTAGCTGGTGACAGGCGCCAGGGCCAGTACATCACCTGCTGCTGGGACGCCCACTGCGTGCTGCGTTGCTGAGGTGTCGCCGCCGCCGCGCTATGCGCGGCGGCGGCGGTCCCACCCCACCACGTCGGACCTGACCTGAGGAAGCCATGCAAGCGGTCGAGGCGTTCGGTCAGCTGTGTCTGATCACGGTGTTCGCCTGGTCGGGCGGGCAGAAGGTGCACGGGTTCCGTGCGTTTCGCGGTCACGTGTCGGCTACGGTCCCACGGCTCGGCCGACTCTCATCAGGAATGCTGGCGACGGCTGTTCCCCTGATGGAGCTGGGTGTTGTCGCATCTCTGGTGGTGCGCCCGCTGGAACGCGTCGGGCTGGCTACGGCCCTGCTTCTTCTGGCCGCTTTCACCGTCTATCTGCTCAGCCTTCTGCGCACACGGCCGGACGCATCCTGCGGCTGTGCGGGAGCGAGCGACACACCGGTGTCGGGAGCGCACCTGCTGCGCAACGCCCTCCTGCTGGCCCTGACCGCGGGCACCTGGTGGGCAGCGGTCTCCACGAGCGGACCGAGCCCGTCCCACTACGTGCTCACCGCCGCGCCCGCGGCGGTCACCGGCATCACCCTGCTCTACCTCGCGGAGCTGGTCTCGCTCCTCCGTATGACGCATGTGAAATGAGAATGGAGTGCACATGGGCATCGCGCTGTCTGCCCTCGCCTTGCTGCTGGCGTCTGCTGCCTGCGGTCTCTCCCTGGCCGTAGCGCTGCGGGTCAAGAAGCTCCTCGACCCGCTGACCGAGGAGGGATTGCTGAGCGGCCGGCGCGTCGAGGGGCCCGAGACGGGATCGCTGGTTCCCCGGCCGGGCGCTCTGGTCGGTGTGGACGGGGCGCAAGTGGAATTGCCCGCCGACGGTTCGGAGCCTTGGGTCCTGACTTTTCAGGCGGTCGGGTGCACCGGCTGCAAGCAGCAGCTTCCGGTGTACAAGAAGTTCCTGCGGAACATGGCGCTGGACCGGAGCAGGGTGTTCTCCGTCGTCGTCGGCGACAAAGGCGGAGTATCCCTCTACGACGACGAACTCGGCGAGTACGCCCATGTCGTCCACGGGGCGGACAACGCGCTGCGGCTCGTGGAGGAGCTTGGTGTTTCGATGTTCCCGACCTACCTCGTCGTGGACGGGAACGGACGGGTGCTGGCCTCGCCCCAGAGCTCGACCCGGCTGGCCGAGATCGGTGCCGGGCTTCTCGCGCCGGTTCCTGTGGGTGGCTAGTCCCCATGCCTGTACGCGCGTCACGGAGTCAACGCGGCGAATCGACTCATGGAACGGTCTTCGCGTCGCCGGGGCGGGGTGCGTCCCGCCTGAGGGGCGCCCTGTCCCTCGCCTACGAGTCCGCCGCCCCGAAGCTGATCGCCTACGCCGTACTGGACCTGGCCAGCGGTGCCGTGCCGGTCGCCGTCGGTTGGCTCACCAAGATGGCCCTCGACCGGCTGAGCAACCACGCCCCGGCACACACCTTGGTCGCACTCGCCGTCGGACTCGCTGCCGTCGGCGTCGTCCAGGCGGTCATCCCGCAGGTCATCACCTACCTGCAGGCCGAACTCGATCGCGCCACCGGGACACTCGCCCAGGGGCGGCTGTTCTCCGCCGTGACGCGGTTCGTGGGGCTGGGCCCCTTCGAGAACCCTGTCCTTCTCGACAAGCTGCGCATGGCCAAGCAGTCGGGGAGAAGCGCGCCCGGCATGGTGCTGAGGGGGACGCTCGGAGTCGTCCGGGCAGGCATCACCATCACGGGATTCCTGGCTTCGCTGGTCGCACTGGCCCCGTTGATGGCCGTGTTCGTCCTCGTCTTCGCCCTTCCCGTCCTTGCCGCGGAGATCGTTCTGTCCCGGACACGTGCGCAGATGCTCTGGCGCATCAGCCCCCGGGAGCGCCGTGAGATGTTCTTCGATCAGCTGCTCTCCCATGTCGACGCCGCCAAGGAGGTGCGCCTGTTCGGGACGGGCCGCTTCCTGCTCGGGCGCATGCAGGACGAACGACGGGCGGCGGACGCCGAAAGACGCCGCGTCGACCGTCGCGAACTCGCCACCCAGTCGCTCCTGGCCCTGCTCGCCGCGCTCGTCTCCGGTGTCGGCCTGGTCTGGGCGATCAACGCCGCGTTGTCCGGGACGCTCACACTGGGCGATATCGCTATCTTCATCGCGGCCGTCGCAGGAGTGCAGTCATCGGTCGCCCAACTGGCTGCGAACCTGGCCCAGACACACCAGGCACTGGTCCTGTTCGGGCACTACCAGGAGGTGAGCTGCGCGGGGCCGGACCTGGAGCGCGCCGCCGAGCCACGCCCGCTGCCGGCTCTGCGCAAAGGGATCGAACTCCGTGACGTCTGGTTCCGCTACGCCGAGGACCAGCCGTGGATCCTCAAGGGCGTCGACCTGGAGATTCCCCATGGCCTGAGCCTCGCCCTGGTCGGGCTGAACGGAGCGGGCAAGTCGACTCTGGTCAAGCTGCTCTGCCGGTTCTACGACCCGACACGCGGCGCGATTCTCTGGGACGGCGTCGACATCCGGGAAGTCGACCCAGATGAACTGCGGCTCAGGACCAGTGCGGTGTTCCAGGACTTCATGCACTACGACCTCACGGCGCGGGAGAACATCGCCCTCGGCGACCTGACCGCACTGAACGATCCCTCCCGGGTCACCGAAGCGGCGCGGAGGGCGGGAGTGCACCGGACGATCTCAAGCCTCGCGCAGGGATACGACACCCTGGTCACTCGCACCTTCTTCGCGGGCCTCGAGGAGGACACCGCGACGGAGGGTGTCCTACTCTCCGGCGGCCAGCTGCAACGGCTGGCCCTGGCACGCGCCCTGGTACGCGAACGGCGCGACTTCCTGATCCTGGACGAACCCAGCTCCGGGCTCGACGCCGAGGCCGAGTACGAAGTGCACACCCGTATCAGTGAGTTCCACCGGGGCCGGACCAGCTTGCTCATCTCCCACCGGCTCGGGTCCGTACGTGAGGCGGACCGGATCGTCGTCCTGTCAGAGGGGCGGATCGTGGAAGAGGGGAACCACGCCACGCTGATGGCATACGAAGGCGCGTATGCACGCCTTTTCGCCCTCCAGGCAGCTGGCTATACCGAGGAGCCGGTGTCGCCGCCAGTGGAAGGCGCCGCGCTGTGATCCGGGTCGGCCTCCTGGCAGGGATGATCTGCGTCGGCCTCGCCGCCGTGGCGCTCCTGGTCCTGCGTAAGCGGCTCGTGTCGGTCACGGTGGTGGGACACAGCATGCTCCCCACCTACCGGCCGGGCGACCGCGTCCTCGTGCGGCGCGGGACCGTGCCGGAACGCGGCGGCGTGGTCGTCGTGGAACAGCCGAGCACGGAACGCAGAGCCTGGGACCTGCCCGCTGCCGGGCTGGGCAGCAGGCAGCGCCCCATCGCCGAGCGCCCATGGCTCGTCAAGCGGGTCGTCGCCGCGGAGGGGGACACCTGGTCGACGGAGACAGGTGCGATCGACCGTGTCCCGCCAGGGCATCTGCTGCTGCTCGGGGACAACGCGTCCGTCAGTTTCGACTCGCGCCAGATGGGTCCTTTCCCAGTCGACAGGGTCCTCGGCGCCGTGTGGCGACGACTGTGACGCGCAGGAGTGGCGCCGGTCGTCCATGGACTGCCGCATCCGCGGGAGAGATGTACGGAGAGAAGGAGAAGGAACGTGCAGGACAACACGAACGTCACGCAGGACGAGGAACCGATCGTGCCCGGCGACGCCGAGGCGACGGGGCAGACCGAGTTCCTCGAGATCCGTCTGCTCGACAAGATCGAGACCATCCAGAACAAGTCGATCGTCAGATGAGTCCGGTCCGTGCCGGTGGGCCACGGGCTCGCCGGCACGGCTCTCAAGGAGCGTGGCGGTCGTGAGACATCCACGGGTGAAGCCCGAGCACACAGCCCACCGGTTCGACGACGGAACCATCCGCATCGGCGGCGAACTGTACGGAGTCGCGGCGGAGATCACCGACCCGCACGGCTGGGTCTCGGAAGCACTGAGCTTGATGGACGGAGCCACCCCGGTCGAGCAGATCGAGGCGGAACTGACCGCGCGTCACCCCCGGTTGGGTACCGGCGGCGCACGTGAGCTGGTGAAGTCTCTGCTGAACTCCGGATACCTCGAAGACACGGCCGTCGGACGCCCCGAGGGCCTCACCGACGACGAGATGGAACGATACAGCCGCAACCACGCCTACTTTCGGCGTATCGACCTGCGGCCCGACAGCGATCCATGGGCGGCACAACTGCGGCTCAAGAACGCGCGCGTGGTGGTTCTGGGTGTCGGCGGCACCGGCAGCCACGCCGCCTGGGCGCTGGCTGCCGTAGGAGTCGGCCGTCTGCACCTCGTCGACCCGGACTGCGTCGAGGTGTCCAATCTGACCCGGCAGGCCCTGTACGGCGAAGCCGACCTCGGCAGGCCCAAGGCCCAGGTCGCCGTCGAGCGCCTGCGTACCGTCAACTCGGCGGGCTCGTTCACCTGCGACATCCGAATGGTGGCCACCGAGGACGCGCTTGCCGAACTTGTCTCGCAGTGCGATGTCTTCGCCCTGTGCGCCGACGAGCCGCGCAACGACCTCATCGCCAAGATGACCAGCAGGGTGTGTGCCGCACGGGGCGTTCCCTGGGTGGTCGCCGGATACAACGGCCCGCTGGTGACTGTCGGCGTGTACGGCCCCGACGGTCCCTGCTTCGAATGCGTCGGAGCGGGGGAGGAGGCGAAGCTCAAGCCCGGCTGGCACCCGGACCTGGGGGGCACCGGTGTGCTCGCCCCGGCCGCGGGAATCTCCGGACAGCTCATCGCCCATGAGGTGGTCTCGCTGCTCACGGGAACGGGCAGGCGCGCACCGGGGTATGTGCGAGGCCTCAACCTGATCGCTCCCGACCACCTGGTCGACGTACGGCATCCGGCCCGACCGGAGTGCCCGCTGTGCCATCCGTGACCGGGCATCGACCGTGACATCGACCACGGACGATCACGCGCCGAAGGTCGCCTTCCACGCACTGGAATTCCGCCGTGACAGAGGCGAGTGGATCGTCGGCAGGCAGGGCGGTGAGCAGGTCGTCGCCCTCCCCGAGATCGGCATGGCTGCGGTCCGGCTGCTGGCCTCGGGGAACACGGTCGAGGAGACGAGGCGCAGCCTGCGTGCGGACACCGGCCGTGACATCGACGTCCGGGCCTTCACGGAGCGGCTCGCGGCAGCCGGACTGGTGGCGTCCATCGGCGACCGGCGGTTCGCGGCGGCGCCGGTCGTTTCCTTCCCGTGGTTGCGCCCGCATCACGTTCGCTGGGTCATGAACCCGGTTCTGCAGGGTTTCGTTCTGCTCGTCCCGGTGTCCGCTCTGCTGGCTGTGCTGGTGCGGCCATGGGCCCTGCCGTCCTGGGATGAACTTCTGTGGACCGAGTACGGCACGTTCACGGTGCTGGTGCAGTGCACGGTCGCTGTGTGCCTCATCGCCCTGCACGAAATGGCTCACCTCGTGACGGCCCGTGCCGCGGGTGTGCCCGGGAGGATCCGCCTCGGCACCCGTCTGCAGTTCCTGGTGGCGCAGACAGAGGTGTCAGGGATCTGGCTCAGGAGCCGGAGGGAACGACTCACGGTCTACCTGTCGGGGATCGCCGTGGACGCGATGGTGTGGGGCGGCTGTCTGCTTGCTCGCTGCCTCGGGGCGAACTGGGCCTTGTTGCCCGTGGTCGCGATGACCTTGATCACCGCGCTGGCGAACCAGTGCCTGGTGTTCATGCGCACGGACCTGTACTTCGTCATCCAGGACCTGACGGGCTGCCGGAACCTGTACGGCGACACGGGACGCTGTCTGCGCCATGTCGTAGCACGTCTGTGCGGACGCCGTTCCGAGGATCCCCTTCGTTCCCTGCGCGCGGCCGAACGGCGATGGCTGAAGGTGTACGTGCTGGGCATGGTCATGGGCACCGCAACCTGTGTCTTCATCGGCCTCCGCATCCTCGCCGAGGTGACCTGGCCGCTGTTTCACCGCTCCCTCGGCCTCCTGGCGGGCCCCGCCGATGCGTGGACCCGACTCGATGCGCTGACCACCGTCCTGATTCTGGCCGCGCTGCAGACCCTGTGGGCCCGCCTGTGGTGGAAACGGCACGCGGGCCGCGTACGCCGGGCGCTGCACATCCTGCGCAGACGGCTCCCCGGGGGGTGATAGGGCTTTCGTTGCCTGCCGGATGACGCTGGTTTATTTTCTGCTGATGGTCATCCCCCAGCCGCGGTTCCGCCTGCTCGGCTCTCTCGATGTCAGGCTCGACGGGAGCGACGCCGTGGCCCTCACCGGACGACAGCGGGCTCTGTGCGCCCTGCTGTTGTTGCACACCGGGCGTGTCGTGTCGGTCGAGCGGCTGGCCCAGGGGCTGTGGGGCGAACGCCTGCCCAGCGCATCGGCCGCCCGGGTCCGGGCGCTGGTCGCCGAGGTGCGCCGCGCCCTGGGTCCGGCCGGTGCCGGCCTGCTGGCCACCCAAAAGCCCGGCTACGTGCTGCGCGTGGCCCCCTCCGACGTCGATGTGTTCGTCTTCGAGGACCTGGTCAGGGAGGGTGCGCGAGCCGCGGCGAGCGGTGCGTGGGCGGAGGTGTACCGCTGCCACGACGGTGCCGTCTCCCTGTGGCAGGGTGACCCCCTTCCCGACCTGCCGACGATGGACGCGGAACGCCGGCGCCTCACCGAACTGCACATAGCGGCCCTGGAAGGCAGGGCGGAGGCCGATCTGGAGCTGGGCCGGTGTGCAGCCGCCATCGCGGAGCTGGTCCGTCTCACCTCGGAGCACCCGCTCCGGGAACACCCGCACGCCCTGCTGATGCGCGCCCTGCAGCGTGACGGCCGGACCTCCGAGGCCCTGTCGGTCTACACCGCGTTGCGCCGAAGAATGGTGGACGAACTCGGTGTCGACCCCTCCGACGAGTTGGAGGCCCTGCACCGGCGCCTGCTGACCGGCGACTCCGCAGCGGCCGCGACGGCGGCGCCGCCTCCTGCCGCTCAGGACAGGCGGGTGCCGCGCCAACTGCCTCGTGCTCCTCACCGCTTCGTCGGACGGAGCGCGGAACTGCGTCAGCTCGACGCGTCCCGGCTGAGCGCGGAGAAACTCGCCCTGATCGTGGGGCCGGCGGGGGCCGGGAAGACGGCGCTCGCCATGCACTGGGCGCACCGCATTGCGAACGGCTTCCCTGACGGGCAGCTCTTCCTCGACATGCGGGGGTTCGACGCCGCCGAGCCCATGACAGCGGAGGAGGCTCTTCCGCTGCTGCTGCAGGGGCTGGGCAGCGCACCGCGTGACATCCCGCTGAGCCTGGAGGCACAGACCGCGCTGTACCGAACGCTTCTGGCGGAACGTCAGATGCTCGTCGTTCTCGACGATGTGGCCGACGCGTCCGTTGTACGGCGTCTTCTGCCCGCCTCCAGCGGATCGCTCACCGTGGTGACGAGCCGACACAAGTTGAGCGGACTGGTGACCCTGGACGGGGCCCACCGGGTGGTCTGCGATGTGCTGGACAGCGGTGAGGCCCTGGAGCTGCTCGGCACCGCGGTGGGTCCGGAGACCGTCGCAGCAGACCCGGAGGCCGCCGCCCGCCTGGTCGAACTCTGCGACCACCTGCCGCTGGCCCTGTGCGTGGCCGGCTCTTGGGTCGGTGACCGGCCCGGGAGCATTGCGGCCTACGTCCGTGACCTCGCGGAGCGCGGACGGCTTGCGCGGCTGCACGTGGAAGGCGAGGAGAGCGTCGCCGTCCGGGGCGCGCTCGACGTGTCGTACGAATCGCTGCCGGACGAGGCGAAGCGGATGTTCCGTTCGCTCGGCCTGATGGCGGGCACCGGGCGCTCGGTCGCCGCGGCGGCGGCCGGTGCGGGACTGGACGAGTTCCGGGCAGCCGATCTCCTCGGCCTCGCCCAGCGCGTCCATCTCCTGCGCGACACCGAGCACGGTCGGCCCACCTGGCACGACCTCGTGCACGAGTACGCCAGGGAGCGCGTGCTCGTGGAGGAAGGCGAAGCGGAGAGACGGGCGGCCCTCGACCGCATCCTTGACCACTATCTGCAGAGCGTCGTCAACGCGGCCGCCGCAAGCGGCATGTATGTCCCGCACAGCCGTCCGGCCGCCGTCGATGGCTCGGCGCCGCGCGTTTTTCAGACACAGGGAGAGGCCGTCGACTGGTTCGACGGTGAATGGGACGACATCACGGCAGCGATCGGGCACGCGGCTGAGCAAGGTCCCGCCCGCTATGCGTGGCAGCTCGTGGATGCCCTGCAGGATCTGCTCCACCATCGGCGCCCGCTCTCCGAGTGGATACGGCTGGCACGTCTCGCCCGTAGAGCGGCCGAACGAGAAGGCGACACCCTCGGTCAGGCCGCCGCGTGTATCTCGATGGGGGGTGCCCGGTGGAGGGACGGTGACTTGAGAGAGGCACTTGGAGAGTACGAAACGGGTGAACTCCTGGCCCGCCGGGCCGGTTGGCTCTACGGGGAGGCAAAGTGTCTTCAAGGTAAGGGAGTGACCCTCAAGCTCTTGGGCGAGCCGCACAAGGCACCGCCCTGTTACAACCGTGCCATCTCCATCTACCGCACCCTCGGCATGACCAGGGCCGAGAAGATGATGCTGATCAACACGGCTTCCCTCTACGGCACCCTTGGGCGGCTCGCCGAAGCCGAGAAGGCGGTCGTCCAGGCACTGGCGCTCACCGACGGTGCAGGGGACCACGTCCACGCGATGGCCCTCGTGAATCTGGCACTGGTGCTGCAGGAACAGGCAAGGTTCGACGAGGCGAAGGACGCGTTGCGCAGGTCCTTGCTCGCATCGCGGGACTCGGGCTCGGTCTACGCGGAGGCAGTGACGCTGGAGACGCTGGCGCGGGTCCGGAGCGACGCCGGCCAAGATGCCCGTGCGATCCGGGCGTACGAAGACGCGATCCATCTGTCCCAGCAGGTCGGCAACCGGAATTGCCAGGTGGACTCCCTCGTCGGCCTTGCCTCTGTGAAACTGCGGAGCAGACACGTGGACGAGGCGGCCAAGTATCTCGACACGGCCAGGGAAATCGCCGAAGAGACGGGCCACATCACAGGGGTCGTCGAAATCCTCTTCGTGCGGGGTGCCTTGAGCTGTGCGGTTGAGCGATACAGTGACGCGCTGACCCACCTGGACAGAGCCGCAGGCATGGCAGCGGAGGGGAACGTCCTCACGCTGCCGCGCATCCGTACGGTCGCCGCCGTGGCCCTGCTGGAGTCGGGGGAACTTGACGCGGCTTCGAACTCTGCGGACCAGGCTGCCGAATTCGCCGGGCGATCGGGTCAACGCCTCGTAGGTGCCCGGGCGTTGATGGCCCGCGCAGCCGTCCACGAGTCCAGCGGCGACTTCCGTCGCGCGCGGGCGGTGCAGGACGAGGCCGAAGCCCTGTTCGCCGGCATAGGCACCCCGGCCCACCTCCGGACGGCCGCGTTCTGGGGTACCGCGCCGGGCGCGCGGCACACGTCCGGAGTACGGCGACGCCCTCGGCCGGAGCTTCCCACCGACGCGGAGTTGCGCCTCCAGGTGCACCTGACCCGCCACTTCGATGACGTCACTGCTGAGCGATCCGCCGGCTCATGACGCCAGCGCGTCCAGAACCGGGCGGCCGGTGCGGATGCGGTCGTCCCTGCGCAGGATGCGCTCGTGCAGGGCGCGCAGCTCGTGCCCGGGTTCGTCGCCGAGTCCGTCGACCAGTCCGGTGCGGATCCGGTGGAAGGAGCGCAGCGCCTCGTCCTGGCGTCCGCTCCGGTACAGGGCCAGCATCAGCAGCCCGGCAACCCTCTCGTCGAGGGGATGCAGGGCGGCCAGCTGATGGAGCTGTGGTACGTACTCGTCATGGCGGTCCAGTCGCAGCCCCACTTCCGCGCCGTTCAGCAGTGCGGTTCGCCATTCATGGCGGAGCGTCACGCGCACTCCGTCCGCCCACCCCGTCCGGATGCCGGACAACGGATCGCCGTGCCACAGGGAGAGCGCCTCTTCGTACAGGCTCAGCGCCTGTTCGTCCTCTGACCGGCAGACGGCACCCCTGGCCTGCCGGACGAGTGCCCGGAAGCGGCAGGTGTCGACGGCTCCTTCGTCGATCACCAGGACGTACCCTCCTCGCCGCCGGACCACATCGCCCGCGACCTCGCCGGTGCCGAGGCCCTGGAGCGCCTTCCGCAGCCGGGTCGCCAACGTGTAGAGCGCGTTGCGTGGGTGAGTCGGCGGCATCTCCTCCCAGACCCGGTCGATGACGTCCTCATCGGCCACGAATGTGTTGGGCGGCCACGCCAGCGCGGCCAGCAGGGCCCCGACCGCGGGGGAAGCCGAGACCCGGTCCCCGCGGTCGGTGCGCAGCTCGATGCAGCCGAGGAGTTGAACGTTCATGCAGATCCCCCGATGGTGTGTGCCGGTCATGCGCCCACTGTGTGGGGCCGGTGTTCGGGTACTGCATGGATCGTGCATGGGAGCCATTGCGAGCGTGCGGCCCCGATCGCGTCGGAATCACGAACCCCAAGGGACGTCAAAGCAATACACGTGGCAATCGGTGCCGGTGTAGCAGCACTTTTGATAGTGCCGGACGCCGGCTATGGTCCGTATCGTGTGCCAGCAGTCCGGCGCGCAGGCCGCTGCCGCTGACGTGCGGGGGAGCAGCCGGTCGGTGACACGCCTGGCCGCGGTGAGAAGGAACGCGCGCAACGTGGTGGTCCTTTCCCGAGAGGGGTTCCGGAACGGGAACCCGTGGTACCACCAGCATGGCGCGACGGGCTTTCCACCGCCTTTCAATGGCGATCGCGGGCACCCGCGGGACGCCGCTCAAGCAACCGCCGACAGTCGATCTCGCACTTGGCCCCGGTGTAGCAGCACTTCCAGTAGCCGACCATGTCGTCCGGCCTCTTTACGGTGACCCAGCAGTCCGGCGCGGGGGCCGCTGCCGCTGTCGTCCGGGGGAGCAGCCGGTCGGCGACGCGCCTGGCGGTGGTGAGGAGTACGCGCAAGGTAGTGGTCCTCCCCTGAGGGGGCGTCCCAGCGAGAGCCCGGGAAGCCCGGGACGGCACCAGCGTGGCATGGCGGGCTATCCGCTGCCTTTCAGGCCTTTGGTATTCATCTTCGGCCATCCGCTGGTACGACCGCTCGTGTTGTGCGCTTTCGCCGTGGACCCGCCATCGCGGCGGTGCTGTGAAGGCGGGAGCGGAGGCGCTGCCCCCCAACAGATGCCAGGAGAGAACCGTGATCAAGGCGATTCGCCGTATCGGCAACAGTCGGCTGGTGGTCGGCGGACTTTGCCTCCGCTCTCCGGACCAGTACTTGTCAAGAGTTGTGGATCGGCTGAGATGCTGATGCGTTCTTGCGTTCCAGCAGCGTGACCGTGACGCCGGGCGCGACCTGGCGCTCGCCGACAGGTATGAATCCGCGCCGACGATAGAGCGCGACGGCAGGCAGGTTGGCGGTTCCGGTGGAGACGACGGTCAGTTCCGCGGGCTCGATCGAGTCCAGAGCGTCGAGCAGCGCCGTTGCGACGCCGCGACGATGCGCGACGGGATGGACCACGAGGCGGCAGATGTCCAGAGCACCGTTCGGCAAGCGGGTCCAGGCGACCGCTCCGACAAGTCTCAACTCGTCGCGAACCCCGAGGAAGGACTCGTCACATGCGCGCAATTGCTCAAGGGACTCGTGCAGGGGCGGGATGCCGTCGAAGCCGATGAGCCGGGCTTCGACCGCGTAGGAGGCCCGCTGAAGGTCCCACAGATGACGCAGGGTGTCCGGATCGGACAGGTCGAGCCGGACCGGCTCAGCAAAGGGCCGGTGGGATTCGGTGGCGGCGTGGCGTTGGCCGGTCATGCTGCGATCCTCTCAGAACGCTCGGCCAGGACCCCGTTCTCGAACTTCGCGCTGAGCGGACCAGGGTGACCAGGTGAGCTCCGGTGATCGCGCGCCAGCGTTCCTGGGCGGACTCGACGAGCTCGAACCGGGCCTTCCACAGGCCCATCGCGCCGTCGGCCGATGACCAGCTCGGGGTCCCGCATGCCGCGTCGGCGGCAGTCGTGTAGCAGGTCGGACCACGACTCGGTGCTCTGCCGCAGCGCCTCCGCGAGCGCGATCAGTTCCTTGGTGCCGTCAAGCCGCACCCCGAGCAGCACCAACACGCACGAGTGCGCCTGCCCGAGTCGCACCTTGGGATGCACGCCGTCCGCCCACACGTAGACGAAGTCGCGGTCGGACAGGTCCCGCTGCTGGAAGGCGGCGTGGTCGTCCTGCCACTGCCGGGTCAGCCGGGTCAAGGTCGCCGGTGACAGACCGGCCGTGCCACCGATGGACTGCTCCAGCGTGGGTACGAAGTCCCCGACGACAGTCCGTGCGGGTAGAGCAGGGGAAGCACCTCGGAGACCTTCGGGGACTTGCGGCACCACGGCGCGAGGAGCTTGGAGGAGAACCGCTTGCGCCGGCGGTCCCGGGCATGAAGCAGCGAAGGCCCGCGCCTGGGGAGGCGCGGGCCTTCGCTCCCTGGAACGGAACAGTCATGGGCTCGGGTCAATGGGCCGGTGAAAGTCCGTCCCGCAAGGGGCGACTGACGAAAAGGGGTGTGTCAGACCGCCGCCTCGGGGTCCTTGGAGAGTCGAGTGGCCGGAACGGCGTCCGCCGTCTCAGGATAGTGGCAGGCCGTCAGGTGACCGGGCTTGTTGCCCTCGACCTGGACCAGCGGCGGGGCCTCCGTCGCGCACTTCTCCGTCGCCTTCCAGCAGCGGGTGCGGAAACGGCAGCCGGAGGGCGGGTTGATCGGGGAGGGCACGTCGCCGATCAGACGGATTCGCTCGCGCGGCTCCTCGTCCACCGTGGCCTCGGGGACGGCGGACAGCAGGGCGCGCGTGTACGGGTGGCGCGGGTTGCCGTACAGGTCCTCGCGGTCGGCGATCTCGACGATCCTACCGAGGTACATGACCGCGACGCGCTGCGAGAAGTGCCGGACGATCGCCAGGTCATGAGCGATGAAGACGAACGCGATGCCCAGTTCCTTCTGGACCTTCTGCAGCAGGTTCACCACCTGCGCCTGGATGGAGACGTCCAGGGCCGAGACCGGCTCGTCCGCGACGATCAGCTTCGGCTCCAGGGCGAGCGCGCGGGCGACCCCGATACGCTGGCGCTGTCCGCCGGAGAACTCGTGCGGGAAGCGGTTGAAGTGTTCGGGGTTGAGGCCGACGATCTCCAGCAGCTCACGGACGCGCTTCTCGCGCCCGCCGGCCGGGTTGATCCCGTTGATCTCCATCGGGCTGGAGACGATCTTGCCGACCGTCTGCCGCGGGTTCAGCGAGGCATACGGGTCCTGGAAGATCATCTGGATCTCGGAGCGGATCGGCGCCAGTTCCTTGCGGCTCGCGTGCGTGATGTCCTGGCCGCGGTAGGAGATCTTGCCGCCGGTGGGCTCCAGCAGGCGGGTGATCAGGCGGCCCGTGGTCGACTTGCCGCAGCCCGATTCACCGACGAGGCCCAGGCTCTCACCCTCGGCCACCTGGAAGTCCAGCCCGTCCACGGCCTGCACCGCGCCGACGGTACGCCGGATCGGGAAACCGCCCTTGATCGGGAAGTGCTTCGTCAGCCCGGAGACGTCCAGGAGGGGGTTCGTGTTGCTCATGGTCGTGAAGTCCCGTCTCATGTCCGTCAGTTGTGCCTGGTTCCGGCGAAGTCGGCGAAGAGTTCCTGCCGCTGCTCCAGAGCGAGGTGGCAGGCGGATCCGCGGCCCTCGACCAGCTCGAGTGCCGGACGGTCGCTGGAGCACTTCCCGTCCGCGACCTTCTCCGCGAAGGAACAGCGCGGGTGGAAGCCGCAGCCGGTGGGCGGGTTCAGCAGCGAGGGCGGCGCCCCGGGGATCGGCGACAGCGGCACGTCCACCGGGCCGTCCAGGCTCGGCATCGAGTTGAGCAGGCCCAGCGTGTAGGGGTGCTGCGGGGTGCTCAGCACCTCCTTCTTGGTACCGCGCTCCACGCACCGGCCGCCGTACATCACCAGCACGTCGTCCGCGATGTCGGCGATGACGCCGAGGTCGTGGGTGATGAAGATGATGGCCGTGCCGAACTCCTGCTGGAGGTCCTTGAGCAGGTCCATGATCTGGGCCTGGACCGTCACGTCCAGCGCGGTCGTCGGCTCGTCGGCGATCAGCAGCTCGGGGTCGCAGACCAGCGCCATGGCGATCATCGCGCGCTGGCGCATACCCCCCGAGAACTGGTGCGGGTAGTCGTCGACCCGCATGTCCGGCTGGGGGATGCCCACCCGCCGCAGCATCTCGGTGGCCCGCTTGCGGGCCTCGGCCTTGGAGCAGCCCGTGTGCTTGCGGTAGGTCTCGCCGATCTGCGTGCCGATGGTGTGGTACGGCGACAGCGAGGCCAGCGCGTCCTGGAAGATCATGGACATCTTGTTGCCGCGGAGCTGCTCCAGTTCTCTCTCGGTGGAGGTGAGCAGGTCCTTGCCGTCGAGGATGATCTCGCCCTCGATCGCCGTACGCGCGCGGTCGTGGAGGCCCAGGATCGTCAGGTTGGTGACGGACTTGCCAGAGCCCGACTCGCCCACGATGCCGAGCGTCTGGCCCTTGGCCAGGTCGAAGCTGAGTCCGTCGACGGCCTTGACGATGCCGTCCTCGGTGGAGAAGTGGACCTTCAGGTCCCTGATGGAGAGGAACGGCTGCTGATCGGTGCTCGTCACGGGGACGCTCCTGGGGTGATGCGAGGGGTAGGGGGTGGGGCGGAGGTCAGGCGAGCCGGATCCGCGGGTCGATGAGGGCGTAGACGGCGTCCACGATGATGTTGAAGATCACGATGGCGCCGGCGGACAGCATGGTCACACCGAGCACCATGGGGAGGTCGCTCTGTTCCACAGACCTCAGCGCGAGCCGGCCGACGCCCTGGAGGCTGAAGACGGACTCGGTGATGATCGCGCCACCGATGAGCGTGGCGAGGTCGATGCCGAAGATGGTGACGATCGGTCCCATCGCGCCGCGCCAGGCGAACCGGAAGAACACCGTGCGCCGGGAGAGTCCCTTGGCCCGTGCCGTACGGACGTAGTCCTCGCTCAGTGTCTCGACCAGCTGGGAGCGCGACATACGGGTGTAGTTGGCGGTCCAGATCAGGGCCAGCACCAGCCACGGCAGCAGCAGACCGGAGGCCCACTGGACGGGGTCGTCGCTGATGGGGGTGTACGACGGGTTGTCGAGGATGTCGAGCTTCGCGACGAGGAAGTACATCGCGATGTAACCGACGAAGTAGATCTGCAGCGAGGAGGCGATCAGCGAGCCCGAGCTGGCCACCTTGTCCTGCCACTTGCCCTGCTTGACCGCGGCGATCATGCCGGCGCCGACACCGAAGACGAGGAACACGACGGCCGAGCCGAAGGCGAGCGAGAGGGTCAGCGGGAGCCGGTCCAGGATCGTGCCGAGGACGGGCTCACGGTTGGCGAACGAGTACCCGAGGCAGGGCGCGTTGCAGTTGCCGAAGTCGCCGTAACTGCGCCCGACGAAGATGCCCTTGAGCCAGTACCAGTACTGGACCGGGACCGGGTGGTCGATGCCCAGGTTGTGCCGGACCTGCTTGAGCATGTCGGGCGTGCAGTTCTTGCCGCAGGACATCATGGCAGGGTCACGCGGGATCGCGTAGAAGAGCCAGAAGGTGACGGCGCTGATGACCAACAGGATGGCCAGCGCGCCGAGAACTCGGCGGACAAGGAAGTGGACCATGGGGCGTGACTTTCCGGACGGGGCGCCGTCGCCGGGAGACAGGGGGGTGGGCCGGAGGGGGCGGCCGGGTCGTGGCCGCCCCCGAGGGGTCGAGCGCGCTTACTTCATCGCGTAGAGCTTGCAGAGCGCGATGCAGGTGTTGCCGGCGTCGTACACGACGTTGCCGACCTTCGACCCGTACATCCAGTTGCGGATGGAGTGGTAGTCCGGGACCACCGGCGCCAGCTCCATGATCTGGCGGTCGACGGCGCCCCAGGCCTTGTTGGCGGCGTCGACGTCGGCGATCTTGGCGGCGGCGTCGATCGCCTTGTTGACGCTCGTGTCGTTCAGCTGGGCGTAGTTGCTGCGGCCGTCGCCGATGTTCTTGCCGCTCCAGCAGGGGTAGAAGACCGAGTAACCGTTCGGCCAGTCCGGGCTCCAGCCGGCGGCGAACAGGTCGTACTCATTGTCGATCTTGCCGATCTGCGTGTAGAAGGTCGACTTGTCGACCTGCTTGTTGACGACCTGGAAGCCGGCCGCCTCCAGCGCGTTCTTGATCGCGACAGCCTGCTTCACCGCGTTGTCGGACTGCTGGTAGGCGATGACCAGCTTCTGGCCGACCTTGCCGGCCTCCTTCAGGAGGGCCTTGGCCTTGACCGGGTCGCCACCGGGCTTCTTGTCCGTGCCGTACAGGTCGAACTTCTCATAGCCGGGGGTGACCGGGCTGAGGATGGTGGTGGCCAGCTCGCTGGTGGCCTTGCCGCCGCGGATGGTCTGCAGCTGCTGGTGCGGCCAGGCCCAGTTGATGGCTTGGCGGACCTTGACGTCCTTGATGCGGGTCGTGTTGATCGGCCAGTAGTAGGTGACCGTGTCGACCTGGGTGAGGACGCGCTTCCTCAGCGTGGCGTTGGTGAGGACCTGGGCGGTGCGCTCCGGGGCGACCTCGTTGAAGATCGACATCGCGTACTGGTCGTTGCCCTTGTCGGCGATGTAGCGGTCGGTGGAGGCGACCGTCTCGAAGCCGAACTGGAAGACGAACTTGTCCGGGTAGGCGTTACGGATCGAGTCCGTCTTCGGGTCCCAGTGCTCGTTGCGCACGTAGGTCAGCGACTTGCCGATCTGGCGGTCGCCGATCTTGTAGGGGCCGAGCGCGTACGGGCGCTTGTCGTACTTCTCCTTGGTGTCGTGCTTCTTGTTCACGAGACCGTAGCCCGGCATAGCGAGCGTGTAGTTGAAGTCGGTGCGCGGCTCAGTGAGGTGGAAGGTGATGGTCTTCCCGGAGACCACGAGCGAGTCGATGTGCTTGCCGTCGTACGGGCCCTTGTACTTGTCGCCGCCGACGAGCCACTGCTGGACGTAGCGCGGGCCCTCGGTGACGAAGGAGGCGAAGAGACGCTCGAAGGTGTGGCGGACGTCGTCCATGGAGAGGTCGGCGCCGTCCTCCCACTTGATGCCGTCCTTGATCGTGAACGACCAGGTCTTGCCGCCGTTCTTCATGGTGCCGGCGTCGGTGGCGACGTCACCGACGAGGGTGCAGCCGCCCTTCTCGTCGATCTTGTAGCCGGTCAGACCACGCAGGATCGGACGGGTGATGGTGCCCTCGGTCGCGACGTAGACCTGGGCCGGGTCCAGGTGGTCCATGTCGAACTGGTCGAGCGAGTAGATCGTGCCGCCCTTGACCGCACCGGGGACCTCGGTGGCCGGACCGGTCGAGTCGGCCTTGGTGCCGACCGGAATGTTCATGGTCTTGGCCTTGCTGACCGACGGGACGTTCTTGTCGGTCGAGCCCTTGCTACCGCTGCTACAGGCGCTCAGCACGGTCGTGGAGGCCGCGGCCACACCGGTGGCGATCAGGAAGTTTCTACGAGAAAAAGACATGCTGAGCCTGCCTATTGGGGTCAATTCGGACGGTCGGAACCCGCCGGACGTCATCGAACCGGGCCGGGTGGAACTGGCTTGCTACCGCTTGGACTTCGGGTCGAGCGCGTCGCGCACGGAGTCGCCGAGCAGGTTGAAGGCGACGACGAAGATCACCATCGAGATGCCCGGGAAGAGCATGAAGGTGATGTCCTGGGAGTAGAACTGGGCGCCTCGGGCGATCATGACGCCCCAGTCCGGGGTCGGGTCGATGATGCCGACACCGAGGAAGGACAGGCCCGCCTCGGTGGTCACGAGGGCCGGCAGCAACAGCGTGGACTGGATGATGATCGGCGTCCACAGGTTCGGCAGCAGCTCCTTGAACACGATGCGCATCGGAGACGCACCCGTGACCTTGGCCGCCTCGACGAACTCGCGCTCGCGCAGGCCCAGTACCTGACCACGCAGCAGACGCGCGATGGAGGCCCAGCCGAACGTGGACAGCACCACGATCAGGGCGATGGCGCGCAACCAGGTCGGGATGTCGTCGTCGGGGGCGACGAAGATGCCGTAGACGACCGGCATGAACGCGATGAAGAACAGCGTGGACGGGAACGACAGCAGGATGTCGATGACCCGGCCGACCAGGTAGTCGGTCTTACCGCCCAGGTAGCCCGCCGTGATGCCGACCACGACACCGACGACCACAGTGACCAGCGTGGCGGCCACGGCGATGCCCAGCGAGGTCCGGATGCCGTACAGCAGGAACGTGAAGACGTCGCGGCCGAGCTGCGGCTCGATGCCGAACCAGAACTCTGAGCTCATGCCGCCGTTGGGGCCTGCCGGGTACGAGAAAGCATCGAACAGGCTCGGGTCCTGGCTCCCGTAGGTGGTGTACGGGTCCTTGCCGTACAGCTTCGCTATCAGCGGCGCTGCTATCGCGATCACGAAGAAGAAGATCACGACGTAGGCGGATATAACGCCCGTCCGGTCGCGCTTGAAGCGCTTCCAGGCCAGTCGGCCCGGCGAGCGACTCTCACTGCCCTTCGAGCCGTCAGAAGTGGTCGACTTCTCGACGCTCTCGTCGGTCACCTCAAGCGGGGCAGCCGCAGATGGAGTTGGGGGGGTCATGGTGCTCCTGGCCCAAGGGAGGGTCTGATGACTCCGCAGGGCGCTCCCCTACGGGCTACGCCGGACTTTTTCAACGCAATTCATTCAAGGTCAATAAATTCTGGGTCGGCTTGGTTGTCTATTTACCTTTTTTACTCGGGCTTGACCATTCCGTAGCTACGCGGGTAGCGCGTTGTGATCATTTCGTGCTTCACATCGGACTAACTGGACTATTCAGGCAAGAAGTTCGATATGCGGACGACGGTGTGCCGAAATGCGTACATCGACGCGTCGCAATCCAACGTTTCAGCATCGTTGCGCGGAGATCCATTGCGCCCTGGCTCAAGATCGCTCGCGGGTCACGCCGAAGCCTGCCTGCATTCGAGTGACGCACACCCCTCAAGGTCCATCGATTGCACGATAGGCATGCGTTATGTGGCATATAAGCCAATATTGACCAGTATTGGTTGAGCGATCACGGAGGAGGTACCCCCATGCGCGGAGCCAGGCACGCCGGACGGGCCGCCGGCGCGGTGGCGGTGGCGCTTGCCGCGGCGGCGTGCGGGGGCGGCGCGGACACCAGTGGCGGGACCGCCGCCGGGGTGCTCAGCTCCTCCTGGGGCGACCCGCAGAACCCGCTGGAGCCCTCCAACACCAACGAGGTGCAGGGCGGCAAGGTCCTCGACATGGTCTTCCGGGGTCTGAAGCGGTACGACCCGAAGACCGGCCAGGCCAAGGACATGCTCGCCGAGAGCATCGAGACCAAGGACTCGCAGAACTTCACCATCAAGGTGAAGGACGGCTGGACCTTCTCCAACGGCGAGAAGGTGACCGCCAGGTCCTTCGTGGACGCCTGGAACTACGGCGCGAGCCTGAAGAACAACCAGAAGAACGCCTACTTCTTCGGCTACATCGAGGGCTACGACAAGGTCCACCCCGACAGCGGGTCGCAGAGCGCCGAAACCCTGTCGGGTCTGAAGGTCGTGGACGACCTCACCTTCACCGTCAAGCTCGACCAGAAGTTCTCCAGCTTCCCGGACACCCTCGGCTACGCGGCCTTCGCCCCGCTGCCGCAGTCGTTCTTCACCGACCACTCGGCCTGGCTGAGCAAGCCGGTCGGCAACGGGCCCTACGCCATCGAGTCCTACACGAAGGGCTCGCAGATGGCCCTGAAGAAGTGGGACGGCTACCCGGGCCCGGACAAGGCCCAGAACGCCGGTGTGACCCTGAAGGTCTACACCGACGGCAACACCGCCTACACCGACCTGATGGCCGGCAACCTCGACCTCGTCGACGACGTCCCGGCAGCCCAGCTGAAGAACGTCAAGAGCGACCTGGGCGGCCGGTACATCAATTCGCCCGCCGGCATCATCCAGACTCTGGCCTTCCCGTACTACGACCCGGCCTGGAACAAGGCGGGCTCGGAGAAGGTCCGCACCGGTCTGTCCATGGCGATCGACCGCAAGCAGATCACCGACACGATCTTCCAGAAGACCCGCACCCCCGCCACCGACTGGACCTCCCCGGTCCTCGGCACGGCCGGCGGCTTCCAGGACGGCCTGTGCGGCAAGGCCTGCGCGTACGACCCCACCGAGGCCAAGAAACTGGTCCAGGAGGGCGGCGGGCTCCCCGGCGGCCAGGTCAAGATCACGTACAACGCGGACACGGGCTCCCACAAGGAGTGGATCGACGCCGTGTGCAACTCCGTCAACAACGCGCTCGGCAACGAGAAGGCCTGCGTGGGCAACCCCGTCGGCACCTTCGCCGACTTCCGCAACCAGATCGGGCAGCACAAGATGAGCGGCCCGTTCCGGGCGGGCTGGCAGATGGACTACCCGCTCATCCAGAACTTCCTCCAGCCGCTCTACTACACCAACGCCTCCTCCAACGACGGCAAGTGGTCCAACAAGGACTTCGACCAGCTCGTCGACCAGGCCAACGCCCAGACGGACACCGCCAAGGCCGTCTCCACCTTCCAGAAGGCCGAGGCGGTCGTCCGGGACAACATGGCCGCCATCCCGCTCTGGTACCAGAACGGCAGCGCGGGCTACTCCCAGCGGCTGTCCAACGTGGCGCTCAACCCGTTCAGCGTCCCCGTCTACAACGAGATCAAGGTCGGCTGAGCCGCCATGGGGCGCTATGTCGTCCGGCGGCTGCTCCAGATGATCCCGGTCTTCGTCGGGGCCACCCTGCTGATCTTCCTGATGGTGAACGTGATGGGCGACCCCATCGCCGGGCTGTGCGGCGAGCGGGCCTGCGACCCGGCGACGGCCGCCCAGCTGAAGAAGGAGTTCGGCCTCGACAAGCCGTTGTGGCAGCAGTACCTGACCTACATGGGCAACCTCTTCACCGGCGACTTCGGCACCGCCTTCAACGGCCAGCCCGTCACCGAACTGATGGCGACGGCGTTCCCGCCGACCATCCGGCTGACGATCGTCGCGATCCTCTTCGAGGTCGTCATCGGGATCACCCTGGGCGTGCTCTCGGGCCTGCGCCGCGGGCGGCCCCTCGACACGGGTGTGCTCCTCGGCACCCTGGTCGTCATCTCCGTGCCCGTCTTCGTCACCGGTCTGCTGCTCCAGCTCCTCCTCGGCGTCCAGTGGGGCTGGATCCAGCCGTCCGTCTCCCCGGAGGCCCCCTTCTCCGAGCTGATCGTGCCCGGCCTCGTCCTCGCGTCCGTCTCCCTCGCCTACGTCACCCGGCTGACCCGTACCTCCGTCGCGGAGAACAAGCGGTCCGACTACGTCCGTACGGCGATCGCCAAAGGCCTGCCCAGGCGCCGCGTCGTCACCCGGCACCTGCTGCGCAACTCGCTCATCCCCGTCGTCACGTTCATCGGCGCCGACATCGGCGCGCTGATGGGCGGCGCCATCCTCACCGAGCGGATCTTCAACATCCACGGCGTCGGCTACCAGCTCTACCAGGGCATCGTCCGGCAGAACACCCAGACCGTGGTCGGCTTCGTGACGATCCTCGTCCTGGTCTTCCTCATCGCCAACCTGCTCGTCGACCTGCTCTACGCCGTACTCGACCCGAGGATCCGCTATGCCTGAGCAGCCGTACGACCCCGACCGCGCGATCGCGGCCACCGGCGCGGGCGGCGGGATGGACCTGGCGGCGAGCGAGGCGCAGACGCTGGAGCCGCAACCATCAGCCGCCTCCGGCGGACGGGCACCAGGGGGGCCGGCGGGCAAACCCCGCAGCCTCTGGTCCGACGCCTGGCGCGACCTGCGCCGCAACCCCGTCTTCATCATCTCGGGGCTGGTGATCCTCTTCCTGGTCTTCATCTCCCTGTGGCCCTCGGCGATCGCCTCCGGCAGCCCCCTCACATGCAACCTGTCCAAGGCCCAGCAGGGCTCGCAGCCGGGAGCTCCCTTCGGGTACGACGGCCAGGGCTGCAACGTCTACACGCGGACCGTCTACGGCGCTCGTACGTCCGTCACGGTGGGCGTGTGCGCCACGCTCGGCGTCGCCGTCCTCGGCTCGGTGCTCGGCGCGCTCGCGGGCTTCTTCGGCGGCCTCGGGGACTCGGTGCTGTCCCGCGTCACCGACATCTTCTTCGCCATCCCGGTCGTCCTCGGCGGTCTCGTCCTGCTCTCCGTGGTGACCAGCAACACGGTCTGGCCGGTCATCGGGTTCATGGTGCTGCTCGGCTGGCCGCAGATCGCCCGCATCGCGCGCGGCTCGGTCATCACGGCCAAGCAGAACGACTACGTCCAGGCCGCCCGCTCCCTCGGTGCCTCCAACTCCCGCATCCTGATGCGGCACATCGCGCCCAACGCGGTCGCGCCGGTGATCGTCGTGGCGACCATCGCGCTCGGCACGTACATCACGCTGGAGGCGACCCTGTCCTACCTCGGCGTCGGACTGAAGCCGCCGAACGTGTCCTGGGGCATCGACATCTCCGCCGCCTCCCCCTACATCCGCAACGCCCCGCACGCCCTGCTCTGGCCCTCGGGAGCCCTCGCCCTCACGGTCCTGGCCTTCATCATGCTCGGCGACGCGGTGCGCGACGCCCTCGACCCGAAGCTGAGGTGAGCTGCCGTGCTGCTCGAAGTCCGTGACCTGCATGTGGAGTTCGGGACCCGGGACGGGGTCGCCAAGGCCGTCAACGGTGTCAGTTACGGCGTGGACGCGGGTGAGACGCTCGCCGTGCTCGGCGAGTCCGGATCCGGCAAGTCGGTCACCGCGCAGGCCGTCATGGGCATCCTCGACATGCCGCCCGGGCGGATCACCGGGGGAGAGATCCTCTTCCAGGGCAAGGACCTGCTGAAGCTGAAGGAGGAGGAGCGGCGGAGGATCCGGGGCGCCGGAATGGCGATGATCTTCCAGGACGCGCTGTCGGCGCTCAACCCCGTGCTGTCCGTGGGCGACCAGCTCGGCGAGATGTTCGTCGTGCACCGGGGGATGTCGAAGAAGGACGCGCGGGCCAAGGCCGTCGAGCTGATGGACCGGGTGCGCATCCCGGCCGCCGAGGAGCGGGTCAGGGACTACCCGCACCAGTTCTCCGGCGGCATGCGCCAGCGCATCATGATCGCGATGGCCCTCGCGCTGGAGCCGGCCCTGATCATCGCCGACGAGCCCACCACCGCCCTGGACGTCACCGTCCAGGCCCAGGTCATGGACCTGCTCGCGGAGTTGCAGCGCGAGTACCGCATGGGCCTCATCCTGATCACGCACGACCTGGGCGTCGTGGCGGACGTGGCCGACCGGATCGCGGTGATGTACGCGGGGAGGATCGTCGAGTCGGCCCCCGTCCACGACATCTACAAGGCGCCCGCCCACCCCTACACCCGCGGCCTGCTGGACTCCATCCCGCGCCTGGACCAGAAGGGGCAGGAGCTGTACGCCATCAAGGGCCTGCCGCCGAACCTCATGGACATCCCGCCCGGCTGCGCCTTCCACCCCCGCTGCCCGATGGCCCAGGACGTGTGCCGTACGGACGTACCGCCGCTGTACGAGGTCTCCGGCGATCGCGGCAGCGCCTGCCACTTCTGGAGGGAGTGCCTGCATGGCTGAACCGGTCCTGGAGGTCAGCGGCCTCGTCAAGCACTACCCGCTGATGCGGGGGATCCTGTTCAAGAAGCAGGTCGGCGCGGTGAAGGCGGTCGACGGCGTCGACTTCGCCCTCGCCAAGGGCGAGACCCTCGGCATCGTCGGGGAGTCGGGCTGCGGCAAGTCGACGGTGGCGAAGATGCTGTGCGGCCTGGAGCGGCCGACGGCGGGCTCGATCAGGTTCAAGGGCGAGGACGTCACCGGGCTGTCCGGCCGGGCCCTGAAGGCGGTGCGCCGCAACATCCAGATGGTCTTCCAGGACCCGTACACCTCCCTCAATCCCCGGATGACGGTCGGGGACATCATCGGGGAGCCGTACGAGATCCACCCCGAAGCCGCCCCCAAGGGCGACCGCCGCCGCAGGGTGCAGGAACTGCTGGACGTGGTCGGCCTCAACCCCGAGTACATCAACCGCTACCCGCACCAGTTCTCCGGCGGCCAGCGCCAACGCATCGGCATCGCCCGGGGGTTGGCCCTGCGCCCCGAGGTGATCGTCGCCGACGAGCCGGTCTCCGCCCTGGACGTCTCGGTCCAGGCCCAGGTGATCAACCTGATGGACCGCCTCCAGGCGGAGTTCGACCTCGCCTACGTCTTCATCGCGCACGACCTGTCGATCGTCCGGCACATCTCGGACCGGGTCGGGGTCATGTACCTGGGCCGCATCGTGGAGATCGGCAGGGACGCCGAGATCTACGACCACCCCACCCACCCCTACACCCAGGCGCTCCTCTCCGCCGTCCCGGTCCCCGACCCCGAGGCCCGTGAACACCGTGAGCGGATCATCCTCACCGGCGACGTCCCCTCCCCGACGAAGATCCCCTCGGGCTGCCGCTTCCGCACCCGCTGCTGGAAGGCCCGGGAGCGCTGCACCCTGGAGGTCCCGCTCCTGGCGGTTCCCGAGGACTTCCGCGGCACGTCCGGCCCCGCCGCCCACGACTCGGCCTGCCACTTCGCGGAGGAGAAACAGGTGGTCCCGCCGGAGGCGGCCGGGGCGAACGGCAACGGGCCGGGGTGACATGCGCATCCCCGGCCCGCTTACGGCACCCGCACGGCCGTACGCTGTTCAGCCTCGCGCGTCCGTATATCGGTACCGCTTCCGTGAAGTTGCCTGCGTGTAAACGCAGTTCATGCGTGTTTGCCCGGTTGTGCCAGCGAACGCCGGAGGAAGTCCACCTGGAGCAGGAGCAGGTTTTCCGCGACCTGTTCCTGGGGGGTCATGTGCGTGACGCCGGACAGGGGGAGCACCTCGTGGGGGCGGCCCGCGGCGAGGAGGGCCGAGGAGAGGCGCAGGGTGTGGGCGGCCACCACGTTGTCGTCGGCCAGGCCGTGGATGATCATCAGGGGGCGGTGCGGTTCGGCGGGGGAGGACAGACCCTCGTCGGTGACCAGGGAGTTGCGCGTGTACGTCGCCGGGTCCTCGACCGGGTTGCCGAGGTAGCGCTCGGTGTAGTGGGTGTCATAGAGGCGCCAGTCCGTGACCGGGGCGCCCGCGATGCCCGCGTGGATGACGTCTGGGCGGCGCAGGACGGCGAGGGCGGCCAGGTAGCCGCCGTAGGACCAGCCGCGGACGGCCACCCGGGAGAGGTCGAGGGGGTAGCGCTCGGCCAGGTCCTGGAGGGCCTCGATCTGGTCGTCCAGGGTGAGCGTGAAGTCGCGGTGGACCGCTTTCTCCCAGGCCGGCGAGCGGCCCGGCGTGCCCCGGCCGTCGGCGACGATCACCGCGAAGCCCTGGTCGGCGAACCACTGCGAGGTCAGATGCGCGTTGTGCGCGGCCACCACGCGCGGGCCGTGCGGGCCGCCGTAGGGATCCAGGAGGACGGGCAGGGGAGTGTCGCCGGGGTAGTCCGTAGGCATAAGCACGGCGCACGGAATTCGGCGTGCGCCCCCCTCGGTGAGGGTCACCCGAGGTGACAAACCGGGAACTTCGGCGCAGGACCGGACAGTCGCCGTTCGTTTTGCGTCACGCAGCACCTGGACATGGGTACCCGGACTGTCGAGCGTCGCGGACACCAGGACCGTCACGCCTCCGGCGCGCACCGCCGAGTGCACCCCGGGCTCCTGCGACACGCGTTCCACGCCGAGTTCGTTCACCCGGTAGACGTGAACCTCGCCGGTCTCCGGGGTCTCCGCCTCCTTGCCCGCCGACGCCGAAACCAGCACGTCGTCGGCCGTCACGTCGAGTACCGCACGGATGTGCAACTGCGGCCCGGTCAAAGGCCGTTCGCCCACCGCCAGCACCCGGGCACCCCCCTCGTCCGCGATGCGGACAAGCTGCCCGGAAGGGCTCCAGCAGGGCACTCCGGCGAAAAGATCCAGCCATGTTGGATCTTCGTCCGCGTGCACCATCCGGGTCGAACCCGAGTCCGGATCCACCGCCAGGAACACCTGGCTGCGCTGGTCGCGCGCCTGTACCAGCAGCAGCGGCGCACCCGCCTCTGACCAGTGCACACGCGCCAGATACGGATGGCGCGCACGATCCCAGACGACCTCCGTGCGGCTGCCGTCGAGGTCGATCACGAACAGACGTACGTCCGCGTTCTCCGTCCCGGCCGCAGGGTACGCGACGTGTTGTGGCTCACGGTCCGGGTGGGCCGGGTCGGCGATCCACCACCGCCGCACCGGCGTGTCGTCCACGCGCGCCACCAGCAGCCGGTCCGACTCCGGCGCCCACCAGAATCCGCGCGAACGTTCCATTTCCTCGGCCGCGATGAACTCGGCGAGTCCGTAGGTGACCTGATCGGCCTCCGGTTCGGCCAGCGCCCGGTCGTCCGCGCCCTCGGCGCGCGTCACCCGCAGCGCGCCCTGCGTCACGTACGCGATGTGCCGCCCGTCCGGCGATGGACGCGGGTCGATCACCGGTGCGGGGACCCGGAGTTCGCGTGCCGTACCGGCCCGCAGTTCGGCCGTGAAAAGCCGCCCTGACAAGGCGAAAGACGCCAACTCCACGGCCGCGTCGGTGGCATAGCCGACGATGCCGGCCCCGCCCTCCCTGCTGCGCTCCCGGCGCGCCCGCTCCTCGGGCGAGAGCTGTTCCGAGGCGCCCTCCAGGAGGGCGTACGGATCGGCCGCCAGGTGCTCGGTGCCGTCCGTCGGATCGAGGACCCACAGGGAGTTGGCCCGGTCCGTGCCGGAGCCCGAACGCAGGAACGCGACACGCGAGCCGTCGGGTGCCACGGTGAACGCACGCGGCGCGCCGAGCGTGAACCGCTGCGTGCGGGCGTGTCGACGGGGGAAGGAGTCAGCCTCGGTCGTCATACCCCGACCATATTGGCCATGCGCCCCCTTGTGCGGCCATGCGCCGAGCGATGCGCGAGTACGGATAGTTATGATCACTACCGCTGAGTGGGTATGAACCTGCTGGCGTGTGCATGGAATTGCTCTACCGATCTACAACCGAGTGACAACCCCCATAGTCCGTACCCCCCGCGTCCCTGGGATCTTTGGAGGTGAGCCGCCGTGGCACTCTCGATTTCGGCGGTGGTGCTGCTGGCGATCATCGTCTTCTTGCTGATCAAGAAGTCAGGACTGAAGGGCGGTCATGCGGTCGTCTGCATGCTGCTCGGCTTCTACCTCGCGTCCTCGACCGTCGCCCCCACGATCAGTGAGCTGACGACGAACGTCGCCAGCATGATCGGCAGCATCAAGTTCTGAGGAACTTGAGGGCTTGGGGTACGGCCCGGCGGCGTCGGACCCGGCCCAGAGCGATGCTGGTCGGGGGTTGCGGCCTCATGCGTCACATGTGCCGCACGCACCTCCTCCGTCCCCGCTCATGGGGTGAGTGGTGCATTTGGGTCAAGGGGCCGAGACGACCCCGCAAGGCGAGGCCCATGCTCCTACTGGAGGACTGGAACGGATCCACCGCTCACTGGCCCGTTCCTGCCAATCACCCCCGAGTGGGAGGGGCGATGCGGCACCCCGAAGGCCCACCACCGGCCGCAAACCGCTGAGCCGGCCCGGCGTGCCGGCGAGGTGCGAGCGCGCCCCCACAGCCGACTGTGCGAACGCAGGGGACCCAAGGGCCCAGCCCCGTCGAACCACCCGCTTTCCCGGGCCGCTCGCTCGCTTCTCACCCGTGCTGGAGCGCCCTTTACTCGGCTCGCGGAAGCACGACACTGACCAAGAAGCGGGCGGCCCCCACGGTCACGTGCGAACACCGGCCACGCGCCCAGCTGCCGCCCCCACCGCCGTTCCGCGCACCGGCCGCCCTGCCGCCCGTACGGCACCCGCTCCAGACCTGCGACCGCTGCGACCGCGCCTTCCGAGCGCCCGAACCCGGCCGCTGCCGCGACTGCCGAACCGATCTCTTGGAGGCCGCCTAGCATGAGAGCGACGATCCTTGCCCCTGGGCACAGAAGACGAGGAGCGAGCGCCATGACCATCGCACCGGACAACGCGCGGCAGGGTGCCTCCCACCTGTACCTGACCATGCGAGACGTCGTTCAGTCGATGGACGACGTCATCCCGGGGAAATTCGAGATCACCAAGGAAGGGATCGTCCACGACATGATGTCGCCGGGAGGGCCCCACGAGGTCACGGCCGCACGCGTCAGCCGCCGTCTGGAGAAGGCGATGCCGGACGAGCTGCTGGCTCACAACGGCAAGCCCGATGTGGAAGACGAGCCCGAGGGCATCATGCGACACCCTGACGTGATGGTCATCGCCTGGACTGATCTCGATGTCGAGGGCTCTATCGACCCCCGTACGCTCATCGCCGCCATCGAGATCGTCTCCCGCTCCAACCCGGACAACGACTGGGTCGGCAAGATGCGCGACTACCCGCTGCTCGGCATCCCTATCTACGCCATCTTCGACCCCCGCACCGCCACCGGCGCCGTCCTCACCGACATCCACCCCACCCCCGACGGCCCCCGCTACGCCACCCGCAAGGACTTCGTCTACGGCGAGGACGTCACCATCGCGGACTGGACGATCTCGACGGACGGTCTGCCGCGCTACAAGGACGAGACGAGTGCCTCGTAGGGTGGTCCCATGACGGAACTGCCCGCCCGGCGTCTGCTGCTGGTGCACGCGCACCCGGACGACGAGTCGATCAACAACGGCGCGACCATGGCCAGGTACGCGGCCGAGGGTGTCCATGTGACCGTGGTCACCTGCACCCTGGGGGAGCGGGGCGAGGTCATCCCGCCCGAGCTGCGGCATCTGACCGGCGCCGCGCTGGGCGCACACCGGCGCGACGAGCTGAGCGCCGCCCTGCGTGAGCTGGGCGTCGCGGACCTGCGGCTGCTCGGCGGTGCGGGCCGCTACGGCGACTCCGGCATGATGGGCGTTCCCGACAACGAGGACCCCGCCTGCTTCTGGCAGGCCGACCTGGACGACGCCGCCCGGTCGCTCGTCGAGGTGATCCTGGAGGTCCGCCCGCAGGTCCTCGTCGCGTACGACGACAACGGCGGGTACGGCCACCCGGACCACATCCAGGCCCACCGCGTGGCCATGCGGGCCGTCGACCTGGCGGTCGAACAGGGACACGGGATCGAGAAGGTCTACTGGAACCGCGTCCCGCGCTCCGTCGCCGAGGCCGCATTCTCCCGCCTCGAGGACGAGCTGCCGAACCTCCCGTTCGCGAAGAGCGGCAGCGTGGCCGACGTACCCGGCGTGGTCGACGACGAGCGGATCACCACCGCGATCGACGGCAGCGCCCACGCGGCCGCCAAGGCCGCCGCGATGCGTGCCCACGTCACCCAGATCGACGTGGCCGAGCCGTACTTCGCGCTCTCCAACGAACTCGCCCAGCCGCTGTTCACCACCGAGTACTACGAGTTGGTGCGCGGCCGGGCACAGCCCGGGGAGACCGACCTGTTCGCAGGCATCGCCACCGAGGAGGCGTCATGAGCACCGCCGGACGCGGCTCGATGCTGGCCCAGCCGATGCGGCGGCCCTCGGCCGGGCGGATGGCCGCCCACCTCGGGCTGTTGCTGCTCGGTGCGATCGTCGGGCTCGCCGGAACCCTGGTCCAGGCCGCCTGGTTCCCGGGCGGGCTGCTGCTCGCCCTCGCGGGCGCCGCCGGGCTGTTCCTCGGCGGGGCGTACGCGCTCGGCGGCCGGGCCGGGGCGGTCGCGCCGGTGGCCGGCTGGATCGTCGCCGTCGTCCTGCTCACCGCCACCCGCCGCGAGGGCGACTTCCTGTTCGGCGCGGGAGTCGGCTCCTACCTCTTCCTGCTCGGTGGCATGGCCCTGGCTGTGATCTGCGCCACCCTTGCCCCCGGACGGCAACCTCACGACGGTCCCGCCCGACTTGGCAAGTGACGTACCACTTCGCCGTGCGACGCACGTGCGAGTCCGGTGTGGGTTTCCTCGGCGGTCATGGGATACGCGCCAGACGTGGCCAGTATGGTGGTGCGCGCCGCCGAGCTGCCCGCTGAGGTCGTAACGGGCGGCGGAGCCAACCGGGAGAACCTGCCTTGAGTCGTGAAACTGACACTCCGTCCTCCGGGCCCAACGGGTCCGGCGGAGCCGCATACCCCTCGGGGACGCCGCCGTACGGAACCCCCATGGTTTCCGACGTCGGCGCGGACGCGGGCCGTTCGGCCACCCAGCCCGAGGAACGTAAGACCGAGACCACGCTGACGACGCGGATCCGGATCAACATCCCCGGATCCCGGCCCATCCCGCCGGTCGTCGTGCGCAAGCCCGTCGGCGACGGCGAGACCACCGGGGACGACTCCGGCGCCGACACGCGGCCGGCCCCCGCCGCCGCGAAGTCCACCGGCACCGTCGAACCCCCCGCCGAGCCCACCCCGCAGGCCGAGGAGAAGGCCAGCGACTGGTTCGCGCCCCGCAAGTCCGGCGCGCCCAAGGGCGGTCCGGGCGCCGGCGGCACGAACGGGTCCGGGATGCCCGGCGGTTCCGCCGCCGCGCCGAGCAAGCCGAGCGGTTCGGGCACTTCGGGCGCACCGGGTGCCGGCGCTCGCCCCAGCGGCGGCCGCCCCGGTGGTGTGGTCGGCTCCATGAGCGTGCCCGGCGGTTCCCGCCCCGGCGGTACGAACGGCTCGGGCCTGCCGAGCGCCACCGGCGGCCCCGTGGCCCCGGGGCACGGCGGCGGCACCGGCTCCTTCGACGTGACCGAGGTGCTGGCCGCGGGCCCGCGCGGCGGCTCCCGCCCCGGCGCGCCCGGCGGCGAACCGAGCCGCGACGACCTGCCGTACTTCGCGGAGAGCGGCGGCGCGAGCGGATTCGACGGCAGCGGCACCCCTGGCGCGAGCGCGTCCGGCGGCCCCGGCGGACCCAGTGGCTTCAACGGGCCGACCGGCCAGGGCGGCCGCGGTCCGCAGGGCCCGGCGGGCCCGACCGGTGGACCGGTCACCGGCGACGGACCGTTCGTCCCGCCGGCCGCTCCGCGGAGCTCGCTCAGCGACTTCGACAGGGATCTGGGTGAGTCCTTCGACAGCCCGGGCGGCTACGGCGACACCGGCAGCCACCAGCTGCCCGGCGGCCCGCTCGCCCCGGGTGCCCTCGCCGGCCCCGGCACGGCACCCGGCGGCGGCCTCAGCGACGACACCGCGATCCTCACCCCGCAGAAGCCGGCCCCCGAACCGGGCGTGCCCGGCTACCGCGCCCCGGACAACGTCTCCGGACACACCGTCACCAGCGGCATCCCCGTCGTCCCGTCCGCCGGGAACGCCCCGTTCGGCTCCGGCGCGCACCCCGACGGCCCGGTGCCGCACACGGCCCCCAAGCTGCCCGACCCGGCCCCGCGCCCCAAGGCCGAGGCCAAGCCGAAGAAGAAGGGCCGCAGCAAGCTCGTGCTGCTCGGCGTCGGCGTGTTCGTCCTCGCGGGCGGTGCCTACGGCGCCGGCCTGCTGATGAACCACACCGACGTGCCCAAGGGCACCACCGTGCTCGGTGTCGACATCGGCGGCGGCACCCGCGACGATGCCGTCAGGAAGCTCGACGACGCCTTCGGCGGCCGGGTGAACAAGCCGCTGAAGCTCTCCGTGGGCGGCCGGACGGTGTCCCTGGCGCCGGACAACGCGGGCCTGCAGTTCGACTTCCAGAGCACCGTGAGCGAGGCCGCGAAGAGCGACTACAACCCGGTCTCCGTGATCGGCTCCCTCTTCGGTCAGAAGCGGGTGGTCGAGCCGGTCATGCCGGTCGACGAGGAGAAGCTCCAGGCCGCGCTCCAGCAGGCCGGCGGCGGCTCCGGCTCCGGCGCGGTCGCCGACGGCACCATCAAGTTCCAGGCCGGCAAGGCCGTGGCCGTCTACGGCAAGGCGGGCAAGGCCATCGACGCGGCCCGGTCGGCCCAGGCGGTCGAACAGGCGTACCGCACGCTGGTGGAGACGGACACGGCGACCCCGGTGTCCGTGCCGACGACCACCAAGCAGCCGACGGTCTCGAACGCCGAGGTCGACCGGGAGATGAAGGCGTTCGCCGAGCCGGCGATGTCGGCCCGCGTGACGGTGCAGACGGACGCGGCGCACTCGGTCCCGTTGAGCCCGCAGAACTCGCTGTGGAAGTTCCTGAGGGTGGAGGCCACGCCCGACGGCAAGCTCACCGACAAGCCCGACCTGGCGGCCCTGAAGCAGCTGTACGGCCAGGCCTTCGACGGCGTGCTGATCACCCGGGCCAACGGCAAGAAGACGGCCGTCACGCCGCAGGACGTCTACGTCGCCCTGCGCCAGGCGCTGATGAGCAAGACCAACCGGGTCGCGGTCATTCCCACGAACCCGAGCTAGCGCGAGCCGACAGGGGGCGTCCGCCGGGCGCCCCCTGCGCGCGTGTCGCCCGAACCGCGTGACGTGTCATCCGCACTGCGTGACATCTGTCATCCGGCACTCGGGACCGCCGACACTGCCGCGTCCAGGGCCCCCACGGCCAGCATGGTGGGCATGACAACGACAGCGGCACCGGCCACCACCACCCCGGTGGTCGGGTTCGACCAGGTGACCAAGACGTACGGGAGCGTACGAGCCGTCGACGGGCTCTCGCTCCGGCTGTACCCGGGCGAGACCGTCGCCCTCCTCGGCCCGAACGGGGCCGGCAAGTCCACCACCCTCGACCTGCTGCTCGGCCTCAAGCAGGCCGACGGCGGCACGGTGAGCGTGTTCGGCACCAGCCCGCGCGAGGCGATCGTCGCCGGCCGGGTCGGGGCCATGCTGCAGAGCGGCGGGCTGATGGACGAGGTCACCGTCGCCGAGCTGGTGAAGCTGGCCTGCTCGCTGCACCCGAAGCCGTACAAGGCCGCCGACGTCCTCGCCCGCGCGAGCCTCACACAGATCGCCGACCGCAAGGTCAACAAGCTCTCCGGCGGCCAGGCCCAGCGCGTCCGCTTCGCCCTCGCCACCGCCGGCGACAGCGACCTGATCGTCCTGGACGAGCCGACCACCGGCATGGACGTCTCCGCCCGCCAGGCCTTCTGGGGCACCATGCGGGAACAGGCCGACCAGGGCCGTACGGTCCTCTTCGCCACCCACTACCTCGAAGAGGCCGACGCCATCGCCGACCGCGTGCTCGTGCTGCACCGCGGCCGCCTCCTCGCCGACGGCACCGCCGCCGAGATCAAGGCCAAGGCGGGCGCCCGCCGGGTCTCCTTCGACCTGGAGGGGACCATCGACGAGGCGGCCCTGCGCGGCCTGCCCTTCCTCACCTCCGTCACTGTGTCCAACAGCGGCTCCGCCGCGGGTTCCGGTCACACCGTCCGTATCCAGTCCTCCGACGCCGACGCGACCGTCCACGCCCTGTACGGCCTCGGCGTCTACCCCCGCAACCTCGAAGTCGCCGGCCTCGGCCTGGAGCAGGCCTTCGTCGCCATCACGGAGGCCGAGGAGGCCAAGCAGTCATGAGCAGCCTGATCAAGCTCGAACTCGCCCGCGCCCTGCGCAACCGCAAGTTCCTGTTCTTCTCGGTGATCTACCCCTCCGCCCTGTTCCTGCTCATCGCGGGCAACGCCGACTCCAAGACGAAGATCGACGGCTCGGGCCTCACCCTGCCGACCTACATGATGGTCTCCATGGCCTCCTTCGGCGCGCTCACCGCCGTCCTGATGGGCAACAGCGAGCGCATCGCCAAGGAGCGCGAGAGCGGCTGGGTACGGCAGCTGCGGCTGACCACCCTCCCGGGGCGCGGCTACGTCCTCGCCAAGACCGCCGGCGCGGCCGTCGTCAGCCTCCCGTCGATCGTCATCGTCTTCGTCGTCGCCGCGGCCGTGAAGGACGTACGACTCGACGCCTGGCAGTGGCTCGCCCTCACCGGCGCCATCTGGGCCGGCAGCCTCGTCTTCGCCGCGCTCGGCGTCGCCCTCGGCTACCTCGCCAGCGGGGACGCGGTCCGCCCGATCACGATGATCACCTACTTCGGCATGTCGATGCTGGGCGGCCTGTGGATGCCGACCACCACCTTCCCGCAGTGGCTCCAGGACATCGCCAAGTGGTTCCCCACGCACGCGTACGCTGCTCTGGGGCGGGCGATCGAACAGAGCCAGGCCCCGGAAGCCCAGGACATCGCCATCCTCGTCGTCTCCTTCGTCCTCTTCGCGGGCGGCGCGGCCTGGCTGTACCGGAAGGACACGCTGAAGGCGTGAGCACGATGACGGAAGACCGGACGGCGGCGGACACGAAGCACGCGCCCGTGGGCTGGCCGCCCCGCAACCGGCGCGAGCTGCTGGTCAAGACGTTGTGGATCGGTGTCTGGCTGGTCTTCCTCAGCTCGCCGGTCGACGACCTGATCAACGGTGGACACTCCGCCGCCGCCACCGTGGCCGGCTCGCTCGGCCTCGCGGCCTTCGTCGGGGTCTATCTGACGCTGGTCTTCCGCAACATCGGCCGGCCGTTCTCCCCGCGCCTCGTCCTCACCCTGGGCGCGATCCTCGGCGTCCTCGCCCCCGTGCTGGCCTACACCCTCGGCAGCGCCTGGCTCGGACTCTTCGTCTACCTCTCGGTGGCCTGCGGGGCGACCCTGCCGGTGCGGGCGGCCTACTGGGCGATCCCGGCGTCGGGTGCCGTGATGTACCTCATCGGCCTGCACTCCGGCGAGAAGGAGGCACGCGGCCTGCTCCTCCTGGTGGTGCTGATCGGGTTCGCGATGACCGGTGTCGGCCAACTGGTGCGGACCACCATCGAGTTGCGCAAGGCCCGGGCCACCGTCGCCCAGCTCGCCGCCAATGAGGAGCGGCTGCGTCTCGCCCGCGACCTGCACGACCTGCTGGGCCACTCGCTCTCGCTGATCACGCTGAAGAGCGAGCTGGCCGGCCGGATGCTGCCCGACCATCCCGACAAGGCCGCCCAGCAGGTCGCCGACATCGAACAGGTCAGCCGCCAGGCCCTGGTCGACGTCCGCGAGGCCGTCACCGGCTACCGCCGCCCCCGCCTCGCCGCCGAACTCGCCGGCACCCAGGTCGCGCTGACCGCCGCCGGGGTGGTGGCCGAGGTGCCCGGGGAACCTGACCTCGACGGCATTCCCGAGGAGGCCGAGTCCGCCCTCGCCTGGGCGCTGCGCGAGGCGGTCACCAACGTGGTCCGGCACAGCGGCGCCGACCGGTGCGTCGTACAGGTCCTGCGCCGCCAGACCCTGGACGGCTCGGTCCTCGAACTCTGCGTCGAGGACAACGGATCCGGCGGTTCCGGCAACGGCCCGGGCAACGGTCTGACCGGCCTGACCGAGCGTCTGGAGAAGGCCGGCGGCACGCTGGAGGCGGGCCGGGTCAAGCACGGGTTCCGGCTGGTCGCCCGGGTGCCTGCGACCGCCTCGGCGGACGTAGGATCCGGGGCATGACGAGCACGATCAAGGTCCTGCTGGCCGAGGACCAGTCGATGGTCCGCGAGGCGCTGGCCGCCCTTCTCGGCCTGGAGGACGACATCGAGGTCGTCGCCCAGGTCGCGCGCGGGGACGAGGTTCTGGCGGCCGTCGGCACGCACGGCGTCGACGTCGCGCTGCTCGACATCGAGATGCCCGGCTGCACCGGCATCGAGGCGGCGGCCCGGGTGCACCGCGAGTACCCCGCGGTCAAACTCGTCGTCCTCACCACCTTCGGCCGCCCCGGCTATCTGCGCAGCGCCATGGAGGCGGGCGCCGACGCGTTCCTCGTCAAGGACGCACCGGCCGCCCAACTCGCCGACGCGGTCCGCAAGGTGCTGTCCGGGGAACGGGTCATCGATCCCACCCTGGCCGCAGCCGCGCTGGCCGAGGGCGCCAACCCCCTCACCGACCGGGAGCGGGAGGTGCTCCGCGCCGCGGCCGACGGCTCCACCAACGCGGAGCTGGCCCAGGCCCTCCACCTCTCCCAGGGCACGGTCCGCAACTACCTCTCCACGGCCATCCAGAAGCTCGCGGTACGGAACCGGGCGGAGGCGGTGCGGATCGCGCGCGAGAAGGGCTGGCTCTGAAGCTCAGTTGAGCATCGCCCGGGCGGTGTGGGCCTGCTGCCGCACCCGCCGGGCGGCCGACTCGTCGACGACCTCGATCAGGTGGGCGTACGTGTCCAGTTCCTCGGCCCCCGCCGCGAACTCGCCCCGCTGCACCAGCAGCTGACCCCGCTCGTAGCGCAGCCGAGCCGGATGCGCGGGCAGCAGCAGGCTCAACTCCACGGCCCGCAGCGCGACGTCCGACCGCTCGGGCCGGGCGGAGGCCCACGCCCGGATGTTGTTCAGGATCCGCTGCACGACCTCCAGAGGCGTCGCGGGCACCAGCATCGACGGCTGCAGCGGCGTCCCCGTGGCCCCCACCACGAGCAGCTCGGCATCCGCCCCGGTCAGCACCTTTCCGCCGTCGAACGGATCGGCCAGCACCTGCTCCTGCGCCGTCCCGAACCCGACCACGAAGTGCCCGGGCAGCGCGACCCCGTACACCGGGGCGCCCGCCCGTCTCGCCACCTCCATCCACACCACCGACAGCAGGATCGGCAGCCCGCGCCGCCGCCGCAGTACCTCGTGCAGCAGCGAGGACTCCAGCCGCTGGTAGTCGGACGGGGTCCCGTGGAACTCGTAGCGCTCGCCCAGCAGCCGGCACAGCGCCTGTGCCCACGCCGGCGGCCCGCCCGGCCGGTAGGGCAGCAGCCCGGCCAGCCGGTCCAGCTCCAGCTGGGCCGCGTCCATCCCGGCCTCGTCCAGCGTCCCGTCCGCCTCGGCACCGATCAGCAGACACAGCGCCGACAGATCCGGCCGCTCGGACCGCGCCTCCTCCCCGAACCGCCGCCGCACCTCGGCGGACCGCTCCGGCGGGGGCGGATACGGAGGCGGAAGGAAACGGTGCCGCATGCCTGGCTCATGCCCGTCCACAGCGATCCCTACGACCCATCGACGCGAGTGTTCTTCGGCGCCGGGTGAGGGGGCTCGTCGTCGCTCTCCTCCGGCGCCCGGTAGTGGTGGTACGCATGGTGCGCGGCGAAGCCGAGGCCGGCGTACAGGGCGCGGGCCGCCTCGTTGTCGTCCTCCACCTGGAGCCAGGCCGCCGAAGCGCCCTCGTCCAGGGCGCGGCGGGCCAGCGCGGCCATCACCTCGGTCGCCAGCCCCTGCCGTCGCAGGGCGGGATCGACCTCGACGGCGGCGAAACCGGCCCAGCGTCCGTCCACCACACACCGCCCGATCGCCGCCGGCGGCTCCCCGGCCGCACCGGGCACCGTCGCGAACCACACCGACGGGCCTCCCCCACTCTCGGCTTCGCTCGAGCGGGGGGACCCCCACCCGAGCACCCGCAGGGCCACCTCGCTCACTCCCTTGCGCTGATACCGCGCGAGCCACGCCTCGTCCGCCTCCCGGGACAGCACCACCCCGGCACCTTCGGCCCGGTCCGCGACCGGCGCCAGCGCCCCGATCCACAGCTCGGCGGTCACCTCCCGCACCCAGCCGCGCCGCTCCAGCTCCGCGCACAGCAGCTCCTGCGTGCCCTCGGCGCCGGTGGCGGTCTGCACGTAGGCGGGCAGGCCGCGCTCGCGGTACCAGCGTCGTACGGCCTCCAGCGCCGCGTCGAGCGGAAGCCCGGGGTCACCGAGCGGCAGCACACTGTTGGCCCGCCGCGTATACCCGCCGGCGGCCCGCAGCTCCCACTCGCCGAGCCGCTCGCTCTCCACCGGACGCCACGCGCGCGCGGCGATCCGCGCCAGCTCCGGGTAGCTCGCGGCGGGACCCCGGCGGCGGGCCGGCGCGGCCGGCACGACCTTGCCCGCGACCAGCACGGACTCCGCGATCCGGACGCTCCGCCCGTCCCGCCGTGTGATCATGAGCACGCCGTCGTCCCATGATGTGAGAACACCCACCGTGTCGGTGAACTTCTGCTGCGTCACCCCAGGCTCGCCCAAGCACCGCACGGAAACACGTTTGCCCACGTCAGCAGCGGTGATACGGACCTCGAAGCGCCCTATCGCCGAGATTTCCACTGGTCAGTTCACCCCTCCTGTATGGATCATGCCCCGGAACGGAGATACTAGAGGCGGGCATCGACGACGCCGCGCTCCCGCGCGCCAGGCGGCGGAGCCTATGGAGGCCCGCCAGCGCCCTATCGAGGAGGAACGACAGCGTGACCTACGTCATCGCGCAGCCTTGTGTCGACGTGAAGGACAAGGCGTGCATCGAGGAGTGCCCGGTCGACTGCATTTACGAGGGCTCCCGGTCCTTGTACATCCACCCGGACGAATGCGTCGACTGTGGTGCCTGTGAGCCGGTCTGCCCGGTTGAGGCGATCTTCTACGAGGACGACACTCCGGAGGAGTGGAAGGACTACTACAAGGCGAACGTCGAGTTCTTCGACGAGCTGGGCTCTCCCGGCGGTGCCAGCAAGCTGGGGCTGATCGAGCGCGACCACCCCTTCATCGCCGCGCTGCCGCCGCAGGCCTAGTGACCGTTTGAGCGGCCGACGGCCCGCCATCCTCCCCCAAGCTCTCGGCTTCGCTCGAGCAGGGGACCCCCATCGCCTCGGCCCGTACGGCCCGATCGCCCAGATCGCGCCGTGCGGGACCGAGGCGTTTGCCGTACCGACGAAAGCGAGCAAGATCCGTGTCCGCAGTCTCCGACCGCCTTCCGACGTTCCCCTGGGACAAGCTCGAGCCGTACAAGAAGACGGCCGCCGCGCACCCGGACGGCATCGTCGACCTGTCCGTCGGCACCCCGGTCGACCCGGTCCCCGAACTGATCCAGAAGGCTCTGGTCGACGCGGCCGACTCGCCGGGCTACCCGACGGTCTGGGGCACCCCCGCGCTGCGTGACGCGATCACCGGCTGGCTGGAGCGCCGCCTGGGCGCCCGCGAGGTCACCCACCGCCACGTCCTGCCGGTCCTCGGCTCCAAGGAACTCGTCGCCTGGCTGCCGACCCAGCTGGGCCTCGGCCCCGGCGACAAGGTGGCCTACCCGCGCCTGGCCTACCCGACGTACGAGGTCGGCGCCCGCCTGGCCCGCGCCGCGTACGAGGTCTACGACGACCCGCGCGACCTGGACCCGGCGAACCTGAAGCTCCTCTGGCTGAACTCGCCCTCCAACCCCACCGGCAAGGTCCTCTCCAAGGACGAGCTGACCGGCATCGTCGCCTGGGCCCGCGAACACGGCGTCCTGCTCGTCTCCGACGAGTGCTACCTGGAGCTGGGCTGGGAGGCCGACCCGGTCTCGGTCCTGCACCCCGACGTCAACGGCGGCTCCTACGACGGCGTCCTCGCCGTCCACTCCCTCTCCAAGCGCTCCAACCTGGCCGGCTACCGCGCCGCCTTCGTGGCCGGTGACCCGGCCGTCCTGGGGCCCCTCCTGGAGATCCGCAAGCACGGCGGCATGATGACCTCTGCGCCGACGCAGGCGGCGGTGGTGGCGGCCCTGGGCGACGACGAGCACGTCCGCGTCCAGCGCGAGCGCTACGCGTCCCGCCGCGCCCTCCTGCGCGAAGCCCTCCTGAACCACGGCTTCCGCATCGAACACAGCGAGGCCAGCCTCTACCTCTGGGCGACCCGGGACGAGTCCTGCTGGACCACGGTGTCCCACCTGGCCGGCCTCGGCATCCTGGTGGCCCCGGGCGACTTCTACGGCGAGGCCGGCGAGAAGTTCGTACGAGTGGCCCTCACGGCAACGGACGAGAGGGTCCGCGCGGCGGTGGAACGCCTGACGGCGTAACCGCCGCAGCCGCAGCGGCCCGGCCCCGGCCGACGTAGGCACGCGAAAACCGACGGGGCCCAGGAACCCCTGGACCCCGTCGGCCGTCAAAGCCAGGCGCTCAGCCGCCCAGCGGCAGACCCTTCGTCGGCAGGGACGACGTCGGCAGACCCTTCGTCGGCAGGGACGACGTCGGCAGCCCACCCTTGGTGAGCGAGTCCGCCGGCAGCCCACCCTTCGTCACGCTGGACGCGGTGTCCCCGAGGGCACCCCCCGCGGTCCGGGCCGCGTCCCCCGCGGCCTTCTGCACCGCAGGCGTCGTCTTCTTGACGGCACCACCGCCGGTCTTGCCCGCGGCCGGCACCGCCTGCTTGACCGCCTTGCCGCCCGCGTTACCCGCCAGATCGGTGACGTTCTGCGCCGCACCGTCGACGGTGTCGCCGACGTGTGCCCCGTCCAGGGCGGTCACACCGCCGAGGTTCGCGGGCGCCGCCGGCAGGTTCGTGGCCGCGCTGGCAGAGCCGGCCGCACCTACCCCGGCGGCCGCTCCCGCTGCGACGAGCAGCGCGGCACGGGCGATCCGGCGGGTCAGGGGGAGGGACATGATGCTCCATTCGACGGGTGGAGAACGGTGAATGTGTCCGGACTCGGACGCCGTGACTACCGCTCGAAGCCGACGAAGGTTGCGGACGCCAAAGGTAAAGAATGGATAACGCATCGCATTATCGTTTGTGGATAAAAACGGGCAAAGGGCGCCGCCGTGCGATCCCGCAGAATCCTTACAGCCCTTGATTTCCAAGGGATCCCGAATCCACGCCGAAATCCGCGGGAAAACACGCCCACCCCGAAGCCGCACAACCCGGCCGAGTGAGCCCCCGCACTACTGTCCGGTGACGATCCGGACCGCCCCCGCGGACTTCTCCGCCCCCGCGGTCCCCTGCGTGCCGGCCGTGCGCCACTGGCCGCCGTTGCTCCCGGCGGTCCACTCCCGCCCCGCGTACGCCACCCGCTGGATGTGCAGCGACGAGGAGTTGGCCACCGCCCAGTGCGCCAGCTGCCAGCCCCGCTCCCGCTCGTCGCGCCCGCCGGCGTCCGTCCTGCGGCCCTCGGGCACCGGCACGGTCACGGTCCGGCCGTGCGCCGTAGCGGTCACACTCGGGGACGGTGAGGGCGACGGAACCTCCGTACCGCCCACCTCCGCCCCGGTCTCCTGCAGCGCGTCCCGCCCGAAGTCCCGCACCAGCGCGGCCCGTACCGCGTCGGGCCCGGTCGCCTCGGCGGCGCGCTCCGGGCGCCCGTCGCAGGTCAGCGTGGCCGCCGAGTGCCCGGTCAGCGCGGCCGCCAGCAGCGTGGCGTCCGGCTCGTGCTTGGCGTACGCCTCCGGATAGCCGCTGCGCTGCACCCGCTGCGCGGCCACCGTCAGCGGCAGGCCGGCGTAGTCGGGCACCCTGGCCAGGTGCGCGTAGAAGATGCCCGCCGCGTACGCCGGGTCCATGACCTGCTGCTCGGTGCCCCAGCCCTGCGAGGGCCGCTGCTGGAACAGGCCCAGGGAATCCCGGTCGCCGTGCCGGATGTTGCGCAGCCCCGACTCCTGGATGGCGGTCGCCAGCGCGATGGTCACCGCCCGCTCGGGCATGCCCCGCCCGGTGCCGACCGCGGCGATCGTCGCCGCGTTCACCGCCTGCTCGGGCGTGAACTCGTAGGAGGCCCCGTCACCCGTGCCGGAGACCACCCGGCAGCCTCTCGCGCCCGGGCCTCCGGTGACGTACTGCACCACGAGATAGGCGGCGACGCCGGACAGGACCAACAGGGCCGCACCGATACGGACGAGGCGGCCGCGGCGCTTGGGGCGAGTGGGGGACGGCTCTGGCACGCGTACAAGGTACTGGAGCCCTCCCCGCCCCTCACGCCGGGTCCACCGAGCGCAGCGCACACCGGACCCGGCGCGGAGCGTCGGGGACCGACGGCAACGCGGCAGATGTGCGTGCCGGATCCTGCGTCGCTGGCCTGATCCAGAAGACACCCCCTAGGGTCGGGACCATGGCCGACACCTCGCTTGACCTCACGCTGGACGCCGCCGCGCTCACCGCACAACTCGTGGACTTCCCCTCCGAGAGCGGTGCCGAGAAGCCCCTCGCGGACGTGATCGAGACCGCCCTGCGCGCCCTGCCGCACCTCACCGTCGACCGGTACGGCAACAACGTGATCGCCCGGACGAACCTGGGCCGTGCGGAGCGGGTCATCCTGGCCGGCCACATCGACACCGTGCCCATCGCGGACAACGTGCCGTCCCGGCTGGACGAGGACGGCGTGCTCTGGGGCTGCGGCACCTGCGACATGAAGTCCGGCGTGGCGGTGCAGCTGCGGATCGCGGCCACGGTCCCCGCCCCCAACCGGGACCTGACCTTCGTGTTCTACGACAACGAGGAGGTCGCCGCCGAACGCAACGGCCTCAAGCACGTCGCCGAGGCCCACCCGGACTGGCTGCAGGGCGACTTCGCGGTCCTCCTGGAGCCCTCCGACGGCCAGGTCGAGGGCGGCTGCCAGGGCACGCTGCGGGTCCTGCTGAAGACCACCGGCGAGCGAGCCCACTCGGCGCGCAGCTGGATGGGCTCCAACGCCATCCACGCGGCGGCCCCGATCCTGGCCCGGCTGGCCTCCTACCAGCCCCGCTACCCGGTCATCGACGGCCTGGAGTACCGCGAGGGCCTGAACGCGGTCCGCGTCACCGGCGGAGTCGCGGGCAACGTCATCCCGGACGAGTGCGTGGTGAGCGTCAACTTCCGCTACGCCCCCGACCGCACCGAGGAGGAGGCGATCGCGCACGTCCGCGAGGTGTTCGCGGACTGCGGCGTGGCGGAGTTCGTCATCGACGACCACAGCCCCGGCGCGCTGCCCGGTCTCTCCCACCCGGCCGCGGCCGCCTTCATCGAGGCGGTGGGCGGCACCCCGCAGCCCAAGTACGGCTGGACGGACGTGTCCCGCTTCTCCGCGCTCGGCGTTCCGGCCGTCAACTACGGTCCCGGCAACCCGCACTTGGCGCACAAGCGCGACGAGCGGGTCGAGGTGGCCAAGATCCTGGCGGGCGAGGAACGGCTGCGCACCTGGCTCACGGCGTAGAGGTTCCCGCACGCCGCTTCATGGCGGACACGCATACGTCCCCCCTCCGTAACCCGCGTAGATCTAGTCTGAGATCGAACTACCGGCAAGCGGAGGGAGCGCACATGGCTACCGGAAACCCCGAGGGGAAGAAGCAGCCGCCGGACGAGCAACGGCTCGGCCCGGTCCTCCGACGGCGCAGCCAGGTCACGGCGAGTACGACCGACCAGCGGCTGCTGGACGCGGGCGGGCCCTCCGACTGGGTGCACACCGACCCGTGGCGGGTCCTGCGGATCCAGTCGGAGTTCATCGAGGGCTTCGGCACGCTGGCCGAACTACCCCCCGCCATCAGCGTGTTCGGCTCCGCCCGTACGGCGGTGGACTCGTCCGAGTACGACGCCGGGGTGCGGCTGGGCCGAGGGCTGGTCGAGGCCGGCTGGGCCGTGATCACGGGCGGTGGCCCCGGGGCGATGGAGGCGGCCAACAAGGGTGCGCTGGAGGCGGGCGGCATCTCGGTGGGCCTCGGCATCGAGCTGCCCTTCGAGCAGGGGCTCAACCCCTACGTCGACATCGGCCTCAACTTCCGCTACTTCTTCGTCCGCAAGATGATGTTCGTCAAGTACGCGCAGGGTTTCGTCGTCCTCCCGGGCGGCCTCGGCACCCTCGACGAACTCTTCGAGGCCCTCACCCTCGTCCAGACGCAGAAGGTCACCCGCTTCCCGATCGTCCTCTTCGGCAGCGAGTACTGGGGCGGCCTGGTGACCTGGCTGCAGAACACCCTGGTGGCCCAGGGCAAGGCCGCCGAGAAGGATCTGCTCCTGTTCCACGTGACGGACGAGGTCGAAGAAGCGGTAGCCCTGGTCTCGAAGGAGGCAGCCCGCTGAACCCACCCCCCGGGGGCGGCGCCCCCGGGGGGTCAGGCCAAACCTCGTCTGGCGACCGCGGGGGCCCGGTGGCCGGCGATCGACGCCACCATCTCGAGTACCTGGCGGGTCTCGGCGACCTCGTGGACCCGGTACACCTGCGCGCCGAGCCACGCCGACACCGCCGTGGTCGCCAGCGTGCCGATCAACCGCTCCTTCACCGGCCGGTCCAACGTCTCGCCCACGAAGTCCTTGTTGGACAGAGACACCAGCACCGGCCACCCCGTGGCGACCATCTCGTCCAGCCGCCGCGTCGCCTCAAGACTGTGCCGCGTGTTCTTCCCGAAGTCGTGCCCGGGATCGATCAGCACCGACTCCCGAGGCACCCCCAGCGAAACGGCCCGCTCGGCCAGCCCCACGGTCACCTTCAGGATGTCGTCCATGACGTCGTCGTACGTCACCCGATGCGGCCGGGTCCGCGGCTGGACCCCTCCCGCATGCGTGCACACCAGCCCCGCCCCGTACCGCGCGGCAACCTCCGCGAGCCCCGGATCGACCCCGCCCCACGCGTCGTTCAGCAGGTCCGCCCCCGCCTCGCACACCGCCTCGCCGACCTCGGCCCGCCAGGTGTCCACGCTGATGATCACGTCCGGGAAGCGACGCCGTACCTCCGCGACGAACCCGACCGTCCGCCGGGCCTCCTCCTCGGCCGTGACCTCCTCGCCCGGCCCGGCCTTCACCCCGCCGATGTCGATGATCGCGGCACCCTCGGCCACCGCCTGCTCCACCCGCGCGAGCGCCGGCTCGTCGCGGAACGTGGCCCCCTGGTCGTAGAAGGAGTCCGGCGTCCGGTTCACGATCGCCATGATCACCGGCTCGTGGGGCCCGAATTCCCGCTTGCCCAGCCTGAGCATCCGCTGTGACCTCTCCTAGTACGTCCCGCAGTACGGCCGCCTGCGACCCTAGCTGTCAGACTCGCATGGCACGATCGGAGCCTGACAGATACAGCTTCCGGCACAGCGTCGGGCGCAAGGAGCGTGGGGACCTCAGCGATGGTTATGTTCTTGTTCCTGGTCGTCGCCCTCGCCGTCGTGGTGGCCGCGGTGACACTCGCCGTGGTGGGCGGCGGTGAGAGCGCACCGCTCCCGGAGGCAGCCCCGGAGCGGCTGCAGGACCCGCTGCCCCCGGACCGCCCGATCGGCAGGGCGGACATCGAGAACGTGCGCTTCCCGCTCGTCCCGCGCGGCTACCGCATGGCGGACGTCGACGACGTCCTCGCCCGCCTCGCCGCCGAACTCGCCGAGCGGGACGCCCGTATCGCCGAGCTGCAGTCCGCGCTGGCCGGCGCCAGAGCCGCCGCCGCGCACGCCCGCCTGGAGCGGCCGGGCCAGGAGGAGCAGCGATGAGCGACGGGGCCGCCCTCGCCGGGCCCGACGGCGCGCTGCGCTGCCCGTGGGCGCTGTCCACCGAGGACTACGTGTCGTACCACGACGAGGAGTGGGGCCGCCCGGTCCACGGCGACGACGCCCTCTTCGAGCGGATCAGTCTGGAGGCCTTCCAGTCGGGCCTGTCCTGGATCACGATCCTGCGCCGCCGCCCGGGCTTCCGTACGGCCTTCGCGGGCTTCCGGATCGAGAAGGTCGCCGCGTTCACGGACGAGGACCGCGAGCGGCTGCTGGCCGACCCGGGCATCATCCGCAACCGCGCCAAGATCGACGCGACGCTCGCCAACGCGCGCCTGCTCGCCGACTGGGCGGAGGGCGAGCTGGACGAGTTCATCTGGTCCCACGCCCCCGACCCGGCTGCCCGCCGGGCCCCGAAGACCCTCGCCGACGTCCCCGCGGTCACCCCGGAGTCCACGGCCCTGTCGAAGGCGCTGAAGAAGCGCGGCCTCAGATTCGTCGGCCCGACGACGGCGTACGCGCTGATGCAGGCGTGCGGGCTGGTGAACGACCACCTGGAAGCGTGCGTGAGCCGCACCGGCCAACCCGCCTGCTAGGCCCTGTCGTCGAACTCCCGTCTGCCGCGCGACGCCATGCACGCACTCTCTCGCCGCACCGGGCCCCGACCCAAGTACATCCAGTACGAGGGTCAGGGCCCGGCACGCCGAGAGCACGCACCTGACGCCGCGCGGCCCGCCCTTCGGGCGGACGACGGGAGTTCGACGACAGGACCCAGTGCCCCGGCAGGCAACTGAGGCTGCCTGTCGAGGCACTGGCTGCTGGGGGACCTCAGCGGCCCAGGTACTTCGGCTTCTCCTTGTTCACGAAGGCCTGCACGGCGATCGTGTGGTCCTCGGACCGGCCCGCCCGCGTCTGCAGCTCGTCCTCCTTCTCCAGGGTCTCGGCGAGGGAGTGCGTCATGCCGTAGGCCATCGCCTCCTTGATCGCCGCGTAGGCCACGGTCGGGCCCTCGGCCAGGGCCCGGGCCACCTTCTCGCCCTCGGCCCGCAGCTCGGCGGCCGGCACCAGGCGGTTGGCGATGCCCAGCTCCAGCGCGTCCTGGGCGCTGATGCTGCGCGGGAAGAGCAGCAGGTCGGAGGCGCGGCCCGGGCCGACCACCCGCGGCAGCGTCCAGGAGATGCCGGAGTCCGCGGTCAGCGCGACGCCCGCGAAGGAGGTGTTGAAGGCCGCCGTCTCGGCCACCACGCGGTAGTCCGCGGCGAGCGCGAAGCCGAAGCCCGCCCCGGCCGCGACCCCGTTCACCGCGGCGACGACCGGCTTCGGCGCCCCGGTCAGCGCCTTCACGATCGGGTTGTAGTGCTCCTTGACCGTGCTCATCGTCTGCCCGGACCCGGTCTCACGGTCCGCCACCAGCAGCCCGATGTGCTCCTTCAGGTCCTGGCCCACGCAGAACGCCCGGTCGCCGGCCGCGGTCAGCAGGATCGCCCGTACGGCGGTGTCCCCGGCCGCGGATTCCGCCGCCTCCCGGAGGGCGACCTTCGTCGCGACGTTCAGCGCGTTCATCGCCTCGGGGCGGTTCAGCGTGATCGTCGCGAGTCCGTCGCTCACCTCGTAGAGCACGGTGTCGGCCATGGCGCATCCCCTCCGGTGTCCTCGCTGGTGACGTACCGCTCAGTACGTCCCTGTCTGAAGGACAGCATGGCGGAGATCGCCGTCCAAGGGCCGGACCGGACGTGTGACCTGTGTCAAAGAAAACCGGAGTGGAGTCGCACCGAGGGCGTCCGCGGGGTGGCGCAGTATCGCAGCCACATCCCCGAATTGAGTGGTTTTGCTCGCGCGCGTTGCCCAAGCGATGCCGACTGATGTTGGTCATCGGGTCCTGAGATGCGGGATAATGGCTTGGAAGCAATGTGTTCGATGCCGGTGTCGCGTGTCCGCTCCGGACCGCGCGTGCCCTCCCGGGGCCGTCGGCAGACGATGAGCTGGTTTCAGGAAGGGGAACGAGCATGGCGGCCATGAAGCCGCGGACGGGTGATGGCCCGCTCGAGGTGACCAAGGAGGGGCGGGGCATCGTCATGCGCGTTCCGCTCGAAGGCGGCGGTCGACTCGTCGTTGAGCTGACCCCTGACGAGGCCGAGGCGCTCGGCGACGCCCTCAAGAAGGTCGTCGTCTGACGCGCCCGCGATCCTGCACCACCGGCTGCCCCGGCATCGCAAGCGGTGCCGGGGCAGCCGCGTTCCCGGGCGCCCGCGTCCCGCCCGTCACCGCTTGACGGCGCACAGCAGGCCGTCGCCCACCGGCAGCAGCGACGTCACCAGCTCCTGGCTCTCCCGCACCGTGCGCAGCAGCTCCCGCAGCCGCAGCACCTCTGTCGGCTGCGGTCCCGAGTCGACCGTACGGCCGTTGGCGAATATGCCCTCGAACACGACCAGGCCCCCCGGACGCAGCAGGCGCAACGATTCAGCGAGGTAGTCCGAGTACTCCAGCCGGTCCCCGTCGCAGAACACGAGGTCGTAGCCGGCGTCCGCGAGCCGGGGCAGCACGTCCAGGGCCCGGCCGGGGATGAACCGGGCCCGGTTGCTGGCGAAGCCGCAGGCGCGGAAGGCCTGGCGGGCGAACTGCTGGTGCTCCGGCTCCGGGTCGACCGTGGTGAGCACCCCGTCGGGGCGCATGCCGTGCAGCAGGTGGATTCCGGACACCCCGCAGCCGGTGCCGATCTCCGCGACCGCCTTCGCGTCCACGGAGGCGGCGAGCATGCCCAGCGCGGCGCCCGTGCCGGGCGACACCGAGCGCAGCCCTGCCTCCCGGGCCCGGTCCCGGGCCCAGCGCAGCGCTTCGTCCTCGGCGACAAAGGCGTCGGCGAACGCCCAGCTCGTCTGCCGGTTGCCGGTAATGACCCTCTCCTGTCCCCGTGGTTGCCTCGGCGTGACTGTATCCGTTGGTGCCGGGAACCCGCAGATGGGACTGGGCGTTTAAAGGGGTGAGCCGGTGGCCCGGGACGCGACGGGGGGTAAGAGGTGGATCAGGACGCCGAGCACATGCTGACGCAGCCGTATGAGCCGTATCAGCGCGTATCAAATTCTCGTAAAACCGCTTATCCGGAGCTAACGGGCGAGGTGGCTATGGTAGGGGCTCCAGTGGACACCACCAGAGCCGACAGGGGAGGTGCGGCTGCGCCCGGGGACCGGGGAGGAGTGCTGCGGCGCTTCCTCGGGTCGGCGGGCAGGCCGAAATCCGTGACCGACACCGCCGCTGACCACAGCCACACCGCCGGCTTCGCCGCGGGCGAGACCCAGACCGCGACCTTTTCCACCGACGCGGACGGGCAGGCTTGGACTCCGCCCACGTGGGAGGAGATCGTCAGCACGCACAGCGGCCGGGTCTACCGACTGGCGTACCGCCTCACGGGCAACCAGCACGACGCCGAGGACCTCACCCAGGAGGTCTTCGTCCGCGTCTTCCGTTCCCTGTCGACGTACTCGCCGGGCACCTTCGAGGGCTGGCTGCACCGCATCACCACCAACCTCTTCCTGGACATGGTCCGGCGTAAGCAGCGCATCCGCTTCGACGCCCTCGGCGAGGACGCGGCCGAGCGCCTGCCCAGCCGTGAGCCCACCCCGCAGCAGGTCTTCAACGACGCCCACTTCGACGCGGACGTCCAGCAGGCCCTGGACACCCTCGCGCCCGAGTTCCGCGCCGCGGTCGTCCTGTGCGACATCGAAGGACTGTCGTACGAGGAGATCGCCGCGACCCTCGGCGTGAAGCTCGGCACGGTCCGTTCCCGTATCCACCGCGGCCGCTCCCAGCTCCGCAAGGCCCTCGCCCACCGCTCGCCCGAGGCGAGGAAGGCCGAGCGGCGCTCCTTTGTGGCCCGTGTCCCCGCTCTGGGGGGAGGGGGCGCGACGGCGTGAGCGGATCTCGACCGAAACCTGCGCCGGCGCACTTCGCCGAGCAGCACCTGGGAGACCGGCTCTCCGCCCTGGTGGACGGAGAGCTCGGTCATGAGTCGCGTGAGCGCGTCCTCGCCCACCTGGCCACCTGCGCCCGGTGCAAGGCGGAGGCGGACGCCCAGCGACGCCTGAAGAACGTCTTCGCACAGGCGGCCCCGCCGCCGCCCTCCGAGAGCTTCCTGGCCCGCCTCCAGGGCCTTCCCGGGGGCGGTGACACCGACGGCGACGGCACGCCGGCGCCCGAGGGCGGCCTCTTCGGGCGTGGCCCCGACGCCGGCGTCTTCGGCACGAGACGCGGCGAGCGCTTCGAGTTCGGCTACGTCCCCGCTTCCTCCGTTCATTCCGTCGCCCCCGAGGGGCGCGGCTTCCGTATCCATCCCGTCGGCCGCCCGGACGCCGACCGCTCCGCCTCGCGCGGGCTGCGGTTCGCGTTCGCCGCCGCCGGTGCGGTGTCGCTGGCCGCGCTCGCCCTCGGCGGCGTGACCACCGCCATCCCCGGCGACATGACCGCGGACACCCGCAGCGGCTCCGGCAGCGGCAACGTGGCCCCGACGCGTTCGGCGGGCACGGGCGCGGCGACGCCCGACTCCCAGCGCCGTCGCGCGGTGGGACCGCTGCTCGCCCAGGGCAGCAGCCTGCTCGGCCAGACCTCGGCGGCACCGACCTCCATGTCAGCGCCGCTGGTGCCCGGAGTGCCTGCCCCGGCCTCAGGACAGGTCCAGGACGCCGTGCACGACCTGACCGCCCCGGTGATGGCGGGCGCGGCCGCGGTCTCCCCGCTGATACGCCCGCTGAGCGAGATCACCCCGTCCTCCCTGACCTCCGGGTCCGAACCGCCCCACGTGACCGGCCCCGGCCCGCTGTCCGCCCCCGTCCTCGACACCCCCTCCGCTCCCTCCGCCTCCCCCTCCCATCAGGCGCCCTGACCTGCCTCTTCGCCGCGGCCGTCGAACCTGGTTGAATCCTGTGAAGCCGTGCCCGCGGCGCTGACCCGGGCACGGAGTCGACGTTCCGTGGCCACCGCCGACACGCGCGGCCGCGGCCAGCCGTGGGGAGAGCATGAACGAGGGGAACCCGACGTCCGTCCCGCCGGGGGAGCAGGGGGAACACGGGGAGCAGACGCCGGCGGGAGAAGCACCGGCGAGGCCCGCCGACGGCGACTTCGAACTGGCGAAGCCTGCGGTGGTCGCACCGGGTGGCACGGGGGCGGGCGGCGCCGCGAGCGGCGCGGCTGAGCCTGGCGGGTCCGCGAGCGTTGCGGCTGAGCCTGGCGAGGCTGTGCCCGTTGCGGCTGAGCCGGTGGTGGCTGAGCCGGTGGTGACGGATTCGGCGACGGCCGCGTCAGAGTCGGCCACGTCAGAGTCGGCCGCGGCTGAGATGACCGGGGCAGAGTCGGCCAGGGTGGAGCCCACCGGGGCAGAGCTGGCCGAGGCAGCGCCGGCCACGGCAGAGCCCACCGGGGCGGAGCCGACCGGGGCAGAGTCGGCCGGGTCGGACCCCGTCGTCGTACCGCCCGCCGAGCGCCCCAAGCCCCTGCACGACCCCGACCCCTACAGCACCCCGCCCTACGGCCAGCCTGGCCCCTGGGCACCCGCACCACCGGTCCAGCACCCGGTGGTGACGGCGACGCAGGGGATGCCGGCACCGGCGGTTACGCAGCCACAAGCGGCTGCACAGGCTCCGTCCGCTCCGCAGGCGCCGACAGTCCCGCAGCCACCAGCCGCTCCGCACGTCCCCGCAGCCCCACAGGGAGAGGGATCTCCACAGGGGCCGGCCGTTTCGCAGGGACAGGGATTTCCACAGGCACCCGCTGTCCGAGCACAGGCCACTCCGCAGGCACCCCAGCCCGCACAGGTACCGGCGCAGGCCGTGCCGCCCGCGCCGGGGCACATGGCTGCGGTCTCGCCCGCCCCCGCGGACCCGGGTGCGCCCCCGTCGATGGATGCCTCAGTGCCCGCGCCGGGCGCGCCGTCGGTGCGTGCGCCGGGGGAGCTGCCCGATCCCGGTGCCGCGGCCGCACCGGAGGCGGCGGCTGCAGTTCCGCCGGAACCGGCCGCCGCCGGACCCTGGCAGCGCTACGACCCCTGGGCCGCGTCCGCCGCCGGGCAGCAGCCCCTCGTGCACGGACCCTTGCAGCAGGCCGGTGCGGCGGTGCTCACCAAGCAGCAGCGGCACAAGCGGGGCAAGCGGATCCTCCTCGGGTGGACGCTGCTGGTCGCCGTCGTCTCCAGCGGCATCGGCGGGATCGCCGGCGCCTATGTCGAGCGCGAGGGCGTGGGCGACGTACAGCTGCCGCAGGCCGGAGAGGTGCCCGCCGGACGGGCGCCGGACAGCGTCGCCGGGATCGCCGCCCGGGCGCTGCCCAGCGTCGTCACCCTGCACGTACGCGGGGCCGACGAGGCGGGCACCGGCACCGGCTTCGTGCTAGACGCCCGCGGCCACATCCTCACCAACAACCATGTCGTCCAGCCCGCCGCGTCCGGCGGCGAGATATCCGTGACGTTCAGCAGCGGCGCCACCGCCAAGGGGAAGGTCGTGGGCCGCGACAGCGGATACGACCTGGCCGTCGTCCAGGTCAGCGGCGTCCACGGGCTCACCCCCATGCCCCTCGGCAACTCGGACAACGTGCAGGTCGGCGACCCGGTCGTCGCCATCGGCGCCCCCTTCGACCTGGCCAACACCGTCACCTCCGGCATCATCAGCGCCAAGGAGCGGCCCATCACGGCCGGCGGGGAGAAGGGCGACGGCAGTGACGTGTCGTACGTCGATGCGCTGCAGACCGACGCCCCCATCAACCCGGGCAACTCCGGCGGCCCACTCCTCGACTCCCGGGCCCGCGTCATCGGCATCAACTCCGCCATCCGCTCCGCCGACGACGGCACCGACTCCGGGACCGGACAGGCCGGCTCCATCGGCCTCGGCTTCGCCATCCCCATCAACCAGGCCCGGCGGGTCGCCGAGGAACTGATCAACGACGGCCATGCCGCCCACCCCGTCATCGGCGTCACCCTCGACATGGGCTACACCGGCGACGGCGCCCGTATCGACACCAAGGCCCGGGGCGGCGGGCCCGCCGTAGCCAAGGGCGGTCCCGGCGACCGGGCCGGCCTGCGCGCGGGCGACGTCATCACCGAGGTCGACGGACAGCGCGTCCACTCGGGCAAGGAACTGATCGTCAAGATCCGGGCCCACCGGCCGGGCGACGGGCTGCGTCTGACGGTCGAACACGGCGGCACAAGGGAGGTCTCACTCGTGCTGGGCGCTTCGGACCAGAACTGACAGAAGTCTCACCTCGGGACGGTACCGGTCTGACAGCTACGCCGGGTACCGTTGAGCGACCGAGAACATCGCAATGGGAGCGTCAGGTGTTCAATGACATAGGACCACTCGAGCTGGTGACGATCATCGTGCTCGCTGTGCTCGTCTTCGGTCCCGACAAGCTCCCGAAGGTCATCCAGGACGTGACGCGCACGGTCCGGAAGATCCGCGAGTTCTCGGAGAGCGCGAAGCACGACATCCGCGCCGAACTCGGTCCGGAGTTCAAGGACTTCGAGTTCGAGGACCTCAACCCCAAGACGTTCATCCGCAAGCAGCTGGACAACGACGACCTGGGGCTGAAGGAGATCCGCAACGGCTTCGACCTGAAGAAGGAGATGGCCGAGGTCACGGACGCCGTACACAGCCGCGAGAGCGAAGCCTCGTCCTCGTCTTCCTCCTCCTCGTCCTCCGGGCACATCGACATGACCAAGAAGCCCGAGGACGCCGGCAAGGACGACCGTCCGCCGTTCGACGCGGACGCCACCTGACCCGACCCGACACGCGCACCGGGCGGCGGACGTGACGCGTTTCATAGCGCGCACCCGCCGCACACGGCGCGAACAGGTCTTCTGCGCGACCCACGCGCCGGGCGCTTTCCCTGCTGCTCTCAGCGGTGTGGATATGCTGCCGAGTTGTTGTGCGGACCGGACAGTACGCCCGAAGGGGGGCGGGCCACCCCGGTCCGACGAGAGCGAGGAGGCGTCCGGGAGATGGAGACGACGAGTCGGGTGGGCGCGCAGGCGCCGGCCGCGGAGGGCGGACAGCAACTCCCCTCCGCCTGGCGTACGGTCGAAGGCTACCTGCAGGCGCCCTTCCCGTGGTACGGCCTCGACGAGGCGTTCACGGGGCCCCGCTGGCTGATGCAGGTCGGCACGGCGGCCGACGGTGCCGTCGAACACGGGTCGATCGGCCACGGTGACGAGCCCTCGGTCCGCAACGAGCACGTTGCCGCGTCCACGGACGAGCCCAGGGAGAAGTTCGCGGTCGTGGTGACCGTGGCGGCGAACCCGTCCCGGCGGAGCGCCGACGGTACGGGCCTGCTGGAGGCGACGTCGGTGTCCTCGGCGGCGTGGCTGGCGGGCGTGGGGCTGCTGTCGTTCACGTGGCCCGGCCAGATGGACCACAGCCTGCGGGACGACTGGCTGGAGCAGCAGACGGAGACGGCATGGGCCCTGGCCGATGACCTCGACGGACCCGAGTGGTCCACCCTGTCCCTTCCGGTGGACGGGGTGCCCATGCCCTTCCACTACCAGGAGTCCGAGTTCGGGTGGGTCCTCGCGGGTTCCACGCACGAGGGGGTGCACGTGGGTGCGTACGGCAGAGGAATGAGCGCCTACGGTCTCGGCTTCGCCATGATCAAGGACATCTCGACGTACGCCTGACCCAGCGCGCTGCTCCAGCGTTCCGGGTCCAGGCGTCGCAAGGCCTCTGGACCCGGTCGCGCGTCTTATCCGCGGGTCAATTGGTACCAGATCGTCACGGCAGCCGTGACCTGGACCAGAAGCCAGGCGACCTGACCGGACAGGCCCCGCATCTGGTAGATCGACAGCAGTAACGAACGCTCATATGAACGGCCCCTGACCGAGATACCTCGTCAGGGGTCGTTCACGTGTGCGGTGGGTGTGGGATTTGAACCCACGGTGACTCGCGCCACGACGGTTTTCAAGACCGTGTCCCACTTGACTCGCCCATTGAGCCGCCGACCTCAGTGCCTGCCTGCCGGGGACACCACAGGTCCGGAGCTCTACGATTCCGCCGTGAGCTACGACATCTACTTCCTTAACCGGCGCCCAGACCAGTCCTGGGACGAAGCTCTCGAAGAGCTGGAGGACCAGAACGAAGAGGTCGAGGGACTGGTGCTGCCTGAGCTCATCGAAGCGTGGGACCGCATCGTTCCACGGGCCCGTGGCTTGCTGGGTGAGATCGAACTCTTTGAGAACGGCGAATCGTGCGAGCTGACGCACCACGCCACCGGCATCCAGGCCTCAGTCTTCATTGACGAAGTAGCGATCACGGTTCCGTATTGGCACGCGGGCGACGAGGCGGAACGCATTCTGAGCCTGGTGTACGCACTGGCGGCGATGATCGAACACGAGACCGGCATGGAAGGCTACGACCCACAGGTCGAGCGCCCGATCTCTGAGCTGTCTCCCCAACAGGGCGTTACCGTCATGTCCGCGGTCACAGGCGATCTCCGCGAGCGCTTCGGCAACGACTCCTGAATCCCTCGGGCCGCCGTTGGGCCGTCCGAGGCCAACGGATGACAGGCATACGACCTCTTGGGCTCCCTACGCTGATTCAGTTGCGGCTGTACAGCAGCGGAGTACAGCAACCACCGCGACCGTAGTCGACTGGTATTGGTCCCAGATGCCCAAGTGGCCAGCCCAGCAGACTTCAACGACCAGCCCGCCCATAGTTCGCATTGAGGGGCACGCCACGACACCCCCCGCTCGGGCCGTCTCTGGGCCGTGCGGGGGCGCTCAACGACAACCAACGCTGACAAACGTCGACGGCTCCGCCGCTGGTCAGAAGGTTGACCAATGACGGAGCCGCAGATCGCAGGCGTGCGATTTCAGAACTTGTTCTTCGGAGTGATCCCCAGCGACAGCCCCGACAGCCCCCGCTGCCGTCCCCCGAGCTTCCCCGCGATCGCCCGCAGCGCCGCGCCCGCCGGGGACTCCGGGTCCGTCAGGACGACCGGCTTGCCCTCGTCGCCGCCCTCGCGGAGGCGGACGTCGATGGGGATGCTGCCGAGGACGGGGACCGTCGCGCCCGTGGCGCGGGTCAGGCCGTCCGCCACCAGCTGGCCGCCGCCCGTGCCGAAGACGTCGACCATCTCGCCGCAGTGCGGGCAGGGCAGGCCGGACATGTTCTCGACCACGCCGACGATCTTCTGGTGGGTCTGCACGGCGATGGCGCCGGCCCGTTCGGCCACTTCGGCGGCGGCCTGCTGAGGCGTCGTCACGACCAGGATCTCGGCGTTCGGGATGAGCTGGGCGACGGAGATCGCGATGTCACCGGTGCCGGGCGGGAGGTCCAGGAGCAGGACGTCGAGGTCGCCCCAGTAGACGTCCGCGAGGAACTGCTGCAGTGCGCGGTGGAGCATCGGGCCGCGCCAGACGACCGGGGCGTTGCCCGGGGTGAACATGCCGATGGAGATGACCTTCACGCCGTTCGCGGACGGCGGCATGATCATGTTCTCGACCTGGGTCGGACGGCCGTCCGCGCCCAGCATGCGCGGCACCGAGTGGCCGTAGATGTCGGCGTCGACCACGCCCACCTTGAGGCCGTCGGCGGCCATCGCCGCCGCCAGGTTGACCGTCACCGAGGACTTGCCGACGCCGCCCTTGCCGGAGGCGACCGCGTAGACCCGGGTGAGGTTGCCCGGCTTGGCGAAGGGGACCTCGCGCTCGGTCTGGCCGCCGCGCAGGGCCGCCGCCAGCTCCTTGCGCTGCTCGTCGCTCATCACGTCCAGCGTGACGTCGACCCGGGTGACGCCCTCGACGCGGGAGACCGCCTCGGTCACCCGCTGGGTGATCGTGTCGCGCATGGGGCAGCCGGAGACGGTCAGGTAGACGGTCACCGCGACCGCTCCGTCCGCGCCGATCTCCACCGATTTGACCATCCCCAGTTCGGTGATGGGTCGGTTGATCTCGGGGTCGTTCACCGTCGCCAGTGCCTCGCGCACCGCGTCTTCCGTAGCCATAAGGACGATGGTACGGCGCGCCGAGGGGCCTCCGGGTAGCCCCTCAGCGGTCGTCTGCGTCACGTCCAGGTGACCGTTCTGCCCGTTCTGCCGGGAATACGACATGCCCGTCGTGGCGTCGTCGCTCCTCCACCTCCTTGACCAGGTCCTGCAGCTCGGAGCGGATCCAGTCGCGGGTGGCCACCTCGCCCAGGCCCATGCGGAGCGCCGCGACCTCCCGGGTCAGGTATTCGGTGTCGGCGATGGACCGCTCGTTCTGCTTCCGGTCCTGTTCGAGGTTGACCCGGTCGCGGTCGTCCTGCCTGTTCTGCGCGAGCAGGATCAGCGGGGCCGCGTAGGAGGCCTGCAGGGACAGCATCAGGGTCAGGAAGATGAACGGGTAGTTGTCGAAGCGCAGGGCGGCCGGCGCGAAGATGTTCCACACCACCCACAGGATGATGACTACCGTCATCCAGACGATGAAGCGCCCCGTGCCCAGGAAACGGGCGATCTTCTCCGACAGCCGTCCGAAGGCCTCCGGGTCCCACTCGGGCAGGATCCGGCGCCGGGGCGGGCGCGGCTGGTCCAGGCGGGGCGCGCGGGGCCGGGTGGCGGCCGTGGCGCCCACCGGGGTGCGCTCGCGGGTGCTCTCACGCTCAGGAGCCATGTGCACCCGCCCCCTCGCTCGCCGCCCCGTTCTCCTCGTTCAGATGGAACTCCGTCTCCCGCCAGTCGTCGGGCAGCATGTGGTCGAGCACGTCGTCCACGGTCACCGCCCCGAGCAGCGAACCGGACTCGTCCACCACGGGCGCGGCGACCATGTCGTACGTCGCGAAGAACCCGGCGATGACCGGCAGCGTGGCGTCGGGGTCCAGGGGCTGCAGATCGTCGTCGACCAGCGAGCTGACCAGGGTGTACGGGGGGTCGCGCAACAGCCGCTGGAAGTGCACGGTGCCCAGGTACTTGCCGGTCGGGGTCTCGTCGGGCGGCCGGCAGACGTAGACCTGGGCGGCCAGGGCGGGGGAGAGGTCGGGGTTGCGGACCCGGGCGAGCGCGTCGGCGACGGTGGCGTCCGGGCGCAGCACGATCGGCTCGGTGGTCATCAGACCGCCCGCGGTGTGCTCCTCGTACGACATCAGGCGCCGCATCTCGGCCGCGTCGGCGGGCTGCATCAGACTCAGCAGCCGCTCCTTGTCCTCCTCCGGGAGTTCGGAGAGCAGGTCGGCCGCGTCGTCGGGGTCCATGGCCTCCAGGACGTCGGCCGCGCGCTCCTCCTTCAGCTTGCCGAGGATCTCGATCTGGTCGTCCTCGGGCAGCTCCTCCAGGACGTCGGCGAGACGGTCGTCGTCCAGGGCGGCGGCGACCTCGGCCCGCCGCTTGGCGGAGAGGTGGTGCAGGACGTTGGCGAGGTCGGCGGGGCGCAGCTGCTCGAAGGTGGCGAGCAGGCTCTCCGCGCCCTGCCCGTGCTCCTCCAGGGAGAAGCCGGTGACGGCCGACCACTCCACGGTCAGCGTCTCGCCCTTCGCCCGCCGGAAGGCGCCGCCCTTCTTCCCCTTCCGGACGAAGACCCGGTCGACCTCCCAGTCCCGGCGGGCGGGCAGCTGCTGCACGGACACGTCGAGGACGGTGACCTCCTCGCCGGTCTCCACCAGCGTCACCCGCCGGTCCAGCAGCTCCCCGAAGACCAGCCGCTCGGTGGGCCGCTGCTCGAAGCGGCGGACGTTGAGCACGCCGGTGGTGATGACCTGCCCGGACTCGATGCCGGTGACCCGGGTCATGGGCAGGAAGATACGGCGCCGGGTGGACAGTTCGACTACCAGCCCGAGGACGCGCGGGGGCCGTCGCCCGACGCGCAGCATGACGACCAGTTCGCGTACGCGACCGACCTGGTCGCCGGTCGGATCGAAGACGGGGACCCCGGCGAGGTGCGAGACGAAGATCCGGGGGGCGCCGGCTGCCATGACTGTGCTTCCTTTACTCGCATTGCGTGGGAATTGCTGTTCTCTGCCCGCTCGCGTGCGCTTCAGGCTAGCCCGTACCGATCGGATACGCCCTGGTGGGCGGTCCGGACGGACTGGCTCCGCCCGGTGGGTGGGGCCCCGGTACGCTGCGGTACGCCGCTCAGGACTCGTCAGAAAGGCAGCGTCACCTGTGACTGCGATTCCCCAGGGCCGTACCCGCCGGGCCACGCTGGTGAGCGCGGCATGCGCACTGGCCGTGACGGGAGCGATGGTGCTGACGGGGTGCAGCAGCGAGGACCCGGACGCGGGGACCAACGGGGTCGGCAAGCTGCCCGCCGGCCAGATCCAGGCGAAGACCCGGGCCGCCGCGGAGGCGGCGCCCACGGTACGGCTGTCCGGGACCGTGGTCACCAGCGGCCGTACGTACAAGCTGGACATGCGGCTGAAGGCCGACGGCGGCACCGGCTCGGTCACGTCCCAGGGGGCGACGTTCGGGCTGCTGCGGATCGGTGCGCAGCTGTATCTGAAGGCCGACGCGGACTTCTGGAGCCACGGCGGGGACACCGGTGCGGCCGGCAAGCTCAACGGCAAGTACGTCAAGGTGCCGCAGGGCGATCCCGCGTACAAGAAGTTCAGCGGCTTCACGGACAAGGCTGTCCTCCTCGACGGTCTGCTGACCCTGCACGGCAAGCTGGCGGCGGACGGCCACCACGACCAGTCCGGCACCCGCACCATCCGCATCACCGGCGACGCCGGCTCCGGCGGCACCCTCGACGTCTCCCTCCAGGGCAAGCCGTATCCCCTCCGCCTGGTCCGCGCCGGCAGCGCAGGAACGCTCAGCTTCTCGGACTGGGGCAAGGACTTCACCGTGACCGAGCCCGCGAAGTCGGAGACGGTGGACTACGGCAAGCAGCTGCCGACGTCGTAACCGGCTGCGGCCGGCTCCTCTTCTGCGCCGCAACGGTGATCAGCCACGACGTACGTTCCGGGCGGCGCCGAACCCTGCTCGGCCCCGGCGCTATTTCTTCCGGCGCTTGGCCAGCAGCCGCGGCAGACCCGCCGGGATCGGCTGACGCGTAGTCGCCGGAGTCGGCAACGGTCGTTCCGCCAAGCTGCCGGCCGGCAACGGCATCGAAGCCCCCGTCGGCACCAGGCGGAGCACCCTGCACTCGCGCGCCCAGCGCCCCGGCATCTCCTCGCCGTCGGGGGCGTTCAGCCGCTTCCCCTTCAGCTCGGCCACCGCCGCCTCCCACTCCGGTGAGCCGCAGGCCAGCTCGGACACGGTCGCCGGCCAGCTCACCAGGCGGCCCCCCTTGTCCTTGCTGCGCACGGTCACCTCGGCCGCGCCGCCGTCGGTGAGACCGGGCAGCGGCTGCTCTCCGGGCCCGTCGCCGACCAGGCACACGGCACCCTCGTGCCACACGTGCCACAGTGCACGCGCGGCCGGGGCGTCGGTGCCCCTGACCCAGATGAGGCCGGACTTCTTGCTGGCCTCCTCGATGAGGGCCAGGTCGAGCAGCTCGCTTGTCATGCGCCCAGCCTAACCAGGACCGCTCACAGCCAGCCGTTGCGCTTCAGGGTGCGGTGGATGCCCACGCAGAGCGCGACCGTGATGCCCATGATCACCGGGTAGCCGTACTTCCAGTGCAGCTCGGGCATGTACTTGAAGTTCATGCCGTACACACCGCACACCATCGTCGGTACGGCGATGATCGCGGCCCAGGCCGTGATCTTCCGCATGTCCTCGTTCTGCGCCACGGACGCCTGCGCGAGGTTGGCCTGGAGGATCGAGTTGAGGAGCTCGTCGAAGCCCAGCACCTGCTCCTGGACCCGGGCGAGGTGGTCGGCGACGTCCCGGAAGTACTTCTGGATGTCCGGGTCGACCAGCCGCATCGGCCGCTCGCTCAGCAGCTGCATCGGCCGCAGCAGCGGAGCCACCGCCCGCTTGAACTCCAGCACCTCACGCTTGAGTTGGTAGATCCGCGCCGAGTCCACACCACGCGAGACCCCGCCCCGACGGCCCGGCGAGAAGACCTCGGTCTCCACCTCGTCGATGTCGTCCTGCACCGCGTCGGCGACCGCGATGTAGCCGTCCACGACATGGTCGGCGATGGCGTGCAGCACGGCCGAGGGGCCCTTCGCGAGCAGCTCGGGGTCGTCCTGCAGCCGGTGGCGCAGCGCCCGCAGGGAGCCCTGCCCGCCGTGCCGGACGGTGATGAAGAAGTCCCGGCCGGTGAAGCACATGACCTCGCCGGTCTCGACCACCTCGCTGGTGGCGGTGAGCCGGTCGTGCTCGACGTAGTGGATGGTCTTGAAGACGGTGAAGAGCGAGTCGTCGTACCGCTCCAGCTTGGGCCGCTGGTGGGCCTGGACCGCGTCCTCGACGGCCAGCGGGTGCAGCCCGAACTCGCGGGCGATACCGGCGAATTCCGCCTCGGTCGGCTCGTGCAGGCCGATCCACACGAACCCGCCGTCGCGGCGCACCTGCCGCATCGCCTCCTGCGGGGTCAGCGGCCCCGCGCTCGGCACCCGGGCGCCGTCGCGGTAGACCGCGCAGTCGACGACGGCCGAGGGCGTGGCCGGGTCACGCGTGGTGTCGTACGAGGCGCTCGTGCTCGTCGTCTTGCGCAGCGAGTCACGGGACGACGGACGGACCACGGCACGCAGGTCGCGGATCATCGACATGGGCAGGCTCCTTCGCAGGCGGGCAGCGAAAGCGCACGGCAACGGGTGGAACTACCCGGAATGGGGACGTCCTGACTGCGGATGTTTGGCACGTCCACAAAGCGGGGAGCACCGCACCGTTGCGGTGGCGGCTTCGCTACTGATGCAGAACTGATTCAGGTCAGACAGATCAGGCAAAGCGAAACGAAGTGCTCTTCCGTACGAAGACGCGAACGGGAAGGTGGCAGCCAGCCAGGAACCACATCAGCAGCCGGAAGAGCGAGTGGTACTACCAGGTCGACTTCGATCCATGACAGCCCCACCTCCTCCGGCCGGTCCCTCGTAAGGGAGTCTCATCGGCGTCGGGACTTGATAGCGACGCTTCTGCGTGCTGCCCCGAACCACCGGCTCAGCGTAGCAGCAGCCCATAGTGTCAAGGCGCCGCTTTGCCCGCTGCTGACGAGTTCTATGCTCGCCGCATGGTTGATGTTCTTCCTCTCGTCGAGGCCCGGTTGACCACCGCGCTGGGCGCTCCGGACGCGCGCGCCGCGGTCACCTTCCTCGGTACGGACCGCATCGAGGTGCTCCGTTTCCAGGAGGGGGACGTGGTCCGCTACGCCACGCTCGGCATGTCCGCGCACCCCATGACGGACCCCACGGCGGTGCTCGCCGACCCCGTCAAGGGCCCCCGCGCCGAGCTGGTCCTGTCGGTCCGCGCGGGCCTCGCGGAGACCGACAAGGTACTCCGCCCGCTTGCCGTACTCGCCGCGTCCCCGCAGGTGGAGGGTCTGGTGGTGGCCCCCGGCGCCTCCCTGGACGTGGGGGATCCGCTGTGGCCCGGCGCCCCCTTCACCTCGGTCCTGGTGGGCGAACCCGGCGGGCTCGTCGAGGATCTGGAGCTGGACGATCCGATGGATCCCGTACGGTTCCTGCCGCTGCTGCCCATGACTCCGAACGAGGCCGCCTGGAAGCGGGTGCACGGCGCCCAGGCCCTCCAGGAGCGCTGGCTGGCGAGCGGCACCGACCTCAGGGACCCCGCCCGCAGGTCCGTCCCGCTCGACTGATCCGGAGTGACCGATCTCACCAACACAAGGCTGGAATAGGCCAGTTGGCAAAACGGTGACCCCGTCCTACGCCCGAAGACCCGGGCCGGAGCGCTGGAGGCATGAGGGTCCGGGAACAGGCGGAAGCTGTCGTGCAACTCCATGAACCCTCCCTGCGAGCGAACGATATTTCGGTGTGAGAACTGTTGTGCCTGCCTATAACGGCCAGCACCCACCGGAGCGAGAGGTGACGCGCGGATGCCTGTCCTTCGCGAGGTGCGTGCGCCGGTCGGGTGATCGTCCTTGACGTAACGGGACAGGGGTAGGACCGTGGAGCCCTATGAGGGGCGAACCCAGTTGCCCGAAGTGTGGTGGCCGGGTCAGGGCTCCCGGTCTCTTCGCCGATTCCTGGCAGTGTGATGTGCACGGGACGGTGTATCCGCTGCAGCCCGTGATCCCGCCCAGCGTCGAGGCCCTCGGTGTCGTGGTGCACCGCGCGCAGGTCCCGGTGTGGATGCCGTGGCCGCTGCCGGTGGGTTGGCTGTTCACGGGCGTGGCCTACGCGGGGGACGACCGCAGTGGTGGCCGTGCCACGGCGGTGGCGTGCTCCGGCCCCGGACCGCTCGGCGGCATGGGTGAGCTGATCCTCGTCGCCGAGGAACTCGGCGTCGGCCTCGGCGCGCGGTACGCGGGCATCGACGGTCCCGACCCCGGGTCGTTCATGAATGTCGAGAAGCCGCCCCAGGCCAAGGTTCTGGCCGGCGGCCGCCCGACCCCGCTCTGGCACGTCTACCGCACCCCCGACGACCGTGCCGTCTTCGCCGGTGAGGCGCTCGGGATGTGGCTGTGGGCGGTGATGTGGCCCGAGCAGGCCGGCCTGCTCATGTACGACGAGCTGGTGCTGACGGATCTGCGGGACGCGGGGGCGGAGTTGGATCTGGTGCCCTGTGGGGCGTTGTCGCCGCGCCTGCTTCAGTCGTAGCGCCCGCTGAGGTGCGGGGCTGGCGGTTGGCAGCTGCGGGGGCGTTGTGGCTGATCGCGCAGTTGCCCGCGCCCCTTCGGCGGCTGCGCCGCCTGGCTGGGGAGGTGTAGGGGGTGCGTGTGGGGTTCGGGTGTGACAGGGCATCCCTTCGCGCCCGCTATCCTTAGGTGTCCCCTTCCGTCCCGTCACCGCCTGGAGTTCGTGTCGTGCGTATCGATCTGCACTGCCACTCCACGGCCTCCGACGGTACGGACACCCCGGCCGAGCTGGTGCGCAATGCCGCTGCCGCCGGGCTGGACGTCGTCGCGCTGACCGACCACGACACCACCCGTGGGTACGCCGAGGCGATCGCCGCGGTGCCCGAAGGGCTCACCCTGGTGACCGGTGCCGAGCTGTCCTGCCGTATCGACGGCATCTCCATGCACATGCTGGCCTACCTCTTCGACCCCGAGGAGCCCGCCCTGCTCGCCGAGCGGGAGCTGGTCCGGGACGACCGGGTGCCGCGGGCTCAGGGCATGGTCGCCAAGCTGAACGCGCTGGGTGTGCCGGTCACCTGGGAGCAGGTCGAGCGGATCGCCGCCGGCGGTTCCGTGGGGCGTCCGCATGTCGCGACCGCGCTCGTCGAGCTGGGCGTGGTGCCCACGGTGAGCGACGCGTTCACCGAGGAGTGGCTGGCCGACGGCGGTCGGGCCTTCGTCGAGAAGCACGAGACCGACCCCTTCGAGGCGATCCGGCTGATCAAGGGCGCGGGCGGCGTGGCCGTCTTCGCGCACCCGGCCGCCGCCAAGCGCGGCCGCACGGTGCCGGAGTCCGCGATCGCCGAGATGGCCGCGGCCGGTCTGGACGGCATCGAGGTCGACCACATGGACCACGACCTCGAAGCCCGGGAGCGCCTGCGGGGCCTCGCGAAGGAGCTGGGGCTGCTGGTCACGGGGTCCTCGGACTACCACGGCAGCCGCAAGACCGTGTCGCTGGGCGAGTACACGACGGACCCCGAGGTGTACGGGGAGATCATCCGACGGGCCACCGGCGCGTTCCCGGTGCCGGGTACCGGCGGGGCCTGAGACCCCTCAGGGGTCGACCCCGCGCCACCTCACGCCCGTTTCTCTCTCTCCTGCAAGGCCTGTACTTCCGCCATGTTCGACGTCGCTGTCTTCGGTTCTCTGTTCCTGACCCTTTTTGTCATCATGGATCCCCCCGGGATCACCCCGATCTTCCTCGCGCTGACCGCGGGGCGCCCCGCCAAGGTGCAGAAGCGGATGGCCTTCCAGGCCGTCTGTGTGGCCTTCGGGGTCATCGCCACGTTCGGCGTCCTGGGCCACCAGATCCTGAACTATCTGCACGTCTCCGTTCCCGCGCTGATGATCGCGGGCGGTCTGCTGCTTCTGCTGATCGCGCTCGACCTGCTCACCGGCAAGACCGACGAGCCGAAGCAGACCAAGGACGTGAACGTCGCCCTCGTACCGCTGGGCATGCCGCTGCTGGCGGGGCCCGGTGCCATCGTGTCCGTGATCCTGGCCGTGCAGAAGGCCGGCAGTGTGGCCACGCAGGTCTCGGTGTGGTCCGCGATCCTCGCGATCCACGTCGTGCTGTGGCTGGTGATGCGTTACTCGCTGCTGATCATCCGGGTCATCAAGGACGGCGGCGTGGTCCTGGTGACGCGGCTCGCGGGCATGATGCTCTCCGCGATCGCGGTGCAGCAGATCATCAACGGTGTCACTCAAGTGATCCGGGGGAGCTGAGACGTGAGCTCGGCTCCCCCGGAAAGCTTGAGTGGCGGTCCGCGTTACGAGGCCGGGGTCTCGGCCGGGCGGATCCACAGGCGCTGTCCGACGGCGGCGGCCTGCTGAACGATCCGGTTGACGGAGGCGGCGTCCACGACGGTGCTGTCCACGGTGGTGCCGTTGACCTCGTCGAGTCGCCTGATTTCGAAGCGCATGGCTTCTCCCTTCGTCTGGTCATCCTCCTGAGGAGAACTACTGATGTGTCCTGCTGTCGTAGGTAGTCAACGGGCTGCGTGTTACAAACATTCCCTACGCTAAAGAAATTTTTCGAACGGCTAATTACCGACCGGTAGGTGCTGTTCACGGGACTGACCGGGACCGGTTGTGTTCGTAGCGTGACCGCCGGGACAATGGAAGCGATGAACGACGACCTGGCGGCCCTCGCCGCCCGCATCGACCACACCAACGAGCTGCTGCAGCGCATGCTCGCCGAGGTGGCGAAGACGCCCTCGACCCACGCGATCTTCGTCGACGCGGGATACCTCTACGCGGCGGCCGGCCGGCTGGTCGCCGGGACGGAGGACCGGCGGGCCTTCGACCTGGACGCCGAGGGCCTGATCGACGCCCTCATCGACAAGGCCCGCACGATCTTCGCGGACAGCCGGCTGCTGCGCGTCTACTGGTACGACGGCGCCCGTCGCCGCATCCACACCGCCGAGCAGCAGTCCATCGCCGAACTGCCCGACGTCAAGGTCCGCCTCGGCAACCTCAACGCCAACAACCAGCAGAAGGGCGTCGACTCCCTCATCCGCTCCGACCTGGAGTCCCTCGCCCGCCATCGTGCGATCAGCGACGCGGCCCTGCTCGGCGGCGACGAGGACCTGGTCTCGGCGGTGGAGGCGGCCCAGGGTTACGGCGCCCGCGTCCACCTGTGGGGCATCGAGGCGCCCGAAGGCCGCAACCAGGCCGAGCCACTGCTCTGGGAGGTCGACAGCCAGCGCACCCTCGACCTGGAGTTCTTCAAGCCGTACGTCTCCCGCCGCACGGCCGCCGCCTACGAGGCCGCCGCCGGCACCCGGCCCACCCGTGAGGACGTCCGCTTCGTCGGCGCTCAGATCGCCGCGAAGTGGCTGTCCGCGCGCGGCCGTGAGGCCCTGGTCGAGCTGCTCCCCGGCCACCCCTACCTGCCCGGCTCCGTCGACCAGGACCTGCTGGTCGAGGCCGAAGGGCTGCTCCAGTACTCCCTGCGCGGCCAGGCGGACCTGCGCCGCGCCCTCAGGGACGGCTTCTGGGAACACCTGCAGACGCTGTACTGACAGCGCCGCGGGTGCCCGCCGCCCGCCTCAGCCCGGGTGCTCGTCCCAGAAGTCGGCGATCGCCCGGGCCGTGGCGAGCGGGCGGTCGGTGTTGGGCGAGTGCTCCGCCCCGTCGATGACGGACCGCCGCGCCTGAAGCCGCACGGCCATCTCGTCGAGCAGCGCCAGTGGCCAGGTGTCGTCCAGCGAGCCCGACAGCACGTGGAACGGCAGCGGTACGGCGGCCAGCTCGACGACACGGTGCGGCTCGGTGCACAACTGGCGTCCGGTGGCGAGGAGCTGGGCGGGCTTGTTGCCCAGCCAGCGGCGCCGCAGATCGTCCCGGCCGACCAGGCCGCCGTCGAGCCCGCCGGTGTCGGGCTCCTCGGGCTCCTCCATCGCCTGCATCGCGTCCCACACCTCCGCCATCGTCATGACGCCGAGCGCGTCCCGCAGCAGCTTCACGCGCTGCTGCTGGGAGACCGAGATCTGCGCCGGGCCCGAGGCCATCAGCGTGAGGGAGAGAAACAGCGCGTGGTCGAGCAGCACGGCCGCACGCGAGATCTGCCCGCCGAGCGAGTGCCCCACCAGATGCACCTGCGTTCCGATCGCCGCCGCCTGCGCCAGTACGTCCCGCGCCAACTCCTCCTGCGCGTAGGCGGATTCGTCGTGCTCGGGCCCGTCCGACTCGTACTGCCCGCGGCCGTCCACGGCCACCGTCCGGTACCCGCGCTCGGCCAGCGGCACATGCAGCGGATTGAAGTCCTCCTTGCTCCCGGTGAACCCCGGCAGCAGCAGCGCGACGCCCTTCGGCTCGACCCCGTCGGCCACGGGCGCGTCGACGACGGCGAACTCACCGCGCGCGGTCCGCAGCGAGTACGCACGGGCACCGGGGGGCGGGACGAAGGTGGCAGGCCTGCTCATGGGGAGAGGCTATCGGGCGGCGCGCGGGCGGGGTGGAGGGAGGGGGAGCAGGTGGAGGGAGAGGGCGCAGGGGGGAGAGGGAAGAGGGGGAAAGACCGACGGCCCGGTCCCACAGACGTGGGCCGGGCCGTCGGGTGAGGCGGTTGTGCTTGTTGTGCCGTTGGGCCGGTCAGGCCTCGGTGGCCTCCACGGCCGCCGTCGCCTTCCGCGTCCGGCGCGGCTTCGGCGCCGCCTCCGTGGCCTCGACCGTGGGCTCCGCGGCCTTGCGGGTCCGGCGGCGCGGCTTCACTTCCGGCTCCTCGGTGGCCTGCGCCGGAATCTCCGGAGCAGCCGCCGCGGCAACGGCCTTACGGGTCCGCCGTGCCTTGGGAGCGGCGGCGACCTCTACTTCGTCCACCGTGGCTTCGGCGGCGGCAACGGCCGTCTTGCGGGTACGGCGGGGCTTGACCTCGGCCTCCGCTGCTTCCGGGGTGGCAGCCGCGGTCTTGCGGGTGCGGCGCGGTTTGGCCTCAGCAGCCTCGGCCGTGTCCACGGCAGCCTCGGCTGCGGCAGCGGCCGTCTTGCGGGTGCGGCGGGGCTTGGCCTCGGTGACCTCGGCCTCCGCCGTTTCCGGGGCGGCAGCCGCAGCCTTGCGGGTGCGGCGCGGCTTGGCCTCGGTGACCTCGGCCTCCGCCGTTACCGGGGCGGTGGCCGCGGTCTTGCGGGTGCGGCGGGGCTTGGTCGCCGGGGCGGCCTCGTCCGTGCCCTCGGCTGTCGCGACTGCCGCTTCGGCGGCCGGCTCGGCCGTCTTGCGGGTGCGGCGCGGTTTGGCCTCAGCAGCCTCGGCCGTGTCCACGGCAGCCTCGGCTGCGGCAGCGGCCGTCTTGCGGGTGCGGCGGGGCTTGGCCTCGGTGACCTCGGCCTCCGCCGTTTCCTGGGCGGCAGCCGCAGCCTTGCGGGTGCGGCGGGGCTTGGTCGCCGGGGCGGCTTCCTCCGTGCCCTCGGCTGTCGCGACTGCCGCTTCGGCGGCCGGCTCGGCCGTCTTGCGGGTGCGGCGACGCGGCTTGGCCCCGGTGGCCTCGGTGGCGGCCTCGGTCACAGGTGCTGCGGCCTCGGTCACCGGAGCCTCGGTCGCCTGGACCTCGGCCGGCTCGGCCGTCCTGCGGGTGCGGCGACGCGGCTTGGCCTCGGTGGCCTCGGTGGCGGCCTCGGTCACAGGTGCTGCGGCCTCGGTCACCGGAGCCTCGGTCGCCTGGACCTCGGCCGGCTCGGCCGACTTCCGGGTGCGGCGTCGGCGCGGCTTCTCCGGGGTCTCCAGCGTGGCCGGGCCCTCGGCGGTGTCCACAGCGGCCTCTGGGGCCACGGTCGCGGCAGTCGCCGGCACCGCCTCCGCCGCGGCTCCGCCGCGTGTGCGGCGACGGCGCCGCGGGGTGCGGGTCTCCGAGGGCTCCTCCGCGGTGCCGGTCTCGGCGGCCGGCGCCGAGGCGGTCGTAGCGGCGGAGGCGTCCAGCGGAGTACCGCCCCGCGTGCGGCGGCGACGGCGCGGCGTGCGCGCCGGGCGCTCACGCTCGGTCGTGGCGGACTCGGCACGGCCGTCGCGGCCACCGCGACCGCGCGCACCGCGGCCACCGGTCTCGCCCAGGTCCTCCAGCTCCTCCGCGTCGAGCCCGGCGCGGGTGCGCTCCGAGCGTGGCAGAGTGCCCTTGGTGCCCTCGGGGATGCCGAGGTCCGAGAACAGGTGCGGGGAGCTCGAGTACGTCTCCACCGGGTCGTTGAAGTCCAGCTCCAGCGCCTTGTTGATCAGCTGCCAGCGCGGGATGTCGTCCCAGTCGACGAACGTGATGGCCGTACCCTTCGCGCCCGCGCGGCCCGTACGGCCGACGCGGTGCAGGTACGTCTTCTCGTCCTCGGGGGACTGGTAGTTGATGACGTGGGTCACGCCCTCGACGTCGATGCCGCGCGCGGCGACGTCGGTGCAGACGAGGACGTCGACCTTGCCGTTGCGGAAGGCCCGCAGGGCCTGCTCACGGGCGCCCTGGCCCAGGTCGCCGTGGACCGCGCCGGAGGCGAAGCCGCGGCGCTCCAGCTGCTCGGCGATGTCGGCCGCCGTGCGCTTGGTCCGGCAGAAGATCATCGCCAGCCCACGGCCCTCGGCCTGCAGGATGCGGGCGACCATCTCCGGCTTGTCCATGTTGTGCGCGCGGTAGACGAACTGCTTGATGTTCGCGACCGTCGCACCCTCGTCGTCCGGCGCGGTGGCGCGGATGTGCGTGGGCCGGGACATGTAGCGGCGTGCGAGACCGATGACCGCGCCCGGCATGGTCGCGGAGAACAGCATGGTCTGGCGCCTGACCGGCAGCAGGTTGATGATCTTCTCGACGTCGGGCAGGAAGCCCAGGTCGAGCATCTCGTCGGCCTCGTCGAGGACCAGGCTCTTGATGTGGCTCAGGTCCAGCTTCTTCTGCCCGGCCAGGTCCAGCAGCCGGCCCGGGGTGCCGACGACCACGTCGACGCCCTTCTTCAGAGCCTCGACCTGGGGTTCGTACGCCCGGCCGCCGTAGATCGCCGTCACGCGCACGTTACGGACCTTGCCGGCCGTCAGCAGGTCGTTGGTGACCTGGGTGCACAGCTCGCGCGTGGGGACGACGACGAGCGCCTGCGGGGCGTCGGTGAGGGCCTCGGGCCGCGCGCGGCCCGCCTCGACGTCGGCGGGGACGGTCACGCGCTCGAGGAGCGGAAGACCGAAGCCCAGCGTCTTGCCGGTGCCGGTCTTGGCCTGGCCGATGACGTCCGTGCCCGAGAGGGCGACGGGGAGCGTCATCTCCTGGATGGGGAAGGGAGTGATGATGCCGACGGCTTCCAGGGCCTCGGCGGTCTCGGGCAGGATCCCAAGTTCTCGGAACGTGGTAGTCAGGGTTATGCCTCTTCTGTGTACGCGGTGCGAGGCGAGCGCGGGGGTCATGACTGACCGTGTCGGGGACGTCGGCTGCCGTACGGACGAACCACTCGGGCAAGCCGTAAGACACGGGACCACTGCCGACGCTCTAGCGCTCGTACCGCTGAGGGTGTCCCTCCGGTCGTCGTACGTAATGAGCCGTACGGCCAGGGAGGGCTGTCGGGTCGGAGCCGATCGGGCCACCGACCGGGCATCCTCATGCGTGCAGCCTGTCGTAAGACGTCGAACAGTATCGACGCACTCTCAGCAGGCGCATTACCACCATACCCCGGATCGGCGCACATGCGATGGCCGATTTGGTCACGTAGTCGTGGTCACAGTGGTTGGCCAGGGGCTTCCGAGGCACGGCAAGCGGGCTATTGTGCGCCTCATGACTAGCTCTGACAAGCCTGAGAACGAGTTCGCCGCGCCCGCCGAACACACCGGTGTAGCCGCCCAGGACTGGGCGCAGGCCTCCGCCGACCCGCAGTACCGTGCGGCGGTCGTGGACCTGCTCGGCGCGCTCGCGTACGGGGAGCTTGCGGCGTTCGAGCGGCTCGCGGAGGACGCCAAGCTGGCGCCGACGCTCGCGGACAAGGCGGAGCTGGCGAAGATGGCCTCGGCCGAGTTCCACCACTTCGAGAGGCTGCGGGACCGGCTGACCGAGATCGGCGAGGAGCCGACCGCGGCGATGGAGCCCTTCGTGGCGGCCCTGGACGGCTTCCACAAGCAGACGGCGCCCTCGGACTGGCTGGAGGGCCTGGTCAAGGCGTACGTCGGCGACTCGATCGCGAGCGACTTCTACCGGGAGGTCGCGGCCCGCCTCGACTCCGACACGCGTGAGCTGGTCCTCGCCGTCCTCGACGACACCGGGCACGCCGGGTTCGCGGTGGAGAAGGTGCGCGCGGCGATCGACGCCGACCCGCGCGTGGGCGGCCGGCTGGCACTGTGGGCACGGCGGCTGATGGGGGAGGCGCTGTCGCAGTCGCAGCGGGTGGTCGCCGACCGGGACGCCCTGTCGACCATGCTCGTGGGTGGCGTTGCCGACGGGTTCGATCTCGCGGAGGTCGGCCGGATGTTCTCGCGGATCACTGAGGCGCACACCAAGCGAATGGCTGCGCTGGGCCTCGCGGCCTGAGAGCCGTCGCGCTCCGTGGGGGTGGTTTCGGCTATCTCGCGGCTGCGGCTGGTGCGTCGCGGCTGGTCGCGCAGTTCCCCGCGCCCCTCGGGGCGGGCGGCTGCGCCGCCGCCCCCTCCCACCCGGCCCTGGCCGCTACGCCGTTGCTGATCGTCGGCGGAGGCGGGCTGACGGGCGGAGGAGGAGGGACAGGGAGGCTGCCGAGACGATCGCTGCGCCGAGGAGGTTCAGCAGGACGCTGCCCGAGCCGAGGGCGCTGTGAGTGACGAAGTCGCCGAAAAGGGCTCCGGCGACGCCTGTCGAGAGCACCAGGGGCCGGGTGGGCAGGCGGTGCGACAGCCGGTGGGCCGCCGCCCAGGCGAGGACCAGACCGAGCACGGCGGATCCGATTGCTTCCAGGATCATCTCGGGGGTCCCTCCCACGGCCGGCCTGTGCTTCACGGTCGTAGCCGGTCATACCCGTGACCTGCGGATTGCAATCCTCCTCTGTGGGCGACTTGTGCTCCATCTGTGCACAGGCCGCACACGCGGAAGGGCCCGGCGGCACAGTGCCGCCGGGCCCCGCTCGAACTCGGGTCTAGAGCGTGCCGAAGCCCACCTTGCGGACGGTCGGCTCGCCGATCTCCACGTACGCCAGGCGGTCCGCCGGGACCAGGACCCTGCGGCCGCGCTCGTCCACGAGGCTCAGCAGCTGCGACTTTCCGGCCAGCGCCTCGGCCACCACGCGCTCGATGTCCTCGGCGCTCTGACCGCTCTCCAGAACGATCTCGCGGGGCGCGTGCTGCACGCCGATCTTGACCTCCACGGCTATGTCCCTCCGACGGTCAGTGAAGTGCGCGATCTTCCGCGCCGTACCCAGCACACATTAGCCCGGTGAGCGGATGTCCACGCTGCGGGTCGGAACGCCAACAGCGAACACCGGGCGGGAACAAACGCGCGTCAGTGGTTCTCGGTGCCGTGCAGCGGGAAGCCGGCGATGCCTCGCCAGGCCAGCGAGGTCAGCAGCTGCACCGCCTGTTCGCGCGGCACGCTGCGGTCGCTGTGCAGCCAGGAACGCGCCACCACCTGGGCGAGGCCGCCGAGGCCGGAGGCGAGCAGCATCGACTCCGCGCGCGACAGGCCCGTGTCCTCGGCGATGACTTCGCAGATCGCCTCGGCGCAGTCGTTGGTGACCTTGTCGACCCGCTCGCGCACCGCGGGCTCGTTCGTCAGGTCCGACTCGAAGACCAGGCGGAAGGCGCCGCCGTCGTCCTCGACGTACGCGAAGTAGGCGTCCATGGTCGCCCGCACGCGCTGCTTGTTGTCGGTCGTCGACGCGAGCGCGCCGCGCACGGCCTGGATCAGCGACTCGCAGTGCTGGTCCAGCAGGGCGAGGTAGAGGTCGAGCTTGCCGGGGAAGTGCTGGTAGAGCACCGGCTTGCTGACGCCCGCCCGCTCGGCGATGTCGTCCATCGCGGCCGCGTGGTAGCCCTGTGCGACGAAGACCTCCTGGGCGGCGCCCAGCAGCTGGTTCCGTCGGGCTCGGCGCGGCAGACGGGTGCCCCGTGGGCGTACCGCCTCAGTTTGCTCGATGGCTGTCACGCCGCCTCCCAAAGTCGTCCACATGCGGTGTCAGCCGCGCGGCCATCGTACTTTTCGGTAACCGTGGTGTGCGCGGTGCGAGCGCAGAATTTCACGTACCGGACGGCGACGAAAGCCACAAAGCCAGGCTTACACGGCCGGAGGGGTGCCGAATCGTCCTGCGCGGTCAGCGGTAGTCCTCTTCGTCGGTCGACACCACGCGCGCCTGTTCGATGAGATCGGCCTCGTTCCCGCGGGCCGGATCCACTCCCGTGAGCGGGTCGTCGCCCTCCGGTGCGATGTCGGCGCGCTGCTCGACGGCGTCACCCTCAGGGGCCTCGACGTCGATCGACGCGGTGTCGTCGGCCTCCAGGTCCTCGGCCACGTCGGGCTCGTTGGGGTCATAGGTCATGGTGGGCTCCCTTCCTACGAACGTCCCTGGAAGCGGCAGGGGCCACATACGGGTGCCCTCGCTACGAGCCTAGGAGACACCTGATCCGGACGCCACGCCATGCACGCCCGTTCGCCGTGCGGTTCCCGGTCGCCGTCGGTTGCCCGGTCCGGGTTTCCGCCGCGACAGCGGCCAACCTGTGACGGCGAACACATGAGCTACGGCGTGATCGTCTCGTAACATTGCCGCATGTCTTCGACCGAGTCGCAGTCCGTAACGGCCGCCAGTGTCCTCCCGAAGGTGGCGCCCGTCCGGGTCGGCGAGGGCGAGCGGCTGAGGTCGGTGGGGCTGTCGGGGGTCACGCTGTCGGTCCGTTCGCGGCGCCCCGCGCGCGAGGGGCTGCCGCCCGCGCTGTACGTCCACGGGCTCGGCGGTTCCTCGCAGAACTGGTCCACGCTGATGAAGGAGCTGGACGGCGTCGTCGACAGCGAGGCGGTCGACCTGCCCGGCTTCGGCGACTCGCCGCCCCCGGACGACGGCAACTACTCCGTCACGGGGCACGCGCGCGCGGTCATCCGTTATCTGGACGCCGTCGAGCGCGGCCCCGTCCACCTCTTCGGCAACTCCCTCGGCGGAGCGGTCGCCACACGCGTCTCCGCGGTACGTCCCGATCTCGTGCGCACCCTGACGCTGGTCTCGCCGGCCCTGCCGGAGCTGTACGTGCAGCGCACCGCGGTGCCCACGGCTCTGCTGGGCGTGCCCGGGGTGGCCGGGCTCTTCACCCGGCTCACCAGGGAATGGACGGCCGAGCAGCGCGTGCGCGGCGTGTTGGGGCTGTGCTACGGCGACCCCGGGCGCGTGTCGTCGGAGGCGTTCCAGCAGGCCGTGCAGGAGCTGGAGCGGCGGCTGCAACTGCCTTACTTCTGGGACGCGATGGCACGCTCCGCGCGCGGGGTGGTCAATGCCTACACCCTCGGCGGCCAGCACGGGCTGTGGCGCCAGGCCGAGCGCGTGCTCGCCCCGACCCTGCTGATCTACGGCGGCCGTGACCAGCTGGTCGGCTACCGCATGGCCCGGAAGGCCGCGCGCTCCTTCCCCGACTCCCGCCTCCTGTCCCTGCCGGAGGCGGGTCACGTGGCGATGATGGAGTACCCGGACGTGGTGGCCGGAGCGTTCCGGGAACTCCTCGCGGAGAAGCGGGAGTTCGGAAGCGCGGGTCGGTCCGTGACTGCCGCCGCGACCGGGGGCGCGCACGCCGCGGCGCCCGGTGACGGATTCACTGAGACAGCCGGCGGCGACGTCGCCGCCACGGGCGCGGGGAGCTGAGGGCCGAGGTGGGACGTCACAGCCGCCGCGGACCGGCCCCCAAGGACGACTCCGCCGACATAGCCGCCCGGCGAGGGGGGCGGGGGTCGGCCTCCGGCACTCCGCGCGAGACCCGACAGCCCACTCTGCCCGGCCAGCGCCAGGCACCCGAGAACGCTCCCCAGGGGTACGGCACACCGCGCACCGCCCAGGGCACCCCCGGTTTCCCGCCGGGGGTGCCGACGGGAGGCGTACCGCGTTTCCCTGACGGCACTCCGGCTCAGGGGGCGCCGCGCTTTCCTGACGGCACGCCTGCTCACGGGACTTCGCGTCTGCCCGACGGCACGCCTGCCCGTGGTGTGCCTCGGTTTCCGGATGGCACGCCCGCTCAGGGTGTCCCTCGGTTCTCCGGTGGGCCGGGGGCGCAGGGCGGCCGGCGCTCTCCCGGGGGCACTCCGGCGCAGGGGGCCCCGCGTCTGCCCGACGGCACGCCTGCTCACGGTGCTCCACGGTTCCCCGATGGCACCCCTGCCCACGGCGTGCAGCGTTTCGGTGGGGGTGCCGCGCAGGCCCGAGGTGCGCATCCCGAGCAGCGTGAAGTCGGCGGTGGCTGGGGGGAGTTCGCGGGAGCGGCCGGTGCCGGCGCCGGGATTGCTCCCGGGGTGCGGCAGGGCGCGGGCGGGCCCGGTGTCGCCTTTCCGCGGCAGCGACAGGGTGGGCCCGGCCGTTCCGGTGGTGGGCCCCGGCAGGATTACCTCGAGGCCTTCGAGGAGGACGCCGACGTCTTCGCGCCCCGGTCCGGCCGTACGGAGTCCGCTCAGGATCAGGAGTCGTACGACGCCGGTGCCGAGCCGGCGGCCGACGGGGGCGATGCGCCGCCCACCGGTGTGCCCGCGCAGCGCGGCGGAGGCAAGGGGCGGGCCTTCACGGGCATCGCGGCCGCGGCCGTGACCACCGTGCTCGCGGTCGTCGTCGCCGGGCAGGTCACCGACCGCCACGACGACGCCGACGTACGGTCGCAGTCCGCCACCGACCAGGCGCGCGGCACCCGGGTCCCCGGACAGAGCACCCCGTCCGCCTCGCCGAGCGTGGCGACGCTGACGTACGAGCAGAAGATGGACCGGAAGTACCCGCTCAGCGCCACGATGAAGGGCTCCGGGAAGTTCGACGCCGTCCCGGGTTTCGACAAGGCGCCCGGCAAGGGACAGAAGTACACCTACCGCGTCGACATCGAGCAGGGACTCGGCCTGGACGGCGAACTGTTCGCCGCGGCCGTGCAGAAGACGCTCAACGACGACCGCAGCTGGGCCCACGGCGGTGCCCGTACCTTCGAGCGCGTCTCCTCCGGCAAACCCGACTTCGTGATCACGCTCGCCAGCCCCGGCACCACCGCCAAGTGGTGCGCCAAGTCCGGCCTGGACACCACGGAGGACAACGTCTCCTGCGACTCGGCGTCCACCGAACGCGTGATGATCAACGCCTACCGGTGGGCACAGGGCAGCAAGACATACGGGGACAAGATCCACGCATACCGGCAGATGCTCATCAATCACGAGGTCGGCCACCGGCTCGGCCACGGCCATGTGTCGTGCCAGAAGGACGGCGAGCTGGCACCGGTCATGCAGCAGCAGACCAAGTTCCTCGACCACGACGGGATCCACTGCCTGCCCAACTCCTGGCCCTATCCCCGGAGTTGACAGGCGCCGTCGGCGTCGCATTGACATGAGCAGCAAGTTTGTTCATATTTTCGTGCATGTGGTCTAGTCATGCCGTCTCCAACAGCGCCGCCATCGAGCTGGCGCTGCTCGGCGTGACCGCGCTCTGCGTGGCCGACATCCACTGTCACTGACGCCGCCTCCCTGGCGTTCGCGTCGCGACCACCCTCCCTTGTTCCGTCCGTGACCGTTCACGGATTCTTCGACGACCCGACGCCGGGGCCGACGTCTGCTCGCAGCCGTCTCACTCCTCGTCCACATGTCTCACTTTTCGAGATTCCCTCGATCCGTTTCCCGAGAGGTCGTCATTCCGATGCGTCAACCGTCCGTCACAGCGCCCGTGTGGCAGCGGCATCCGTCAGCCTGGTCGTGGCAACGGGCGTCGCCGCCTGCGGCCCGAAGGACAACGATGCCAAGGGTTCCGGTGGCGACTCCGCGCCGCACAAGGGCGGCACGCTGACCGTTCTGAACTCCGAACCGCAGCAGGACTTCGACCCCGCCCGCCTCTACACCTCCGGCGGCGGCAACATCCCCTCGCTCGTGTTCCGCACGCTCACCACGCGCAACCGGGAGAACGGCGCGGCCGGCGCCAAGGTCGTCCCGGACCTGGCCACCGACACCGGGCGCCCCAGCAAGGACGCGACCGTGTGGACGTACACCCTGAAGAAGGGCCTCAAGTACGAGGGCGGCACCCCGATCACCTCGGCCGACATCAAGTACGGCATCGAGCGCTCCTTCGCCCCCGAACTCTCCGGCGGCGCACCGTACCTGAGGGACTGGCTGGTCGGCGCGGCCGACTACCAGGGCCCGTACAAGGACAAGAAGGGCCTCTCGGCGATCGAGACGCCGGACGCGCGGACCATCGTCTTCCATCTGAACAAGCCCGAGGGCGAGTTCCCGTTCCTGGCCACGCAGACGCAGTTCACGCCCGTCCCGAAGGGCAAGGACACGGGCACCAAGTACGAGGAGCACCCGATCTCGTCCGGCCCGTACAAGGTCGTGAAGAACGAGGACGACGGCGAGCACCTGCTGCTCGAGCGCAACACGTACTGGTCCACCGCCGTCGACGCCGAGCGCAAGGCCTACCCGGACACCATCGACGTCCGCTCCGGCCTCGACTCCTCCGTGATCAACCAGCGGCTGTCCGCGTCTCAGGGGGCGGACGCGGCCGCGGTCACCACGGACACCAACCTCGGCCCGGCCGAGCTCGCCAAGGTGACCGGTGACAAGGAGCTCGCCGCACGCGTGGGCACCGGCCACTTCGGCTACACGAACCACATCGCGTTCAACCCGACGGCGAAGCCGTTCGACGACATCAAGGTGCGGCAGGCGATCTCGTACGCCATCGACCGCTCGTCCGTGATCAACGCGGCCGGTGGTTCCGCGCTCGCCGAGCCTGCGACCACCTACCTGCCCGACCAGAAGTCCTTCGGCTACGAGCCGTACGACCTCTTCCCGGCGGGCAAGGCCGGCAACCCGGCCAAGGCCAAGGAGCTGCTGAAGGAGGCCGGCTACAAGAACGGGCTCACGATCACGCTCACGCACTCCAACGACAAGAACTTCGAGACCGGTCCGGAGATCGCCACCGCCGTCCAGGACGCCCTGAAGAAGGCCGGCATCACGGTCAGGCTCCAGGGGCTGGAGGACAACGACTACCGGGACAAGATCCACAGCGTGAAGACCGAGCCCGGCTTCTTCCTCGCCCGCTGGGGTGTCGACTGGCCCTCCGGCGCTCCCTTCCTCGCCCCGATCTTCGACGGCCGGCAGATCGTCAAGGATGGAGCGAACTTCAACACGGGCCTGCTCAACGACAAGTCGGTCAATGACGAGATTGACGCGATCAACAAGTTGACCGACCTTGACGCGGCCGCCGAGCGGTGGGGTGCACTGGACAAGAAGATCGGCGCGCAGGCCCTGACCGTGCCGCTGTTCCACCCCGTCTACAAGCGCCTGTACGGCAAGGACGTCAAGAACATCGTGATCAGCGACTGGACCGGTGTTCTGGACATCTCCCAGGTCGCGGTCAAGTAGCGCCGTGAGTGAGGCACTTGTCGCCTCCCGGGCCCCCGGGACGGACACGCCCGTCCCGGGGGCCTCGGGGGCCCGTTCGTTCTGGCGGCGGCTGCGGGCGCGGCGCGCCGCCCTCGTCGCGGCGGTCGTCGTCGCGCTGCTCGTCCTGGTCGCGCTCGCCGCGCCGCTGCTCACCGCCCTGGAGGGCCAGGACCCGACCACCTACCACCCCTCCCTGATCGACTCCGCGCGCGGGGGCGTGCCCATCGGCTCCTTCGGCGGCCTCGGCGCCGACCACTGGCTGGGGGTCGAACCGCAGACCGGGCTCGACCTGTTCGCGCGGCTGGTCTACGGGGCCCGGGTGTCGCTGGGCGTCGCGCTCGCGGCGACCGTGGCGCAGGTCGCCATCGGGGTCGTGGTCGGCGTGGCCTCCGCGCTCGGCAGCCGATGGGTTGATCAACTGTTGAGCCGTACCACGGACATCATCGTCGCCATGCCGCTGGTGATCATGTCACTGGCGCTGCTGGCGATCGTGCCCTCGAGCTTTCCGCGGCCCGTCCTCGTCACCCTCGTCATCGGCCTCATCGCCTGGGGCAACATCGCGAAGATCGTGCGCGCCCAGACCCTCACCCTCAAGGGTCTCGACCACGTCTCCGCCGCCCGGCTGAGCGGCTGGAGCACCTGGCGGATCGCCCGCCGCGAGCTGCTCCCGGGGCTGGCCGCGCCCGTCATCACGTACGCGGCGCTGCTGGTGCCGCAGAACATCACGGTAGAGGCGGCCATCCATCCTCGGCACTGCGTAGAACCGCCGACGCCGTCCCGGGGCGGTGACGACCTACGTCGTCTTCTACGCCACCGTTCCTAAGCGGTGAGCGGGAGCGAGCCCACGCACTGGCACGCCCCGAACGGTCTTGGGCGCACTGGTCGTCCGCTTTCGCATCCCAGGCGGCGACACGGATCGCGTCCGTGGTCCGAGCCGGGCGGGCGGAGTCCCTCACGACCTGGCCATGGGCGCAGCCAGAGGCGACGGGGAGGCCCTGACCCATCACTCCGGTGGGGAAGGGCCCCGCACGCTGGCGCCACACCCGGCGTCCCAGATCGAAGAGCGACGGTACCCCGATCGGCCCAGTGGCTCGCAAGCTTGCGAGCCGGCCGTCACACAAACGAGCGAAAAGTCCGCGCTGTTCGCCGCAGCAGGTGCACCAGGTCGCCGAGCAGCTCAAGCTCGGTGACCCGCTCCACCTGCGCTACTGGCACTTCCTGGAAGGCCTCTTCGCCGGCCAGGACTACTCCACGGGCACCTCCGTGGCGCACTGCTCCGCACCCTGCCTGGGGCTGTCGTACCAGAGTGACCAGCAGGTCATGCACACGCGCGCCTCGCGCCGCGCCGCACGCGCGCGTGCCGTCCAGGTGCTGGAGAGGGTGGGAATTCCGGACGCACAGCGCCGGTCTAGGTCCCGCCCGCACGAGTTCAGCGGCGGCATGCGCCAGCGCGCCCTCATCGCCATGGCGCTCGCCTGCCGGCCGGACCTGCTGATCGCCGACGAGCCGACGACGGCCCTCGACGTCACCGTCCAGGCCCAGATCCTCGACCTGCTGCACACGCTGCGCGAGGAGACCGGCATGGGCCTGCTGCTCGTCACCCACGACGTGGGCGTCGCCGCCGAGAGCGTCGACGAGGTGCTGGTCATGAGGCACGGCCGAGCCGTCGAACACGGCCCGGTCGGCGCGGTCCTGAGGGCGCCCGCGCAGGCGTACACCCGCGAACTCCTCGACGCCGTCACGCGCGTGGACGCACAGCGCGCCCCCTCCGAGGCGTCCGACGAGATCGTGCTGGAGGCCACCGGGCTCCGGCGCGAGTTCGGGCGAGGCAAGCGGGAGTTCACGCCGTGGACGACGTCTCGCTGACCGTCCGCCGGGGCGAGACCCTGGGCGTCGTGGGGGAGAGCGGCAGCGGCAAGACGACGCTGGGCCGCATGCTGGTGGGGCTGCTCGAGCCGACCGCCGGCGAGATCCTCTACGCGGGGCGCCCGCACACCGGTGTGAACCCGGCCGTCCAGTTGGTCTTCCAGGACCCCGTCTCCTCCCTCAACCCCCGCCGCAGCGTGGGCGAGTCCATTGCCGACCCGCTCCGCGCACGCAGGATGGGGGTCCCCCGGCACGAGCGAAGCCGAGAGTCGGGGAGGGACGAGCGACACATCCGTGGGCGCGTGGTCGAACTGCTGGAGCGCGTGGGGCTCGAAGCGGCCCACTACGACCGCTACCCGCACGAGTTCAGCGGCGGACAACGCCAGCGCGTCGGCATCGCCCGGGCGCTCGCCGCCGACCCGCGCGTCATCGTCTGCGACGAGCCCGTCTCGGCGCTCGACGTCACGACGCAGGCCCAGGTGGTCCAACTGCTCGGCGAGCTGCAGCGCGAACTCGGCCTCGCGCTGGTGTTCATCGCGCACGACCTCGCCGTCGTCCGCCAGGTCAGCGACCGGGTCGCGGTGATGCGTCGCGGGCGGGTCGTCGAGTCCGGCCCCGTCGACGACGTGTACGACGCCCCGCGCGAGCCGTACACCAAGCAGCTCCTGGCAGCCGTACCCGCGCTCGACCCCGAGCTGGCGGCGGAGCGGCGGGCGGCCCGGCGGGAACTGGCCGCGGCGTGACGTTTCGTACGTGGTCGATCACTGTCTGACCTCCTAGCGCGGCGGAACGCGACCCGCACGCGAAAGTTACGACCGTTCACCCCTTTTGGTGGCGTGATGGACAACCGTCCGTCGCGCCACCGCCTTGTCCGCATACGTTCGTCCCGCTGCGAGCCGCCAGGACCAGGGCGGCTCCCACTCACGGGAGATCGGGGGTGCACACGTGCGCATCGGACTGCTTACGGAGGGTGGCTATCCGCATGTGAGCGGTGACGCCGGGCTCTGGTGCGAGCGGCTCGTGCGCGGGCTCGCACAGCACGAGTTCGACCTCTACGCGCTCAGCCGCAGCCGGCAACAGGAGGACGCGGGCTGGGTCCCGCTCCCCGAGCAGGTCAGCCGGGTCCGCACGGCCCCGCTGTGGACGGCCGAGGACGACGAGGTCGCATACGGGCGGCGCGCGCGCCGGCGCTTCACCGAGTGCTACGGGGAACTGGTCGGGGCGTTGTGCGCCGGGTCCGACACCGCTTCCGGTGATGCGTCCGCTCATCAGGCGGACCGTTTCGGCAGCGCGCTGTACGGCCTCGCCGAACTCGCCCGCGACGAGGGCGGACTGGTCGGCGCGCTCCGCTCCGACACCGCCGTCCGCACCCTGGAGCGCGCCTGCCGCGCACCCGGCGCGCTGCGCACGGCCCGCGAGGCGCGCGTACCCGACCTGCTCACGGTCACCGCGCACCTCGAACGCGCCCTGCGCCCCCTCTCCCTCGACTGGTACGGCGACGACGGCCTCGGCGCGGCCGACCTCTGTCACGCCACCGCCGGCGGCCCGGCCGCCCTGTCCGGACTGCTCGCCCGGCACTTCGCCGACGTACCGCTGCTGGTCACCGAGTACGGCGTGCAACTGCGCTCGCACTACCTGGCCCTCGGCCCCGACGCCGCCGCCCCCGCCGTACGCGCCCTGCTCGCCGCCTTCCACGGCCGGCTGGCCACCGAGGTCTACCGGCGGGCCGCGATCCTCACACCCGGCAACGCCCACGCCCGCCGCTGGCAGGAACGGTGCGGCGCCGACCGCACCAGGATCCGCACCGTCCACCCGGGCATGGACGCCTCCCGCTTCGCGGAGGTCGGCGAGTCCCCGGACCGTGCCGACGCGGACACGCTCGTCTGGGTCGGGCGCGTGGAACCCGCCAAGGACCTGTTCTCCCTGCTGCACGCCTTCGCCGAGGTCCGCAGACAGGCGCCGAAGGCACGCCTGAGGATCGTCGGCGCGCCCGCGGGCCCCGAGGGCCCGGCCTACCTGCGCCACTGCCGGGCCCTCGCCGCCCAGCTCTTCCCGGACGAGGCGGAGGGCGTGCACGCGGTCGGCGACAACCCGGTCTCCTTCGAGGAGATCGGCGGCCCCGAGGCCCCGACGCTGCCCGACGCGTACGCCGGCGGCGCCGTCGTCGTCCTCTCCAGCGTCGTCGAGGGCTTCCCGATCAGCCTGGTCGAGGCCATGTTCTGCGGACGCGCCACCGTGTCCACCGACGTCGGCGCGGTGGTGGAGGCCATCGGCGGCACCGGCCTCGTCGTGCCCCCGCGCAACCCGCGGGCGCTCGCCGAAGCCTGCGTGGCGCTGCTGCACGACCCCGAGCGCCGTGAGCGCCTCGGCGCCGCCGCCCGCGCCCGCGCGCTCGAACTGTTCACCGTCGAACAGAACATCACGTCATTTCACAGCATTTACCTGGAGATCGTCTCGCGCTGCCCGGTACGCCGCGTCGTCCTCGACGAGGCGGGCGCACCCCTGCCGTTCGCCGCGCCGGCCGAGGCCCACGTCCCCGTCCGCTGGACCGGCCCCACGGCCCGCGTACCGACCCGGGGTGTCCCTGGCTGGGCGGCGGGTGGCCCGGTCCGTGCGACCCCGCTGGCGGCTCCGGAGGGGGCACGGTGAACGGCTCCGGCGGGGTGGACGACACCCGCGACGACAGGCCGCTGAGCCCACAGGACCGTCCCGCGATGCCGAGCGGCGCCGACGCGTGGGACGAGCGGTCGGGGGAGTGGCTGGCCGGTGCGGCGACGCACGGCGGGGCGAGCGGGGAGGGGGCCCTGTATGCGGGGGCTTCCGCCGGGCCGGGGGCCAAGCCGCCCTCGGCAGCGGAGACGTCCTCCGGAGCGGCTCGCCCGCGGGTGCCCTCGGCGCCGGTGAGGGCCGGAGCGGATTCCGGGCCCGGCAGGAGCCGTAGACCCACCGCCCGACGCGGTGCCGCCGACCCCGTGAAAGCCCTTTTGCACCGCCACCGGGAGCTGTGCGAGCGGGCCGTCGACCCGCTGGAGATCGCCGCCGGGCTGGAGGCGCACGGGGTCACCGACCGCACCGCCGCCCGCTTCCGTCACCGCGACGTCTTCTCGCTCGCCGAGGAGCTGTACGCGCGCGTGCCCCGCGACGGCACCCCGCGCCCCCAGCCCGAGGCTCTGCGCGCACCCCGTGTCCGCGCCGACTGGGCCCTGCTCACCCTCCTGCCCGGAGCGCTCGGCGCGGCCGTCGTGACCGGGCTGCACCTCACCCAGGGCCGGCCCCGCCTGCTGGTGGCCCTCGGCGGCCTCCTCGCCATCGGCCTCGCCGTCCGTGCGGCCCTGCGCCGCGGCCCCCTCGCCACCGAACCCGGCACACCCCCATGGCGGACGGCATCCGGCACGCGCACGTGCACCCTCTGGCTGCTCGGGTACGCCCTGCTCGGCGACGGACTCCTGCACGCGGTCGTGGCAGGCGGCCCCGACGCCCTGCCCACCGGCACCCCGGACGGCCCCTGGCCGGTGGCCACCGCCCCCGTCCTGGCGCTCACCCTGGCCTGTGCCCCGGCCGCCTGGTGCGCCCACCTCCTCACCGCCGGTGCCCGCCGCAGGCTCGCCGGCAGCCGCGGTCTGGAGGACTTCACGGCCGCCGCCCGGCCCCTGCTGCTCGGCGCGTTCGCCGTGTTCCTGGCCGCCCTCACCGCCCTGCTCACCCTGTGCGGTGCCGTCCTCGACGAAGGCGCGGCCTACCCGCAGGCCCTCACCCTGGGCGCCCTCCTCCTGCTCGCCCGCCTCCTCACCGTGCACCACCACCGGCACGCCCCCGCCCTGACCCTGGGCGCGGCGGCGGCCGTCGAGGCGGCGGCCCCCGCCCTGCTCCTGGCCGGCCGGCTGCCCGGCTGCGCCTTCCTGGCGATCCCCGTCCAGACCCTGCTGGACGCCTGGGGCCCGGCCGCCGTCCCGGCGCTCGCCTGCGGCACCACGGCCCTCACCCTGCTGGTCCACGCCCTGCGCACCCTCACCCGGGCCTCGGCCCACGCGCCGACGGGAGCACCCGGGTGAACCTTCCGCCACCGGCCCGACCGAGCCCGCCGCCACCCGCCCCGAGCGCGTGGCAGCACCTGGCCTCGGCCGAGGCCGCGGGCGCCCGGCCCACCGCCGGAGGCAACCGCATCACCCCTTCGAAGGAGAAGACCAGATGACCACCTCCCGACACGGAGCGCCCGGAGCGTCCGGAGCCTTGGGAGCAGCCGGAGCGCACACCCCGGGAGGCGCCCGATGAGGGTCCTGCTGATCGGAGCGGGCGGATACATCGGCCGCTTCGTCGCCGACCGCCTGCTCGCCGACCCGGCCGTCCAGCTCACCGCCCTAGGCCGCGGCGACGACGCCGACGTCCGCTTCGACCTCGCCACCGGCAGCCCCGGAGCGCTCACCCGCTTCCTGGACGCGGTCCACCCCGGAGTCGTCGTCAACTGCGCCGGCGCCACCCGCGGCGGGGCCCGCGAACTCACCCGGCACAACACCGTCGCCGTCGCCACCGTCTGCGAAGCCTTGCGCCGCAGCAGCTGCAGCGCCCGCCTGGTGCAGATCGGGTGCGGCTCCGAGTACGGCCCCAGTCAGCCCGGCTCCTCCACCGCCGAGGACGCCGTGCCCCGCCCCGGCGGCCCGTACGGCGTCAGCAAACTCGCCGCCACCGAACTGGTCCTCGGCTCCGGTCTCGACGCCGTCGTCCTCCGGGTCTTCTCACCCGCCGGACCCGGCACCCCGGCCGGCTCCCCGCTCGGCCGGCTCGCCGAGGCCATGCGCCGCGCCATGCAGTCCGGCGACGGCGAACTCAAACTCGGCGGCCTCGGCGTCCAGCGCGACTTCGTCGACGTCCGTGACGTCGCCCGCGCCGTGCACGCAGCCTCGCTCTCCGCCGCGCAGGGCGTCATCAACATCGGCTCCGGCCGCGCCGTCCGACTCCGCGACGCCGCCGCCGTCCTCGCCCGGGTCGCCGGATACGGCGGCGCCCTCCACGAACTCGACGCCCCTCCCGGACCGTTGCGCAGCACCATCGGGCACCCTCGCGGCGACGCCGACCACGCGGCCCCGGTCGCATACCCGTACCCGGACGGCTGCGGCAGCTGGCAGCAGGCCGATGTGCGCACCGCCCGCGACCGGCTCGGCTGGCGTCCCCGGATCAACCTCGAAGAATCCCTGGCCGACATCTGGATGGAGGCGGCATGCCGCATCTGACCAGCACCACAGCGGGCACCACCAGCACCGGCGTCCGTACCGCCCTCGGCATCCCCGGCTACGCGCATCCGCTCGTCGCCCCGGCCCAGTGGGCCGAACTCGCCCGCCCCGGCACCCCCCTGGACTGGGTCGTGCTCGACGTCGCCGCGGGGCCCGGTACCCGCCCCGACCCGCACTGCCTGGAAGCCGCGGGCCGGCTGCGCAACGCGGGCGTCCGCGTCCTCGGCCACCTGGACCTCACCCGCGGCGCCCGACCCCTCGCCGACCTGCTCGCGGACGCGCACCGCCACCTCGACTGGTACCGCGTCGACGGCTTCCTGCTGGACCGCACCCCCTCGGACCGCACCGCGCTCCCCGAGGTCCGCCGCGCGATCACCGCGCTCCGGGCGATCAGTGACATGGCCCACATCGTCCTCGGCCACGGCAGCCACCCGCACCCGGGGTACGCGGAGAACGCCGACCAGTTGGTGACCTTCTCCGGCCCCTGGTCCGACTACCGCTTCTCGCAGGTCGCCGAGTGGACCGCCGACTACCCGCCCGACCGCTTCTGCCACTTCGTGCACGGTGTGCCCCTCGGTCACCTGGAGGAGGCGCTGCGCATCGCGCGGTGGCAGGGCGCGGCGACGATCTACTTCACGGACCGCACCGATCGCGGTGGCCGCACCGACCCGTGGGAGACCATGCCCGGCTACTGGGACGAAATCGTCTCGCGGGTCGGAACGGGTGTCTCGGAATGAAGAAGGCCGTGGCAGTGTTACGGGGAGAACAACCGTAGTGATTGACCGACCAACGGAGTCCCCGTGTCGCTGCCACCCCTGGTCGAGCCAGCTGCTGAGCTCACCGTAGACGAGGTCCGCCGGTACTCCCGCCACCTGATCATCCCCGACGTCGGGATGGACGGGCAGAAGCGGCTGAAGAACGCCAAGGTGCTCTGTGTGGGCGCCGGCGGCCTGGGCTCGCCGGCGCTGATGTACCTGGCCGCCGCGGGCGTGGGCACCCTCGGCATCGTGGAGTTCGACGAGGTCGACGAGTCGAACCTGCAGCGCCAGATCATCCACAGCCAGGCCGACATCGGCCGCTCCAAGGCCGAGTCCGCGCGTGACAGCGTCAAGGGCATCAACCCGTACGTGAACGTGATCCTTCACGAGGAGCGGCTGGAAGCCGACAACGTGATGGAGATCTTCAGCCAGTACGACCTGATCGTCGACGGTACGGACAACTTCGCGACCCGCTACCTGGTCAACGACGCCTGTGTGCTGCTGAACAAGCCGTACGTGTGGGGCTCGATCTACCGCTTCGACGGCCAGGCCTCGGTCTTCTGGTCCGAGCACGGCCCCTGCTACCGCTGCCTCTACCCGGAGCCCCCGCCGCCGGGCATGGTCCCCTCCTGCGCCGAGGGCGGCGTGCTGGGCGTGCTGTGCGCGTCCATCGGCTCCATCCAGGTCACCGAGGCGATCAAGGTCCTCACCGGCACCGGTGAGCCGCTGGTCGGCCGCCTGATGATCTACGACGCCCTGGAGATGCAGTACCGCCAGGTCAAGGTCCGCAAGGACCCCGACTGCGCGGTCTGCGGCGAGAACCCGACCGTCACCGAGCTCATCGACTACGAGGCCTTCTGCGGCGTCGTCTCCGAGGAGGCCCAGGAGGCGGCGCTCGGTTCGACGATCACTCCCAAGCAGCTCAAGGAGTGGATCGACGACGGCGAGAACATCGAGATCATCGACGTCCGTGAGCCGAACGAGTACGAGATCGTCTCCATCCCGGGCGCCAAGCTGATCCCGAAGAACGAGTTCCTCCTGGGTGCCGCCCTCGAAGGCCTCCCGCAGGACAAGAAGATCGTCCTGCACTGCAAGACGGGTGTCCGCAGTGCGGAAGTCCTCGCCGTCCTGAAGTCCGCGGGCTTCGCGGACGCCGTCCACGTCGGCGGCGGCGTGATCGGCTGGGTCAACCAGATCGAGCCGCAGAAGCCGGTCTACTGATCAACGTTCTCGCTGACAGCGGGACTGACGAAGCCCACGGCTCTGAGCAGGTCGGATGCCGTGGGCTTCTGTCGTTGCCGGTCGGCGTCGGGTGACCTTGGACGGCCCAGGGACGGCCCAGGACTCCCGCCAGTGGCGCGCGTCAGGGAGGTGTCACCTGCCGCAGGCGGCAACGATGCCCAGAATCACCAGGGCCACGAAGAACATCGCTACGCAGCCGCCTACGGCGCTCTCCGTCTCCGCGACAATCCCCTTGGGCTTCGGACGGGACCTCTCGTAGTCCTGCATCCCTCGTGCCACCGCGCGCCTGATCTCCTCTTCGTCCACCGAGTGTCCCCCAAGTCAGCCACTGTGCTCCGAACGGCCATGGTGAAACTACCTGTTGCACCGCGGTTGCTCGCTCCATCGGTGCGCACGGTGGCCGACACCAGGTGTGCGCGGTTGAGTGGGCGCGGCGTGATGTTCACTGAGTCCCATGGAGGACTCGGAAGTGGTTGCCGCCATCTGGAAGGTCATCGACTCATCCGTTGAGAGCGGCGCGCCGGTCGTTCTTGAGGCGCCAGAGGGCAGAAGTCTGAGAGGACTGCTTGCCGAAGTAGGCCGGTGGACAGGCAGGCCTTGCAACCTTGCCGCGGACGGCTTCACCGATCCGTCACTCACTGAGCGCACCGGTCTGCCGCTCGTCGAGCCGTTCGGGGACCACAACGGGAGCGCGTCATCGTGGTGATCGCCCATCGTGAGGACCCTGCGGTCACCGGGTTCCCCGAGGGAACCTCATGGGCCGAGAAGCTGCGCGTTCTCACCGGTTGGGAACCGATGCCGCAGGCGGCCGTCGACTGGCCTGCCGTCGAGACCGAACTGGGCACCCCGCTGCCGAGCGATTACAAGGACATCGTCGACCTCTTCGGTCCGGGCGGCTTCGACGAGGTGGACTGGGCCAAGAGCGAGGGCTACCCGGCACCGGAGGGGCTCCTGAGATGGGGATCGTCGGAGCAAGAGTTCGACTTCGTCTGGCGACCGGGACGGATAATGTGGACGACTGGCCCGTCCTCGTGGGCCAGTTCGGCGACTGGAAGCGATTCGACTGCGGTTTGGGTGAGTTCCTCGTCCGCATGCTCACGGACCGCATGTACGGGTTCCCCACAAGCCGCCTGCACGTTCACTTCTTTCAGAGTCACGATCTCCGATCCGTTGAGGGGTGACTCAGCGCAGCACTCCTCGCGCCGCGCTGACCACCGGCACGTGCTCAGCGATGATCGCGAGACATGCGACACCCGCTTTAGGAGAGAGGCGGGGTGCCTCGCGTGTGACCTGCGGCTTCCACGGCCGAGCTGTCGGGGGTCAGTGTGCGTGCCAATCACCCCCCGCGGCTGACCCTTGGATCTGGCACGACTGTGGCACGGGGCGATCCCGTCGCGTGGTCCTCGCTCCACTCGTTGATCGTGCCGGTCCGGATGCGGGATTCTGACCCGAACGAGCTGGAGGGAGACTTGGCGTGGCTGTCCCATGGGGACTCCTGATATCCACCGTCGGAGGCGTTGCCGCCACCGTGGTCGGTGTCATCGCGGGTGGCGTCGTGGGGCGGCGCAGCCAGAACCGCCAGTGGCTCCAGGAGTCGCGGACCGCTGCCTATGAGAAGTTCCTCCAAGCGTTCGGCGCTGTAGAGATGGAGCTTCGCGAGGCATTCGTCGACAGACGCGCACCCGCCGTCGCCTGGGGGCCGTTCAATGCCGCTTTGCAGTCGATGTCCCTGGTGGCAAGTCAGGAGGCCATGGCGGCGGCCGAGCGGATCTGCTACTTCATCGAGGAGTTCACGATCCTGTTCCATGGTCGGCAGCCGTCAGATCTGGAAGAACTCCGGCCAATTCATGGCGGGCTGTACGAGGCGCACGTGAGGTTCGTCAACGCGGCCCGTCGCTCGCTCGATCCGACTCAGGAACACCTTGTCCAGGCCTTGGGCGGACCATCAGCCTGGCACGGCGTGGAGTCTGTCTGGGCCCAAGGGAATGGGACAGCAGATTAGAACCGTCCCTCCTTGCGACTGTGCAGCGATTACGTCAGCCCGGGGCCATCAGCTTGGGAATCTTGGGTCTTCACGCGGCGGCTCCTGCACTGACCTGCGATGGAGTGGCGTAGGGGCCCTGGGTCAATGCTGGCGTGTCTCCGCAGTTCCCCGTGGTTCCCCGCAGCCGTGGACCGTTCGCGCTGGGAAAGAGAACACGGGCAGGCCACCAGCCCACTACACTCACCCAAACCGCCCCTGAACAGGGAAAACGTCAAAGTGCTGCTGGAGTACTAGAGGCGACGCCCGGCACGCGCGCGGGCAAGTCGCGGTTGCAGGCCGCTCGCGCGTGGATGGGCGGGTACTCCCCGGCGGTTCCGTCGCAAACTCAACTGGACGGCGTGACCGGGGACCTCATGCCGAGCCACTGCTCGGCGCCCCAGGCCTCGAACCGCTCTACCTCAGTGAACCCCAGCTTCGCCGCGAGACGCATCGAGCCGACGTTGGCGGTCTGGGTGGTGAGCACCACCGGCTCGCCGGGAAGCGCGCCGGCGAGCCAGCCGAGCGCCGCCGCGCACGCCTCGGCGGCGTACCCGAATCCCCACGCCCGCGGCAGGAACAGGTAGCCGAGATCGGCCTTCCCCGCGGCAGCCGGGCGACGGTGTCCCGTTGCTCTCCGGAGCAGGATCTGGCCGATCATCGACCCGTCGAGATCAACGACGAAGCTCCCGGGCCACCGCTCGGGCGCCCCGGACATCTCGCGCTCAAGCTCGTCACGCGGCCGGGGGCCGCCGAGGTAGGTGTGCACGTCTGGCGAGGCGAGCAGCTCGATGAACGCCGCACGGTCCCGGGTCTCGGGCTCACGGAGCACGAGCCTTTCGGTCCTGATCGGCTCAGGCGGCCAAGCCACGGGTCCCAGATCTTCCATCCGCGCACGCTAACAGGTGGTCAAATCAGCCGAACGGGAAACGCTAACTCCACCTGATAGATGTCTCCTGATCGCCGGCCCGTTGAGCAGCGGGTCAGAACAGGCCAACGGCGCTGACCGGTTCAGACGCCGTGGGCTTCTGTCGTTGTCGGCCGGCAACCGCGTGTCGGAGGCCGAACCTACTTGAGATCGAGGGGGTGCGTTTCGGCGCCGGTGCTCGCCAGCCGTCGTCACGAGCAGACCGTGCCGTCCTTCGGTACCGTCCCCCGCAGCAGGTAGGCGTTCACGGCCGAGTCGACGCAGTCGCTCCCGTTGCCGTACGCCCCGTGTCCCTCGCCCTTCCAGGTGAGCTCCACGCCGACTCCCTTGCCCAGCTCGTCGGCCATCCTGCGGGCACCCTCGTACGGCGTCGCCGGGTCCCCGGTGTTGCCGACCAGCAGGATCGGTGCCGCACCCGGTGCGCTGACCTCGGGGGTGTCGTACTGGCCCGGCACCGGCCAGTCGTGGCACCAGCCGGCCGTGTCCCAGCCCAGGAAGTCCCCGAAGACGGGTGAGATCCGCTCGAACTCCGGGAGCAGCTTCTTCGTCTGTGCGGGCGTGGGCCGCTGCCTGTCGTCCAGGCACGATATGACCCGTTGGGCGTGGCCCCTCGTGCCGTAGTGCCCCGAGGTGTCCCGCTCGTTGTAGTCGTCCGCGAGGGCCAGCAGCTGTGAACCATCGCCCTGCTCGGCCGACTTGAGCGCGCTGGTCAGCCGAGGCCACCCGGCCTCGCTGTACAGCGGAACGATGATGCCGGTGACCGCGAGTGTCTGGTTCAGCTTCCGTCCGGACGACGTGGGCAGCGGCTTCGCGTCGAGCCGCCGGAGCAGGTCCACGATCTTCCGGGAACCCTGCTTCGGGTCCTGGCCGGTGGACTTCAGGTAGTCGTCCAGGGCCCGTTGGAAGCCGCGGGCCTGGTTCTCGGCGTGGCCCACGGCGTCCGCGGTCGGGTCGACCACCGCGTCGAGGATCAGTCTGCCGACCCGCTTCGGGAACAAGTGGGCATACACGCCGCCCAGTTCGGTGCCGTAGGAGATGCCGAAGTAGTGCATCGTCCGGTCGCCGAGCACCTGTCGCATCAGGTCCATGTCGCGTGCGGTGTCGGTCGTCGAGACGTGCGCCATCAGCGGGCCGGCGGCCTTCTGGCACCCCTTGCCGAAGTCCGTGGCGTCCTGCAGGTACGCCTTCTCCTCGGCCGGGGAGTCCGGGGTGATGTCCACTCCCTCGGCGGCCTCGATGTCCCGGTCGCTGCGGCAGCGGAGGCCCTCGCTGGCGCCGACCCCGCGCGGGTCCCAGCTCACCAGGTCGTAGTGCTCGCGCAGTTTGGAGACGGTGGCCCCGTAGTAGGGCATGACCGACACACCCGAGCCGCCGGGGCCGCCGAAGTTGAACAGCAGCGAGCCGATCCGGCCGCTTCCGGTCGCTCGCGCGCGGATGAGGGCGAGGTCGATCGTCCTGCCGCCCGGCTTCGACCAGTCGAGCGGCACCTTGAGCGTGGCGCACCGCCAGTCGTCGCTCGGCGCGCCGGAGTCCCCGGTGGCCTTGCAGCGGTGCCAGTCGAGCCTCTGCGAGGTGAGCGAGGAGGGGAGGGCCGCCGTGGCCGGCGGCGCCGATGCCGCAGCCTGGCCGGTCTCCCTGGCCGAGCCGGTCCCCTTGCCCTCGTCATGGCTCCCGTCCGACGAACCGCTGCATCCGGCCGCCAGCAGCACCGCGGCCGCGGCAGCCGTCCACCGCAGGAATCGAGACATGCGCACCCCCCTCGCAGGCCCTCCGCGTCGTGCCGCGGCGGGCGTTCAAGCCATGGTAGGCGGAGCGGGATCCGCCTGCGGCAGCCTGTGGATAACCCTCTGACCTGCCACTTTTCAGAGGTTCTCGGGTTTTGTTCGGGGATTCCCGGATTCTAGGAGCAGACCGTGCCGTCCTTCGGCACCTTCCCGTCCAGCAGATAGTCGTTCACCGCGCTCTGCACGCACTTGTTCTTGCTGTCGTACGCCCCGTGCCCCTGGCCCTTGTACGTCAGCTCGACGGCGACGCCCTTGCCGAGCGCCTCCACCATCTTCTTCGCGCCCGCGTACGGCGTGGCGGGGTCGCCGGTGTTGCCGACGACGAGGATGGGCGCCGACCCCGGCGCGCTGACGTCGGGGTGGTCGGCGGCCCCGGGCACGGCCCAGTCGGTGCAGCTGACCATGCCCCAGGCCAGGTAGTCCCCGAACACCGGGGAGGCGGCACGGAACTCGGGCACCGCCTGCTGGACGTGGTCCGCGGCGTACCGCGGTTTCTCGTCGGAGCAGTTGATGGCGATGTTGGCCGCGGTGATGTTGCTGTACTCGCCGTTCTCGCTGCGCCCGTTCATCGAGTCGGACAGCAGCATCAGGATCTTGCCGTCGCCCTCGTACGCCCGCTCGAGCCCCTCGGTGAGGTACTCCCAGAAGTCCTTGGAGTACAGGGACTGCGCGATGCCGTTGGTCGCCGCGGTCTGGGTCAGCTGCCGCGGGAAGATGCCGGGGATCGGCTTCTTCTCCAGGTCCGCCAGCAGTTTGGCGATGCGGTCCTTGACCTCCTGCGGGGTGTCGCCGATGGGACACTCGGTCGTCTTCGAGGTGCAGTCCTCGGCGAAGTTGTCGAGCGCGAGCTGGAAGCCCTTGGCCTGTCCGAGCGCGCTCTGTTCGGGGTTCAGGGTGGGGTCGACGACCGCGTCGAAGACCGCCCGGCCGACGTTCTTGGGGAACAGGTGGGCGTAGACGCCGCCGAGTTCGGTGCCGTAGGAGATGCCGAAGTAGTGCAGCTTGTCGTCGCCGAGGACCTGGCGCATCAGGTCCATGTCGCGGGCCGCGTCGGTGGTGCGCACATGCGGCAGGATCTCCTTGGAGTTCTTCTCGCAGGCCGAGTTGAACTGTTTGGTGCGGTCCAGCAGCTGGGCGCGCTCGGCGCTGTCGTCGGGGGTCGCGTCCTGCTGGAAGAAATCGTCGAGCTGGGCGTCGCTCTCGCACTTCACGGGCGCGCTGCGGCCGACCCCGCGCGGGTCGAAGCTCACCAGGTCGTAGCGGGTGTTCAGGGCGGCGTAGTCCGCGCCGAAGGCGGGTAGCGTGGTGACGCCGCTCCCGCCGGGGCCGCCGAAGTTGAACACGAGCGAGCCGATCCGCCGGCTCGGGTCGCCGGTGGCCTTGGCGCGGATCAGGGCGATGTCGATGGTGTCGCCCTTGGGGTCGCTCCAGTCCCGGGGCGCCTTCATGGTGGCGCACTGCCACTTGGCGCCGCTGGGCAGCGGGGACGGAGAGGCGCCGCCGCCCTCCGCCTCGGACGGCACCGGGCAGTCCTTCCAGTCCAGCTTCTGTGCCGGCAGGTCCCCGTCCTTGGCGCCCTCGCTGCATCCGGCCAGCAGAGCGGCCAGCACCACGGCGCTGGTGGTCAGAGCGGCGGCACGCAGCCGGATGGGGTTCGCCATGCATCCATCCTGCGCGCGCGCACGCCGGGGCGCGCGGGACGCGAGCCGTACGAGGTACGCCCCCTGGCCTGCTGTGCAGGCCTGTTCCGCGACGGCGTTCCTACAGGGCGCCCTTGCGTGTGAGCTGGTTGAACGCGAGCCAGCCGGGCAGCACCGGCAGCCACAGCGTCAGCAGCCGGAACAGCAGGACGGCCGGTGCGGCGACCTCCTTGGGGAGGCCGACGGCGATCAGGCCGAGCGTCAGGCTCGCCTCGACCGCGCCGACGCCCCCCGGGGTGGGTGCCGCGGAGCCGAGCGCGTTTCCGGCGAGGAAGACCACGGCGACACTGGCGATGCTCAGCGAGGCCGAGTTGTCGCCGAAGGCCCGGATGGAGGCGTCCAGGCACATCACGAAGCAGAAGGTCAGCAGCAGCATGCCGCCGATGCCGGTGACCAGCTTCTGCGGCCGCTGGAGCACGTCGAGCATGCGGGGTACGACACCGGCGAACAGCGACCTCACCCGCGTGGCGACGAATTTCCGCAGGAACGGCACCGAAGTCACCACGAGCACCAGTACCGCCACGGTCAGCAGCCCCGCGATGACCGTCCGGGACGGCGACAGCGACGGCGTCTTCTCGGTGCCGGTCAGGTAGCCGAAGGACAGCAGCATCAGGATGTGGCAGCCGAGCCCGAACAGCTGCGACGCACCGACGCTCGCCACCGCGAGCCCCGGGCGCACGCCCTGGCGCTGCAGGAAGCGAGTGTTGAGGGCGACACCGCCGACCGCCGCCGGCGCGACGATCTTCACGAAGGACCCGGCTACCTGGGCCGCCACCGTCCGCAGGAACGGCACCCGCTCCGGCACGAACCCCAGCAGCGCCATCGCGGCGGCCACGTAACTGAGCGCGGAGAACAGCACCGCGGCGGCCACCCAGCCCCACTGGGCGTTGGCGATCAGCGGACCGAACTCGATGTGGGTGAGCTGGGTCAGCAGGAAGTACGCACCGATGGCACCGGCGATGAAGCTGATCAGTGTGCGCGGCCGCACCCGCTCCAGACGGGCAGGCTCCACGGGAGCCTGCGGCCTGATCCGCAGCACTTCGTGGCGGATCTGGGTGAGCAGATCCTCCTCGCGGGCCTCGTCGAGTGCTTCGTCCAGGGCCCGCTTCTCGGCCCGCTGCTCGGCCCGGACCGTCTTCTTGTCGCGCTTTTCGAGCACGGGTCCGGCTGTTTCGGAGGCCTCCGCCAACCGAGCCTGCTTGGCCTGCCGGGACGCCTCCAGCACCGCCTCGCGTTCGCGCTGGGCCCGCTCCCGGCCCAGCTTGCGCAGCGTCGCGCGCGTGGAGCGTGTCAGCGCGATGGGCTGCAGCATCGGCAGGCAGTCGGCGACCGCGTCCGGGCCGAGCACCCCGACGGCCGAGGCCACGGCCCGCTCGGCGCCCACCCGCAGACCGAGCGTGGTGACCAGTTGCGCGACGTCCATGCGCAGCAGCAGATCGCCGGCCGCGATCTCACCGCCGCGCAGCTCGGCGAGGATCACCTTGCCGGAACGATCCACCAGTATCGCGTCACCGGCCAGCCTGCGGTGCGCGATGCGCCGGGACTGCAGCGCCTGCACCTGGTGCCAGGTGTGGCGCAGCAGTTCGTCGGTGATCTCCTCGTCCGGCAGCGAGTCCAGCGTGCGCCCGCCGGTGTGCTCGTAGACGAGCATCACCGCGTCCGGGCCGAGTTCGGAGGTGGCGATCAGCTTGGGCGCGTTGGCGCCCGCCGCGATCGCCGCGTACGCGAGCAGTGCCTCCTGCTCCAGTGCCTGGCGCAGCGACTGGAGGCTGGAACGGGTGGCGAAGCCGCGCAGGGTCAGGTTGCGCCAGGCGCGGTAGAAGAAGCCCTGGGCCTGCTGCTCCCGGTCGACGACCGTGACGTCCAGCGGCGGGCCGTCCTCCAGGGTGACGAAGTAACGCCGTCCGCGGTCGCCGTTCTCCGTCTCCACGGACTCCTCGCGGGCCGCGCTGACGGGGTGGAAGCCGACGTGCCTGAGGCCCGCCATCAGGGTCCGGCCGGTGGGGCGGACATTGGGCGAGCCGACCGCGTACAGCGTGCCGTAGGCGACGGTCCAGCCGATCAGCACCGTAAGGATGATCGAGAACGGGGTCGTGTAGCCGGTGACCAGCATCGAGAACGCGTCGAGCAGCAGCACGATCCACAGCACCGCGCGCCACCTGGGTCTGCGGGACATGCCGACGGCCGTCATATAGGCGATGACGGGCGCGAGATAGCCGTGCACCGGGTCGGTCAGGGCGTGGATGTCGCCCGGTGAGGGCTGGGTGAGCGCTTCCTGGATGGAGTCCGGGGCGGCTCGGGCGACCCACAGGTCGGTGGCGAGGGTCACTCCGTGTGCGAGGACGGCCGCCAGGACGCCGTCGGCGATCCGCAGCCCGTCCCGTTTGATCAGCCGTTCGATCGCGAAGGCGACCGGCACCAGGAGGATCGCGATGCTGGACGCGAGTCCCGCGATCTTGATCAGCAGGTCCGGGGCCTGCCCGGTGCCCTTGTTGATGTCCTGTTCGAGGCCTGAGGTGGTGCCGTGCGCGAACGCGGCGATCGCGAGCAGCACGACGATGGCGAGCACGCCCACCAGGAACCGCATGAGGTCGGGGGGGCGGTGCACGCGCGCGGGGAGCAGCGGCTCGTCGCCCTCGACCTCCTCCGGATGAGGATCTTCGTCACCGGTGCCCGGGCCCTCGTCGGGGCGCGGGTTCCCGGAGACGTGCGACCCCTCGGCGGCGCCGGTGACGACGCCACGCGCACGCGTGCCGTCCTCGTGCGCACCGTCGCCCGCGCGCGCGTCCTCGCGCGGGGCACGGGTGTCGTCCGGGCCTTTCGCACGGGTGTCGTCCGGGCCCTTCGCACCGGTGCCGGCCTGGCCCTTCGCACCGGTGCCGGCCTGGCCGGAGCGGGCGGTCTCGGGACGCGCGGAAGCGTCAGGGGTGCCCTCCGCGCCTTCGGGGTGCACGCCCTGCTGCATCATGGTCTCTTCTTGGTCTCGTATCACCAGTCACCGCCCGCACGATGGTGGCATGCCCCACCGGCACACGCGGGCATCGGGTGCGGATGGGCGGTCGGACAGTCTGCCGGAAGCGCCGCCCGAGGGCGAGGGGCCCGGGCCCGGACTTCCGTGCCGCGTTGTCGGTGGGGTGCGGCAGGATGGGGCGAATGAGCGAGCAGAGCCCTGCCGAGGACACCCGAGAGGGGTACGCGGACACCTTGCCGCAGTACGCCGAGCGGGTCCTGGAGGTCGCCGAGCGGATTCCGCCGGGCCAGGTCATGACGTACGGCGATGTCGCCGAGTGGCTCGAGGAGGGCGGCCCGCGCCAGGTCGGCCGGGTGATGGCCCTCTACGGGGGAGCCGTCCCCTGGTGGCGCGTGGTGCGCGCCGACGGGGTGCTGCTGCCCGGCCACGAGCTGCGTGCCCTCGACCACTACCGCGCGGAGGGCACGCCGCTGAAGGAGGCGGGCAGGAGCACCGAGGGCCATCTGCCGCGGCTCGACATGAGACGGGCGCGATGGGACGGCGGCACGGTTGCGGAGGGTCACACCTGACAGCTTCCGCCATCGGATGCCGTCGAGGGGAACCTGTGGCCCGTACGAGGGACACGGGGGACGTCCGTGGCATGACGTACGTTCGTGTGGTGAGGGACCCACGTGACGCGAGGGCCACGAGGGCCGCGAGGGAAGAATCGGAAGCCCTGCTTCCGTCCGGGGCGGCGGCGTAGCGTCGACTGCACGTGCCCCCCTCACCCCGCGGCCACCGCCTCGCACGCGTGACCGCCTGCCCACCAGCACAACCACCAGGACCGGCGAACCACGTGAGCTCCTCTTCCTCCACCAGGCGCCTGCCGCACCCCCCGGTGCGGCAGGGGAGCCGTGGCGCTTACCGGCTGGTCCGTACCCCGCCTGCCGCAGTGGATCCCCCTCGTCTGGACGCGGCACAGCGCGCCGTGGTTGACCACCGGACCGGACCACTCCTCGTTCTCGCAGGTCCGGGCACCGGAAAGACCACCACCCTGGTGGAGTCCGTGGCCGCGCGAATCGCCCGTGGCGGGGACCCGGAGCGGATCCTGGTGCTGACGTTCAGCCGCAAGGCAGCCGTCGAACTGCGCGACCGCATGGCCCTGCGGATCGGCGCGGCCCGCGCACCCCGGGCAACCACCTTCCACTCGTACTGCTATGCCCTGGTCCGCGCCCACCAGGACAGCGGCCTGTTCGTGGAGCCCCTGCGTCTGCTCTCCGGCCCCGAGCAGGACGTCACCGTCCGCGGGCTGCTGGCCGGGCAGCCCGAGCTGCAGCGGCTCGGCCTCGACCACGTGCGCTGGCCGGACGAACTGCGCGCCTGCCTGACCACGCGCGGCTTCGCCGACGAGGTCCGCGCCGTCCTCGCCCGCAGCCGCGAGCTGGGCCTCGGCCCCGGCGCGCTGGACGCCTTCGCCCGCCGCATCGGCCGTCCCGACTGGCGCGCGGCCGCCGCCTTCCTCGCCGAGTACCTCGACGTCCTCGACCTGCAGGGCGTCATCGACTACGCCGAACTGGTCCACCGCGCGGTGCTGCTCGCCCACCGTCCCCAGGTCGCGGCACAGCTCGCCGCCCGGTACGACGCCGTGTACGTCGACGAGTACCAGGACACCGACCCCGCCCAGGTACGGCTCCTGCAGGCCCTCGCCGGCGGCGGACGCTCCCTGGTCGCCTTCGGCGACCCCGACCAGTCGATCTACACGTTCCGGGGCGCCGACGTGAACGGCATCCTGGACTTCCCGGCGGCTTTCCCGCGCCCGGACGGCCGCCCGGCCCCCGTCGAGGTGCTGCGCACCTCCCGCCGCTCCGGCGCCGACCTGCTGGCCGCGACCCGCCTGATCACCCAGCGCATGCCGCTGCCCCGGCTGCCCGCCGAGAAGGTACGCGCCCACCGCGAGCCGGCGGCCGTACGGGACGGCGGCCGCGCCGAGGTCTACACGTACCCGACGGCAGGTACGGAACTGGACAACATCGCCGACATCCTGCGCCGCGCGCACCTGGAGGACGGCGTCCCCTGGGGCGACATGGCCGTCCTCGTACGCGCCGGCTCCCGCACCATCCCGACACTCCGCCGCGCCCTCACCGCGGCCGGCGTCCCCCTGGACATCGACGGCGACGACCTGCCCCTGCGCCACGAACCGGCGGTCGCCCCCCTGCTGACGGCACTCAGAGCGGTGGCCATGGCGGAGGCCGCGCGGCGTCCCGGTGAGGAGGCGCGCGGCGAAGCGGAGGGGGCGTCGACCGCCGAAGCCGTGACTCGGGCGTCCGGCGAGGCCGACATGGAGGGCTCTGCCGATGCCGAAGCGTCGGCGCCCGCCGAGGCCGACACAGTGGGGTCCGCCGAAGTCGACACGCTGGGGTCACCCGAGGCTGACACGGAGGGCTCTGCCCAAGCCGGCACTGATGGGCTTGCCGAGGCCGATATGGACGGCACCGCCTACGCCTACGCGGATGCGCTTGCCGAGGCCGACACGGACGGCTCTGCCGACGCCTACGCCTACGCCGATGCGCTTGCCGAGGCCGACACGGACGGCACCGCCGACGCCGACTCCCGTGCGCCCGCCCCCGAGCCGGCCGCCGACACGCACTGGCTCGACGCCGAGACCGCCCTCACCCTGCTCGCCTCCCCGCTCGCCGGTATGGACACCGCCGATCTGCGGCGACTCGGGCGCGCCCTGCGCGAGGAGGAGCGGGCCGCCGGGAACGCGCTGCCGCCGCCCTCGGACGAGCTGCTCGCGCGGGCGCTCGCCGAACCCGAGCGCCTGGTGGCGCACGACCCGGCGTACGCGCGGGGGGCGCAGCGCCTGGGCGCGCTGCTGCGCAGGGCCCGCGAGCGCCTCGCGGGCGGCGGTACGGCCGAGGAGGCGCTGTGGGACCTGTGGGAGGGCACGCCCTGGCCCACGCGGCTGGAGCGGGCCGCCCGGCGCGGCGGCGCGGCGGGCCGTAACGCGGACCGCGACCTGGACGCCGTGTGCGCGCTGTTCGCCACGGCCGCGCGCGCGGAGGAGCGCATCGGAGGCCGCGGCGCCCTGAACTTCCTGGAGGAGATCGACGCCGAGGACATCGCCGCCGACACCCTCACCCGCCGAGCCGTGCGCCCCGACGCCGTACGCCTGATGACCGCCCACCGCGCCAAGGGCCTGGAATGGCGGCTGGTGGTCGTCGCCGGCGTCCAGGAGGGGCTGTGGCCCGATCTGCGCCGCCGCGGCTCCCTCCTGGAGGCCGACCGCATCGGCCGCGACGGACTCGCCGAACCGCTCACTCCGGGCGCGCTGCTCGCCGAGGAGCGCCGCCTGTTCTACGTGGCCGCCACGCGCGCGCGTGAGCGTCTCGTCGTCACCGCCGTGAAGGCACCGGCCGACGACGGCGACCAGCCCTCCCGTTTCCTGACCGAACTGGGCGTCGAACCCCAGGACGTCACCGGCCGCCCGCGCCGCCCGCTGTCCGTGGCCGCGCTCGTCGCCGAACTGCGCGCCACCACCGTCGACCCGCGCGCCTCGGCCGCCCTGCGGGAGGCCGCCGCCCGCCGTCTGGCGAGGCTCGCCGCGCTCGCCGACGAGGACGGCCGCCCCTTGGTGCCGTCCGCGCATCCCTACCGCTGGTGGGGCATGTTCGAGCCGACCGAGAGCAAGGTGCCGCTGCGCCACCACGACCAGCCCGTCGTGCTCTCCGGCAGCGCCCTCGACCAGCTCGCCCACACGTGCGCCCTGCAGTGGTTCCTGGGCCGCGAGGTGAAGGCCGACGCGCCCGCCACCACCGCCCAGGGCTTCGGCAACGTCGTCCACGTCCTCGCCGACGAGGTCGCCTCCGGCCGCACCCCCGCCGACCTCGACGTGCTCATGGAACGCCTGGAGTCGGTGTGGAACGGGCTCGCCTTCGACGCGCCCTGGAAGTCGGCGCAGGAGAAGGACAACGCGCGCGCGGCGCTCGAACGCTTCCTGAACTGGCACGTACTGGACCGCACCGGCCGTACCCCGGTGACGAGCGAGCAGGACTTCGACGTCACCCTCGAGGCGGGCGACTACCAGGTCCGCATCCGTGGCCAGATGGACCGCGTCGAGGCGGACGGCGAGGGCCGCGCCTACGTCGTGGACTTCAAGACAGGCAAGCAGGCACCCAGCGCCGCCGAGGTGGCCCGCCATCCGCAGCTCGCCGTCTACCAGCTCGCCGTCCGTGAGGGAGCCGTCGACACCGCCTTCGACGGCGTGCGCCCAGAGCCCGGCGGTGCGGAACTGGTACACCTCAGGCAGGGCGCGGCCAAGCGGGACGGCGGCGAGAGCCTGCCCAAGGTGCAGGCCCAGGAGCCGCTGGCGGGGGAGTGGGTCGGCGAACTGCTGGCCACCGCGGCCGGCAAGGTCCTCGACGAGCGGTTCACCCCGACCGCCGGCCAGCACTGCACGCACTGCGCGTTCCGCGCCTCCTGCAGCGCCCGGCCCGAGGGGCGGCACGTGGTCGAGTGACCTGTGCCAGGGGCGAGGGTGACGCACGGCACGACAGGCGCTGACCTGCGTCTCTTCCTCTCCGGCCGGCAGATCCGTCCTCGGATGTCAGTGCCCGCCGCTAGCCTCTGACGACATGCCCGCCCGTATCACCGACCCCGAGCAGCTCAAGGAGCTCCTCGGCATCCCGTTCACCCCGGAGCAGACGGCCTGCATCACCGCGCCGCCCGCACCGCAGGTCATCGTGGCCGGAGCCGGGTCGGGCAAGACGACCGTGATGGCGGCCCGTGTGGTCTGGCTGGTCGGCACCGGCCAGGTCGCCCCCGAGCAGGTCCTCGGCCTGACCTTCACCAACAAGGCGGCGGGCGAGCTCGCCGAGCGCGTCCGCAAGGCACTGATCAAGGCCGGCGTCAACGACCCCGACGCCCTCCCGTCACCCGACCACCACCCCTCAACGACAGCGCTTCGCGCCGGCCCCTTCTGGTCGGACCCGGACAATCCGCCCGGTGAGCCGGTCATCTCGACGTACCACGCCTTCGCCGGCCGTCTGCTGACCGACCACGGCCTGCGCATCGGCCTCGAGCCGACCTCCCGGCTGCTGGCCGACGCCACCCGCTACCAGCTCGCCGCGCGCGTGCTGCGCGAGGCACCCGGACCCTACCCGGCGCTGACCCGCTCCTTCGCCGACCTCGTCAGCGACCTGCTCACCCTCGACTCCGAGCTGGCCGAACACCTCGTGGCCCCCGACGAACTGCGCGCCTGGGACGCCGGCCTGCTGCGCACCCTTCAGGGCGCCAAGCTCACCAACGCCGACCTGCGCAAGGTCCCCGACACGGCGGCCGCCCGCCGCGAACTCGCCGACCTCGTCGTGCGCTACCGGGCCGCCAAGCGCGAACGCGACCTGCTCGACTTCGGCGACCAGATCGCCCTGTCCGCCCGCCTCGCCGGCATCCCCGAGGTGGGCCGGCTGCTGCGCGAGGAGTTCCGCGTGGTGCTCCTGGACGAGTACCAGGACACCTCCGTGGCCCAGCGCGTCCTGCTGTCGGGCCTGTTCGGCGGCGGCACGGGCCACCCGGTGACCGCCGTCGGCGACCCCTGCCAGGCCATCTACGGCTGGCGTGGCGCCTCCGTGGCCAACCTGGACGACTTCCCCGAGCACTTCGCCGACGCCGACGGCAGCCCCGCCACCCGCCAGGCGCTCAGCGAGAACCGCCGCAGCGGCGGCCGCCTCCTCGACCTCGCCAACGGCCTCGCCGAACCGCTGCGCGCCATGCACGCGGGCGTGGAGGCCCTCCGCCCGGCCCCCGGCGCCGAACACGACGGCACGGTCCGCTGCGCCCTGCTGCCCACACACGCGCAGGAGATCGACTGGATCGCCGACTCCATCGCCCACCTCGTACGCACCGACAAGGCCCCCGGCGAGATCGCCGTACTGTGCCGCACGGCCACCGACTTCGCCGAGATCCAGGGCGCCCTCGTCGCCCGCGACATCCCCGTGGAGGTCGTCGGCCTCTCCGGCCTGCTGCACCTGCCCGAGATCGCCGACCTCGTCGCCGTCTGCGAAGTCCTCCAGGACCCCGGAGCCAACGCCTCCCTGGTCCGCCTGCTGAGCGGCCCGCGCTGGCGCATCGGCCCCCGCGACCTCGCCCTCCTCGGCCGCCGCGCCCGCCTGCTGGTCGCCCACGCGCGCGTGGACGACACCGACGACCCCGACCGCAGGCTCGCCGAGGCCGTCGAAGGCGTCGACCCGTCCGAGGTGATATCACTCGCGGACGCCCTGGACACCTTCCTGGAGGCGCCCCTCGACGAGCGCGAAGGGGACGACGACGGGCTGCCGTTCTCCCCGGACGCGCGCGTGCGCTTCGCCCGCCTCGCCGCCGAGCTGCGCGACCTGCGCCGCTCCCTGTCCGACCCGCTGATGGACGTACTGCACCGCGTCCTCGCCGTCACCGGCCTGGAGGTGGAGCTGTCGGCGTCCCCGCACGCGCTCGCCGCCCGCCGCCGCGAGACCCTGTCCAACTTCCTGGACATCGCGGCCTCCTTCGCGTCCGGCGACGGCGAGGCCACGCTGCTCGCCTTCCTCGGCTTCCTGCGCACCGCCGCCCAGTACGAGAAGGGCCTCGACAACGCCCTGCCCGGCGGCGAGAACACCGTCAAGGTGCTCACCGCGCACAAGTCCAAGGGACTGGAGTGGGACGTCGTCGCCGTCCCCGGACTGGTCAACGGCACCTTCCCCAGCGCCCAGGGCCGTGAGAAGTGGACCGCGCAGCCCAAGGTGCTGCCACACGCTCTGCGCGGCGACACCGACACCCTGCCCGACGTCGACTCCTGGGACTCCCGGGGTATGAAGGCCTTCCACGAGGCCATGAAGGAGCACCAGCACACCGAGGAACTCCGCCTCGGCTACGTCACCTTCACTCGCCCCCGCTCCCTCCTCCTCGGCTCCGGCCACTGGTGGGGGCCCAGCCAGAAGAAGCCACGGGGACCCTCCGACTTCCTCCAGGCCCTCCACGACCACTGCGCCGCCGGGCACGGCGAGATCGAGGCATGGGCCGACGAGCCCGCCGAGGACGAGGAGAACCCGGCCCTGCACACGGCCACCGCCGACCAGGTGTGGCCCCTGCCCCTGGACGACGCGGCCCTGGCCCGCCGCCGCGCGGCCGCCGAAACCGTCCTCACCCACCTGGACGCCCTGGCCGCCCGGCAGGACGGACACCGGCCCGCCACCCACGACCCCGCCGTCTTCGACGACCCGGACTGGCCCGCACCGCCGGACGAGGAAGCCCCCGACTGGCCCGCCCCGACGGACGACGAGGACCCGTACGGCGAAGCGTTCCCGTACGACGAGGACCCCTTCGCCGGGGAGGCGCCGTACGACGAGGGTGCGGCGTCCTCGGAGGAGCCCGCCGACTGGGACTCCTGGACCGGCGAGCGGCCGACCGTCCCCCACCAGGCGCCCGCCCCGGCCGAACCCACCCGGGCCGGCGAACGCGCCACCGAACGCACCCACCCCACCGAGCCCGGGCACCCCGCGCCCCTCACACCCGAGGAAGCCCGCACCACCGCCTCCTGGGACCGCGACCTCGACGCGCTCACCGGCGAGCTGCTGCGCGCCCGGCACACCATCACGGACGTCCCCCTGCCGGCCACACTGACCGCATCCCAGCTGCTGCTTCTCGCCGAGGACCCGGACGGGCTGGCACAGGAACTCGCGCGCCCCATGCCGCGCCCCCCACAACCCGCCGCGCGCCGGGGCACCCGCTTCCACGCCTGGGTCGAAGCACGCTTCGAGGAACTGACGCTGCCCATGCTGGAGCCCGACGAGCTGCCCGGCAGCGAGGCCGAGATCGCCGACGAACGCGACCTCGAAGCCCTCAAGGACGCCTTCGAACGCACCGAGTACGCCCACCGCACCCCGTACCGGATCGAGGCCCCCTTCCAGCTCACCCTCGCCGGCCGCGTCGTACGCGGCCGCATCGACGCCGTCTACCGCACCGGCGACGGCGACGCGACGACCTACGAGATCGTCGACTGGAAGACCAGCCGCACCCGCAGCGCCGACCCGCTCCAGCTCGCCGTCTACCGGCTGGCCTGGGCCGAGCAGCAGGGCGTGCCGCCCGAGTCGGTCACGGCCGCCTTCCTCTACGTGCGCAGCGGCGAGGTCGTACGTCCCGAGGACCTGCCCGACCGGGCCGCCCTGGAACGGCTGCTCACAGGTGATCCCCCCGAGTGACGCAAGAGGCATGTAAGGGATCCCGAGTGTGACGAACAGCCCGCCGAGGATGCCGGTGCGGGCCGATAGGCTCGTGACCATGAGCCAGACCCCGGACAGCGCCGTCCGTACGTACATCGAGCAGCAGCGCGCCGCCTTCCTCGACGACCTCGCCGCATGGCTGCGCATCCCCTCCGTGTCGGCCCAGCCCGACCACGCGCCCGACGTACGGGACAGCGCCGACTGGCTCGCCGCCAAGCTCAAGGAGACCGGCTTCCCGACCGCGGAGGTCTGGCCGACCCCCGGCGCCCCGGCAGTCTTCGCCGAGTGGCCCTCGGGCGACCCCCAGGCGCCCACCGTCCTCGTCTACGGCCACCACGACGTCCAGCCCGCCGCCCGCGAGGACGGCTGGGACAGCGAGCCCTTCGAGCCCGTCATCAGGGACAACCGCCTCTACGCGCGCGGGGCGGCCGACGACAAGGGCCAGGTGTTCTTCCACACACTCGGCGTCCGCGCCCACCTCGCCGCCACCGGTCGCACCGCCCCCGCGGTCAACCTGAAGCTGCTGATCGAGGGCGAGGAGGAGTCCGGCTCCGAGCACTTCCGGGCCCTCGTCGAGGAGCACGCCGACCGGCTCGGCGCCGACGCGGTGATCGTCTCCGACACCGGCATGTGGTCCGAGGACACCCCGACCGTCTGCACCGGCATGCGCGGCCTCGCCGAGTGCGAGATCCGGCTGTACGGCCCCGACCAGGACATCCACTCCGGTTCCTTCGGCGGCGCCGTCCCCAACCCGGCCACCGCCGCCGCCCGCCTGGTGGCCGCCCTGCACGACGAGCACGCGCGCGTGGCCGTCCCCGGCTTCTACGACGGCATAGCCGAGCTGACCGACCGCGAACGCGAGCTGTTCGCAGAGCTGCCGTTCGACGAGGAGCAGTGGCTGCGCACCGCCAAGTCGTACGCCACCCACGGCGAGGCCGGGCACACCACCCTGGAGCGCATCTGGGCCCGCCCGACCGTCGAGGTCAACGGCATCGGCGGCGGCTACCAGGGCCCCGGCAGCAAGACGATCATCCCCTCCTCGGCCATGGTGAAGCTGTCCTTCCGCCTGGTCGCCGGCCAGGACCCCGACCACATCGAGAAGGCCGTCCGCGCCTGGGCACCCGAGCAGGTACCCGCCGGGATCAGGCTCGAGATCAGCTTCGGCCCCGCCACGCGCCCCTGCCTGACCCCGCTCGACCACCCCGCGCTGCAGTCCGTGGTCCGCGCCATGGGCCGCGCCTTCCAGAGCCCGGTCCGCTACACCCGCGAGGGCGGCTCCGGACCCGCCGCCGACCTCCAGGAGGTACTCCGCGCCCCCGTCCTCTTCCTGGGTATCTCCGTCCCCTCCGACGGCTGGCACGCCCCCAACGAGAAGGTCGAACTCGATCTCCTCCTCAAGGGCGTCGAAACCAGCGCCTATCTGTGGGGCGACCTCGCCGAGAACTGGCGTCACGCACCCTGACCGACAGGCGCCGTACGGGACCGCGGCGTGCACGGGGCACACTGGAGGGACCGCCCCACGCCCCGCCCGAGCCCGCCCCGGTGCCCTCCCGGCCCACGCCCGCCCGAACCGCCCGCCGAAACGAACCTTTCCACTGGGGGAGTTGGAAGCACCCGTGACCACCTGGACCGACCACACCGCCGACCGACCCATCTCGCTGACCGCCCCGAGCGGCATCGACCGCGCTGCCCACCACCGGCTCGACGAGGCCTGGCTCGCAGCGGCATGGAGCCACCCCACCACCCGCTGCTTCGTGGTCTCCGGCGGCCAGGTACTCATCGACGAGACACCCGACGGCCGGACCGAACTCGTCATGACCCCCTCCTTCGAGGCACCCCTCACCGAGGCCCACCGCTACTTCCTCGGCATCGACGAGGAAGGCGTCAGCTACTTCGCCCTCCAGAAGGACGCACTGCCCGGTCGCATCGACCAGTCCGCCCGCCCGGCAGGGCTGCGCGAGGCCGGACTGCTGCTGTCACCGCGGGACGCCGGCCTCATGGTGCACGCGGTCGGCCTGGAGAACTGGCAGCGCACCCACCGCTTCTGCTCCCGCTGCGGCGAGCGCACGGTCATCGCCGCGGCCGGCCACATCCGCCGCTGCCAGGCCTGCGGCGCCGAGCACTACCCGCGCACCGACCCCGCCGTGATCATGGCCGTCACCGACGAGGAGGACCGGATCCTGCTCGGCCGCCAGGTCCACTGGCCCGAGGGCCGCTTCTCCACGCTCGCCGGCTTCGTCGAGCCCGGTGAGTCCATCGAGCACTCGGTACGCCGCGAGGTCCTCGAAGAGGTCGGGGTCACCGTCGGCCAGGTCGAGTACGTGGCCAGCCAGCCCTGGCCCTTCCCGTCCAGCCTCATGCTCGGCTTCATGGCCCGCGCCACCTCCACCGACATCGACGTCGACGGCGACGAGATCCACGAGGCCCGCTGGTTCTCCCGCGAGGAACTGCACGCGGCCTTCGAGTCGGGCGAGGTGCTGCCCCCGTACGGCATCTCCATCGCCGCCCGCCTGATCGAGATGTGGTACGGCAAGCCGCTGCCGACCAGGAGCCTCATCTGAGGCCACGGGCACTCCCGTGCGGGACAGGACACAAGAAGGCGGCTCCCGAGGCACCAACAGCCTCGGGAGCCGCCTTTTCGTCAAGCCCGGACCGGCCTGTTACGCGGCGAGCTTCTGCTTCACCTGCGCCAGCGACGGGTTCGTCAGCGTGGAGCCGTCAGCGAAGAGCACGGTCGGCACCGTCTGGTTTCCGCCATTCGCCTTCTCCACGAAAGAGGCGGACTCCGGGTCCTGCTCGATGTTGATCTCGGTGTAGGCGATGCCCTCGCGCTCCAGCTGCTTCTTCAGCCGCTGGCAGTAACCACACCAAGTCGTGCTGTACATCGTCACAGTGCCCTGCATGTCTCTCGCGCTCCTCAGGCAGCTCGGGGAAGGTCGTCCAGGGACAACGTAAGCGACCGGTACCGCATTCCCGCCCGGGGTATCCGGCCCCGACTGTGACACCTGCCGCATTAGTACGACCGCCAGGGCCCGCCTGTGGACAACCGGCGCGGCAGTCCCGGACGACCTGGCAGCATGGCCGTGTGACAGCAGCAACGCACTCCACCCTCTTCCCGCAGACACCGGACACGGCCGACGCGGTGCTCGAAGGGCTCGACCCCGAGCAGCGCGAGGTGGCCACCGCCCTGCACGGCCCGGTGTGCGTCCTGGCCGGAGCGGGCACGGGCAAGACCCGGGCGATCACCCACCGTATCGCCTACGGGGTCCGCGCCGGGATCCTCCAGCCGTCCAGCGTGCTCGCCGTCACCTTCACCAACCGCGCCGCGGGCGAGATGCGCGGCCGCCTCCGCCAGCTCGGCGCCCACGGCGTCCAGGCCCGCACCTTCCACTCCGCCGCGCTGCGCCAGCTCCAGTACTTCTGGCCGAAAGCGATCGGTGGCTCCATGCCCCGGCTCGTCGACCGCAAGATCCAACTCGTCGCCGACGCGGCCGCCGCCTGCAAGCTCCGCCTCGACCGCGGCGAGCTGCGGGACGCCACCGCAGAGATCGAATGGTCCAAGGTCACCCAGACCGTCCCCGCCGACTACCCGTACGCCGCAGCAAAGGCCGGCCGCGAGACCCCACGCGACCCCGCCGAGATCTCCCACCTCTACGCGGCCTACGAAGACCTCAAACGCGACCGCGCGGTCATCGACTTCGAAGACGTCCTGCTGCTCACCGTCGCCATCCTCCAGGACCGACACGACATCGCCGAACAGATCCGCGCCCAGTACCAGCACTTCGTCGTCGACGAGTACCAGGACGTCAGCCCCCTCCAGCAGCGACTCCTGGAACTCTGGCTCGGCAACCGCGACAGCCTGTGCGTCGTCGGCGACGCCAGCCAGACGATCTACTCGTTCACGGGAGCAACACCCGACCACCTCCTCGACTTTCGCGCCCGCCACCCCGGCGCCACCGTCGTCAAGCTCGTCCGCGACTACCGCTCCACCCCCCAGGTCGTCCACCTCGCCAACGGACTGCTCGCCCAGGCCAGCGGCCGCGCCGCAGACCACCGGCTGGAACTCGTCTCCCAGCGCCCCTCCGGCCCCGACCCCGTCTACACCGAATACACCGACGAGCCCGCCGAGGCCGAAGGCGCCGCTCGCCGCATCCGCGAACTCATCGACGCCGGCGTCCCCGCCGCCGAGATCGCCGTCCTGTTCCGCACCAACTCCCAGTCCGAAACCTACGAACAGGCCCTCGCCGACGCCGGAGTCCCCTACCAGCTCCGCGGCGCCGAACGCTTCTTCGACCGCCCCGAGGTACGCAAGGCAGGCGTCGCCCTGCGCGGCGCAGCCCGCTTCGGCGGCAACGACTCCCTGCTCGACGACGCCGTGGACCTGCCCTCTCAAGTGCGCGCCGTTCTCTCCGGAGAGGGCTGGACCAGCGAACCCCCCGCCGGCTCCGGCGCCGCCAGAGAACGCTGGGAATCACTCGCCGCCCTCGTCAACCTCGCCCACGACTTCGCCGCCGCCCGCCCCAGGGCCACCCTCGGCGACTTCGTGGCGGAACTCGACGAACGGGCGAACGCCCAGCACGCCCCCACCGTCCAGGGCGTCACCCTGGCCTCCCTGCACGCGGCCAAGGGCCTGGAATGGGACGCCGTCTTCCTGGTCGGCATCGCCGAGGGCATGGTGCCCATCACCTACGCCAAGACGGACGAACAGATCGAAGAAGAACGCCGCCTCCTCTACGTCGGCGTGACCCGCGCCAGAGAACGGCTCCACCTCTCCTGGTCCCTGTCCCGCTCACCCGGCGGCCGCCCCAACCGCAGGCCCAGCCACTTCCTCGACGGCCTGCGCCCCGGCTCCACCGCCACCGTCGGCCGCACCGGCACGGGAGCCACCGGAGGCATCGAACGCGGCACCCTCACAGCGATCGCGGCCATCCCCCGCCGCACCCAGCGCACCCCGGCCCGCTGCCGCGTCTGCGGCCGCACCCTCACCGACGCCGGTGAGATGAAACTGATGCGCTGCGAGGGCTGCCCCTCCGACATGGACGAAGGCCTCTACGAGCGGCTGCGCGCATGGCGCGCGGTCCAGGCCCGGCACAGCGGCCAGCCCGACTTCTGCGTCTTCACGGACCGGACTCTGATGGCCATCGCCGAGGCACGGCCCGACAGCCCGGCCGAGCTGTCCCGCATCCCCGGCGTCCTCAACCGCAAGCTGCAGCGCTACGGGACCGAAGTTCTGGCTATCTGCGCAGGTCAAGATGGCGGAGAAGGCGACGAGGACGACTGATACGAACTCGTCGAAAAAATAGTTTGCGCATGCCCCAGCGATCCCCATAGGTTCTAGGCACGGAAACAGCGGCCTTCTCGAAGGCCCTGATTCCGTGTTGTACTTGCATATCCGAACGGACTGGCTCACCCCAGTCCCCAAGACGCCGAGAGGAGGCGAGTCCAGTGATCAGCATCAACACCAGCTCCATCAGCACGGCCAAACTGACCGATCGCTCGACCGTCTCCACGTGCATGCTCGGCGCCTCGAACCAGGGCACCGGTCTGTCCGGCATTCGTGCCGACCGTCCGGCGTCCTCCCTGTCTCTCGCGGGTCTTCCCGTCCGTGAGGGCAATGAGCGACCGACCAAGGCACTGGAAGCGGTAGTGGCACGGGCACATGCCTATGCCTTTGCGGCAGCCGGTGCCGGATTCCGGAAGCAGACGACGCAGCACCACCTGATGTGGGCCTTCCGTGGGCCAGAACCCTGGAGTGATCCAGCCTGATCGCCGATCAGGCCGGCGCCTTCAGGGCCGCGGAACCCCATCCGGGATCCGCGGCCCTTCTGTTTGCCCCGAACGGGGACGACAGAGCGAAGGGGCCTCGGGACAAGGAAAGAACCCGGTACCAAGCCGACACCCGGTCAACCGGCCGGAACGACCAGACGAGGAAGACCAACCGTGCAACTCGAAGCGCACGCCCCGTCCGTACCGCCTTCACAAACGATCCCCCCGCCCGGCCTCACGGAGGACTCCACCTTGACCCCCCTCACCGCGCTCACCGCGCTCGACGACGCCATCGAGAACCTCGGCGTACCCGTCCCCTGCCGCTCCTACGACCCGGAGGTCTTCTTCGCCGAGTCGCCGGCGGACGTCGAGTACGCCAAGTCCCTCTGCCGCACCTGCCCGTTGATCGAGGCCTGCCTCGCCGGCGCCAAGGAGCGGCGTGAGCCCTGGGGCGTCTGGGGCGGCGAGCTGTTCGTCCAGGGTGTCGTCGTCGCCCGCAAGCGGCCCCGTGGCCGCCCGCGCAAGAACCCGGTCACGGCATGAACACCGCAGGAACGATCGACCGCCCTCTCACGCACGACCCCAAGAAGCAGGCCCCGATGAAGCCGTCCACCAGCGAGCCCACCGGCTCCGCGACCCCAGACTTCACGATGAACGGCGCGACCGGCTCGCGTCAGAACAGGACCCGAGAGATGCAACTCATCCCAGAAGCCCTGGCCCGTGCGCATATGCGCGAGCGCTTGCACGACGCCGAGCGGGAACGCCAGGCCATGCGCCTGGCGACCGCCCGACGGATGCAGCGCCGGGCGGAGCGCGCCTCGCTGCGCGCCCGCCGTGCGCTCGCACTGGCCGTCATGCAGTAACCCCGCCCACTCGAAGCGGTGGCCTCCCTGCCCAGGGAGGTGAAGCCTTCCCCGCGGGGGCCGGTCCGACCGAACGGACCGGCCCCCGCGGTGCGTTGTGCGCGGCGATCCACCGGCTGGAGAGTTATCGTCGGCAGGTGACGAGTCCTCCCGGAGGAAGTGATCAGGGCGGCTCCACCACGGAGCCCCGCCCCCTCGTGTGTGCCCGCTGCGGCACCCCCGCCGGCGGCTCCCGGCCGGTCACCTGGACCTGCTCCGTGGAGAACGGCATCCGCCAGTACTTCTGCGACGTCTGCTCCCGGGAGAACCTGCGGGCGATCGAGGGGCGGCTGGACTCGTCGTGGTGGTGAGAACGCTTCTCCGGGGGCCCTCCCCCTCCCCCCACCCCGCCCCGCCCCTCACCAACATCGTGGCAGCCCGGCAGCCCGGCAGCCCCGGTCATGCCTGTCCGGCAGCCCCGCTCACGCCTCGGCCGCCGGTTCCTCCTCGATCGCTTCGTCCTCGAGTACGAACCCGGGCAGCCACTCCTCCAGTTCGTCCCGCAGCCGTACCGTGGCCCCCAACTGGCACAACACGCCGATGGTGCTCAGCGTCACCCGGTGTATCAGCAGATAGGCCGGCGGCAGGTTGAGCTGCTTGCCCAGCTGGTAGGCGGGGGAGCGGGGGTCGGCGATGCGGGCGGCCTGGCTGCGCATCCATGAGCGGGTGAAGGTGAACGCCTCGACCCGGGCCGGCTCGATGATCGGCAGCAGGTAGTCGAGGACCGCGTCGGGGTCCAGCTCTATGGACTCCTTGACGAATCCCTCAACGCACAGCAGCTCGTAGACGGTCTCCGCCTCGCCGTCCAGGGTCATCCGCAGCGAGATGCCGATCGGCGTCGGCAGGCCGCCCGGGAGCCGGTCGACCGTGCCGAAGTCCAGGACGCCCAGGCGCCAGTCGTCGTCGCCGTCCGGGCCGCCGGGCAGCAGACGGAAGTTGCCGGGATGCGGATCGGCGTGCAGCAGGCCGGTACGGGCCGGTCCGGAGAAGAGGAAGCGGGCCAGGAGCTGGCCGGCACGGTTGCGCTGCTCCTCGGTGCCGTCCGTGATGATCTCCGACAGCGGGATCCCGTCGATCCACTCCGATACCAGGATCTGCTCGCACTGGTGCACCACGGCCGGGACCACCACGTCCGGGTCGTCCGCGAACTCCTGCGCGTGGGCGTCCTGGGCCTGGGCCTCCAGCGCGTAGTCCAGCTCCTCGGAGACGCGGTCCCGCATCTCCGCGATCAGCGGCTTGATGTCCATGCCGGGAATGAGCGGCCCCAACAGCCGGGCGAAACGGCTGAGTTGGCTCAGGTCGGACAGCAGGGCCTCGCCCGCGCCCGGGTACTGCACCTTGACCGCCACCTCACGGCCGTCGTGCCACACCGCCCGGTGCACCTGCCCGATGGAGGCCGCGGCCGCCGGTTTGTCCTCGAACTCCAGGAACAGGTCCCGCCAGTCCGCTCCCAGCCGCTCCTCGAGCACCGCGTGCACCGTGCGGGTCGGCATCGGCGGCGCCGCGTCCTGGAGCTTGGTCAGTGCCGCGCGGTAGGGACCGGCGACTTCCTCCGGCAGGGCGGACTCGAAGACGGACAGGGCCTGCCCGAACTTCATGGCCCCGCCTTTCAGCTCACCGAGGACTTTGAACAGCTGCTCCGCGGTGCGCTGTTGCAGCTCCCGGCCGACGATCTCCGCGGACTCGCCCACGATCCGCTTGCCCAGCCCCCAGGTCGCCCGGCCTGCGAAGCCGAGCGGGAGCGCGGCGAGCTTGGCGGTACGGGTGACCGCCTTCCGGGGAAGATCAGACATGCGCCCTCCAAGTCCCAGTCGGCCGCGCCGCGCCTGCCTCGCGTCGTCGCTCCGCCGACGGCCGTTGCACCGCCATTGTCTCGCGCGGCACCCCGTTGGTTGAGGAGTGTTCCCTCTTTCCTCTCTCCGCGACGCCGCATCCGCATGCCGGGTGTGGCCACACCGGTCGGGAGCGCCAGTTCAGAGCAGGTAGGGACGTCTCCCAGCGGGAGCCCGCGCTGGACGGCTGCGCCCCGTCGAGGAAGGCGAGGGCGTGTGCGGCGGCCAGCCCCGCGACCGTGGTGGCGAGCGCCAGGTCGCAGGCGCCCACGCGGCGGGCCTTTCCGGAGCGCCATTGGGCGACGAGGCGGGGCCAGGCGGGGTCCCGGTCCGTGCGGTCCTGGTGCAGACAGCCGGCGCAGCTCGTCTCGCCGGGCAGGACGAGCGGTCCGACGACCCCGGTGCCTTCCACGACGCCTGCGTACAGGTGGGGTGTGCCCGAGGCCATGAGGGGTTCGGCGGCGAACGGGTCCGGTGTGTGCACGGCGACGTCGTCCCTGGGGGCGAGGATCACCAGGGAGAGTCCGGGATCCTCCGCGCCGCGGGGGGTGGTGCGGGTGCGGCGTGGTGGGCGGTCGGGTGCGGCGCGGCGGACGGCTGCCCGTGCCGCTTCGTCCCGGCGCTCGCGGAGGGAGTCGGCGGGCAGCCCGCCCGGCGCCACGTCCCATGGTTCCACGCGCCCGACGTCGCGCACGTCGACGTCGCCGACGCCTGCCCCGGACAGCACCGAGGCCAGTGCGGCGCCGACCCGCCCGGCGCCTCGTACCTGCACCCGAAGTGAGCGACGGGCGGCGAGCCGGCCGAGGGCGCCGCCGGGTTCGGGGGTGGTCAGGGAGAGCGAGGCGAGGTCGGGGCGCAGCCGCTCCAGGACGTCCGTCTTCTCGCGCAGGGTGTCCGCGGCGGGTCCGCCGCCGCGTGTGTCGTCGAGCAGGCCGGCCCGGGTCAGCCGGTCGAGGAGTGCGTCGACGTGGTCGTCCTGCAGGTCCATGCGGCGGCCCTCCTCGCGCAGCAGGGGGAGGGCGCGGGTGCCGTTGAGGAGTTCCAGGAAGCTGCCCGTGGCCGTGTCCATCGGTCCCAGTGTCATCGCGTGCGCCGGAGTCATGCCGAACTGCACGGTGTTGAGGTCGCGCCAGCCGCGCCGCAGCGCGGGTTTCACCATCGGATGCATGACAGGTCCCCCGAATCCCGTGTGTTGCCCTGAAATGTTCCTTGAGTCCGTGAGTGTCCATGACATTCATGGACATCCGTGTTGTCGGTGAAGCCGGTCACGCTCCGTCGACGCCTGCCAGCATGCCGGGTCGGGCTGACGGGTGGCGGGCGTTGTCCACAGGCAGGGGATGATCGTCGTACGAATGGGTCGTACCAGTCGGGCATATCGGTCGTACAAATCAAACGCATGGTGGGGCATCGGCATCGAACCGTTCCGGAGCCGGGACTTCGGTGCTGTCCAGCGGGTAACGTCGGGGCGTGCCCGCCGACCCCCTGCACCGCGCCGGAAAGTCACAGCGCAGCACGACGAGCCAGCCGCCGAGCGGCTCGGGGGCGAGCGCGATCGAGGTCCGCAGGAGTACCCGGCGCCGCCGCACGGTCTCCGCGTACCGCGAGGGCGATCGCACCGTCGTGCTGATCCCCGCCCGGATGTCCGAGGCGGAGGAGCAGCGCTGGGTGACCGTCATGCTCGACAAACTGGCCGCCCAGGAGAGCAAACGGGTGCTGGGCGACGCAGAGCTGACCGAGCGCGCCGAGCGGCTGTCGGACCAGTACTTCGGCGGCCGGGCGCGCCCCGCGTCCGTGCGCTGGGTCACCAACCAGAACACCCGGTGGGGTTCGTGCACCCCGGCCGAGGGCAGCATCCGGCTCTCGCACCGGCTGCAGGGGATGCCGGAGTACGTCGTCGACTACGTGTTGTGCCATGAGCTGGCGCATCTGCTGGTGCCCGGTCACGGGCCGGACTTCTGGCGGCTGCTGGAGTCCTACCCGCGCACCGAGCGGGCTCGCGGCTACCTCGAAGGGGTGGTGGCGGCCGAGCGGCTGCCGCATGTGCCCGGTGCGCGCGGGGAGTGAACGGGCGCCGTGGATCCGCCCTTGGGCGCGGTTGTGTACCGGGTCTGTACCGGCTGCGTCCGATGTCGGGGTTTGCCGTTAGCCTGGCGCGACGCACTCACATTCGGGATGGGGGACGGTCGTAACGCATGGCCAGGGAATTCCAACGCGGCCACAAGGCCAGGATCAGTGACCTCACGGTGGGCACGGATCTGTACGTAGGCGTGCAGATCTCCGCCCCCGGACTGACCTTCGACATCAGCTGCTTCGGTCTGGACGCCGACGAGCGTCTCTCGGACGACCGGTACTTCATCTTCTTCAACCAGCCGAAGTCCCCGGAGGAGTCCATCCAGCTGCTGGGTGCCCAGTCGGGCGACACGGAGTCGTTCCGGGTCACCCTGGACCGGATCCCCTCCCAGATCCGCAAGCTGTCCTTCACGGCGACCATCGACGGCGCCGGGCAGATGTCGCAGATCAATCCCGGATACGTGCGCATCGTGGCCGGCGGCGAGGAGGTCGCGCGGTACTCCTTCAACGGCTCGGAGTTCTCCACCGAGCGGGCCGTGATGCTCGGTGACTTCTACTTCAAGGACGTGTGGCGGTTCGCCGCGGTCGGCCAGGGCTTCGACGGCGGTCTGGAGGCGCTGCTGAAGAACTTCGGCGGCGAGGTGCTGGAGGAGGAGGCGCCCGCCGCCCCGCAGCAGCCGCAGTCCGGCGCCGCCCCCGGCTTCGCCCCGCCCGCCCAGTCCGGCCCGCCGCCCGCGTTCGGCGCGCCGGCCGCACCGGCTCCCGCTCCCGCTCCCGCCCCTGCTCCGGCACCCGCGCCCGCTCCGCAGGGCTTCGCGCCGCCGGGCGCGACTGCGCCCCCGGCACCGGCCCCGGCGCCCGCGCCGAACGTGCACGCGGCGCCGACGATCGTCGCCCCGCTGGCCCCGCCCGCCGGTGGCACGGTCCATCCGCCGACCCCGGCGCCCGCGCCCTACGGCCAGCCGCCGCAGCAGCCGTCGTACGGCGGCCAGCCCGGCGCGCCGATGCCTCCGGGCTACGGCCAGCAGCCCTCCTACGGCGGTCAGCCGGGCGCGCCCATGCCCCCGGGCTACGGCCAGCAGCCGCCCTACGGCCAGGTCCCCGGCCAGCAGGCCGCCCCCTACGGAGTGCCGCAGGGCGCTCCCCAGGGTGGTGCCGGTGTCACGGCCGCGCTCCAGGCGTTCAAGGAGACGCCCACCGGGCAGCGCTGGACGCAGCAGAACAAGAAGCTGATCCGTGTCGACCTCGGCATCGGCGGGCAGCCCGTGCTGGCCCGGCAAGGCAGCATGGTGCTCTACCAGGGCAAGGTCGACTTCAGCCACAAGGGCGCCGGGTTCGCCGGGCGACTCGTGGGCAACGCGACCGGCCAGGAGATGCAGCTGATGCGCTGCACCGGCAACGGCCAGGTGTTCCTCGCCGAGAACTCCACCCACCTGCACCCCGTCGAGCTGCAGGGCGACGCGATCTGCGTCTCCGCGGAGAACGTCCTCGCGTTCGACGAGAGCCTCCAGTACGAGGTCCGTCGTATCGAGGGCCACGGCATCCCGGGCGGCGCGCTGTTCACCATGCAGTTCCAGGGCACCGGCACGATCGTGGTCAAGACGCACGGCACGCCCGTCGTGCTGCCCGTGACGCCCACGACCTTCGCCGACTGCAACGCGGTGGTCGCCTGGTCGGCCGCCTCCCAGGTGATCGTCTCCAGCCAGGTCCGGATGCGCCGCAACGCCTACCCGGGCGACACCGGTGAGAGCGTCAACCTGCAGTTCCGGGGCGCCCCCGGCAACTTCATCGTCGTCCAGCCGTACGAGGTCTGAGGGAGCCCGTCATGAACCAGCCGCTCGCGGGCTACGCCCCCGCACCCGTCACCGCCCGTATGGAGAACCACGGCGAACACATGCTGAAGGTCGCCCTGCAGACCGGGAACGACCTCCTCGCGCGCGTGGGGTCGATGGTCGCCTACGAAGGCTTCATCCAGTACGAGCCCAACCCGCCGGCCGTCCGCCAGATCGCCCGCGACTGGATCACCGGCGAGGGCGCGCCGCTGATGAAGTGCTCCGGCGACGGACTGCTCTACCTCGCCGACTACGGCGCGAACGTCGTCGTGATCAACCTCAACGGCGACGGCATCTCCGTGAACGCCACCAACCTGCTCGCCTTCGACGCGCACCTCAGCTGGGGCGTGGAGCGCGTCAAGGGGCTCGCCAAGTTCGCAGGTCAAGGCCTGTGGAACACGAAGATCTCCGGGCAGGGCTGGGTCGCGCTGACCTCCCGGGGCAAGCCGATCGTCGTCGACTGCGGCGGCGGCGAGGACGAGACGTACGTCGACCCCGACGCGCTCGTCGCCTGGTCCCCGAACCTGAAGGTGAAGGGCAAGCGCAGCTTCAAGGCGCAGTCACTGATCGGCCGGGGCAGCGGTGAGGCCTACCAGATGGCCTTCTCCGGCCAGGGCATCGTCGTCGTCCAGCCCAGCGAGGACAGCACCGACCGTCTCCGGTTCCGGGGCTGAGGGGGAGCCAGAAACATCATGCAGAGCCCGCTTTTCGCGTACAACGACTCCCAGACGCAGGAGCGTTGGAGCCTGCAGAACAAGCAGATGCTCCGGGTCACCCTGGAGGGTCACGACGACCTCCTCGCCCGCAAGGGCACCATGGTCGCCTACCAGGGACTCGTCGAGTTCGACGCCGAGTACCGCAGCAACAACCAGGCACGCGCGCGTGCGTACACCGGTGAGGGCCTGGACCTGATGCGCTGCCACGGGCAGGGCACGGTCTACCTCGCCAACCTCGGCCAGCACGTGCACGTCATGGACGTCGAGCAGGACGGGCTGACGGTCGACAGCAGCTACGTCCTCGCCATGGACTCCTCGCTGCACCACGAGGTCATCGCCGTCGACAGCCTCTACGGCATCTCCGGGTCCGGGAAGTACCAGCTGAACATCACCGGGCGCGGCAAGGTGGCGCTGATGACCTCGGGCGCGCCGCTGCTGATGCAGGTCACGCCCGACAAGTACGTCAACTGCGACGCCGACGCGATCGTCGCCTGGTCCACCGGGCTGCGCGTGCAGATGCAGGCCCAGACGCACTCCTCGGGAGTGTGGCGCCGGCGTGGGAACACCGGTGAGGGCTGGGAGCTGAGCTTCATGGGCTCCGGGTTCGCGCTCGTGCAGCCCAGCGAGCTGCTGCCGCCGCAGAACGCGCAGATCGGCCAGGGCCTCGCCGCGCAGTTCGGCATGGGGCAGCAGGGGGCGCGCGGTCAGAACCAGGGCAACGTCTGGAGCTGACCGGCCGGACAGCAAACGTAAGGGGCGACCGCCCTGGCGGTCGCCCCTTACGTGTTCAGAGCCTGGCGCGGGTCGCTTCCAGCAGGCGTACGACCGACTCGTCCGCCACGTCCGGCACCTCGTCGTAGGCGAACCAGCGCAGGTCCAGCGACTCGTCGCTGATCACGTGCTCGGCGTCGCCCGGGGCCAGCGCCGCGTACTGCACGTCGAAGTGCCAGTGGCACGGCGGCGGGATCGGATGCCGGTCCAGGCGCACCGGACCACCGGACAGCAGCGTCAGCCCCGGGATGCCGGACTCCTCGGTCGCCTCACGCAGGGCCGCCGCGGCCAACGAGGCGTCGCCCGGCTCGCAGTGGCCGCCCATCTGCAGCCACATCCGCAGCTTCCTGTGCAGCGTGAGCAGCACCCGGCCGCGCTCGGGGTCGATCACCAGGGCGCTCGCCGTGACGTGGCCCGCGTGGCAGGCCTTCCACATGCCGTCCGGGTGGTCCGCCAGATGATCCAGATAGGCCTGGCGCAAGTCTTCCTGGTCCTTGTACCCCTTCAGGACGAGGACCGCTTCGTCGTGCAGGCTCACTCGGCGTCGTCGCCCTTGCCCTCGTCGTCCTTCTTGTCGTCCTTCTTCAGGTCCGGCTTCTCGCCGGAACCGCTCGCCGCCTCGCCGAGCATCTTGTCCAGCTCGGAGAAGTCCAGCTGCTCGCGGTGCACGAAGCCGTCCGGGTCGTCCAGGTCGGAGGCCGTCGGCAGCATGTCCGGGTGGGCCCACAGGGCGTCCCGGCCGTCGACCCCGCGCGCGTCCGTGAGCGAGGCCCACAGACGGGAGGCGTCGCGCAGCCGGCGCGGGCGCAGCTCCAGGCCGATCAGCGTGGCGAACGTCTGCTCCGCCGGACCACCGGTGGCCCGGCGCCGGCGCAGGGTCTCACGCAGGGCGTCGGCGGACGCCAGACGCGGCTTCGCGGCCGCGTGGACCACCGCGTCCACCCAGCCCTCGACGAGCGCCAGAGCCGTCTCCAGACGCGCCAGAGCCGCCTTCTGCTCGGGCGTGTCCTCCGGCTGGAACATGCCCTGCTGGAGGGCGTCCTGCAGCTGCTCGGGGTTCTGCGGGTCGAACTGGCCGACCACGTCCTCCAGCTTGGCCGTGTCGACCTTGATCCCGCGCGCGTACCCGTCGACCGCGCCGAACAGGTGCGAGCGCAGCCATGGCACATGCGAGAACAGACGCTGGTGCGCGGCCTCGCGAAGGGCCAGGTAGAGCCGGACCTCCTCCTGCGGCACGCCGAGGTCCTTGCCGAAGGCCTCCACGTTGGCCGGGAGCAGCGCGGCCCTGCCGGCCGGGCCCAGGGGCAGGCCGATGTCGGTCGAACCGACGACCTCGCCCGCGAGCACGCCGACGGCCTGTCCGATCTGCGTGCCGAACATGGCACCGCCCATCGAGCGCATCATGCCGATCAGCGGGCCCGCCATGGCCTGCATCTCCTCCGGCAGGACGTCGCCCATGGCCGCGCCGACCCGCTCGGCGACCGGGTCGACCAGCTCCTGCCAAGCGGGCAGGGTCGCCTCGACCCACTCCGCGCGGGACCAGGCCACCGCCGAGGCGGCACCCGACGGCAGGGACGTCGCGTCGTCCAGCCACAGGTCGGCCAGGCGGACGGACTCCTCGACCGCGATGCGCTCGGCGGTGCCGACGCTCGCGTCCTTGACGCCGTCCGGGGTGCCCTGGGAGACCGTCTGGCGGGCGATCTGCTTGGCCATGTCCCAGTTAACCGGGCCGCCCTCGTAGGAGAGCATCTGGCCCAGCTGCTGGAACGCGGCGCCCAGGTCGGTGGGGTTCAGGGATCCGAACATCGCTGCGAGCGGATTGTCGGCGCCGGGGCCGCCAAAGCCTCCGGCTCCCGGCACGAAACCGAACGGGTTGGCCGGTCCCTGCCCACCACCGCTCTGCTGGTCCTTCTTCTTGCCCTCGTCGCCGTCTTCCGGCTCCTCCGGCGGAAGACCGAATCCGAATGGGGTGTCACTCACGGGGTTCCTCGGCTGGTAAGGCCACCGGTGATTCCGGCGGCGCGGCTGCCCGACATCACCACCCAGCGTAGACACCCGGACCCGATCGAGCCTCGGTGCTTCGTCCACAGAAGGCCTGCGGCAGGATGGATACACCTGGTACGGGCGTGTCAGTCGCGCCCGTACTGAAGACAACCTCTGGAGACGCCAGGTGAGTTCCCCAGATCCGCAGGTTCGCGCAGCGCGAAACCCCTCAACCCCGCCCGCCGTGCGCGGACCCGTCGTCGCGGTCACCGGCGCCGCCGACGGGGTGGGCGCCCTGCTCACCGAGCGGCTCGCCGCGTCCGAGGAGATCAAACAGGTCATCGCCATCGACGAGCGGCGCGGCGAGTGCGCGGCCGCGCAGTGGCACATCCTCGACGTGCGCGATCCGTCGATCGCCGACAAGCTGCGCGGCGCGGACGTGGTGGTGCATCTGGCGCTCGACCTGGACCTCGGCAGCGACCCGGCCGCCCGCACCGCTTACAACGTCCGGGGGACGCAGACCGTGCTGACCGCCGCCGCGGCGGCCGGGGTGCACCGGGTGGTGCTGTGCACGTCCGCGATGGTGTACGGGGCGCTGCCGGACAACGAGCTGCCGCTGTCGGAGGACGCCGAGCTGCGGGCCACGGCCGAGGCGACCGGGGTCGGGGATCTGCTGGAGGTCGAGCGGCTGGCGCGGCGCGCTCCGCGAGCGCATCCGGGGCTGAACGTGACCGTGGTACGGCCCGCCGTGCTGGTCGGGGGTACGGACACCGCGCTGACGAGGTACTTCGAGTCGCCACGGCTGCTGGTCGTCGCCGGGTCGCGGCCCGCGTGGCAGTTCTGTCACGTCGAGGACCTTTGCAGCGCTCTGGAGTACGCCGTCCTGGAGAAGGTCGACGGGGAGCTGGCGGTCGGCTGTGACGGGTGGCTGGAGCAGGAGGAGGTGGAGGAGCTCAGCGGGATCCGGCGGATGGAGCTGCCGTCGGCGGTCGCGCTCGGCGCGGCGGCCCGGCTGCACCGGATCGGGCTCACTCCGTCTCCGGCGGGGGATCTGGCGTACACGATGTATCCCTGGGTGGTCAGCGGGAGCCGGCTGCACGATGCCGGGTGGCGGCCGGGGTGGACCAACGAGGAAGTGCTCGCGGAGCTGCTGGAGGAGGTTTCCGGGCGGCATACGGTCGCCGGGCGCCGGCTGGGGCGGAAGGACGCGACGGCTGCGGGGGCGGCTGGGGCGACGGTGGCTCTGCTGGGCGCTGCCGCTGTGGTTCGGCGGGCTCGCAAGGCTCGGCGGCGGTGAGGCAAGGGGCTCTGCCGAGAAGTGGCGGTGACACCGCCCCGGCCGGCTGATGACAAGCCTCTGTAGGAGGCTCCAAAGCAGCACGCGCGTGTGCCTGGTGAAAGTTGTATTCCTGGTTGTCGGGGGCATGCGGCACGATGGACCCATGGCAGCTACGAACGATCACCCCGGTGAGCAGGCGGCTCAGGACCCCATCAAGTTGATCGGCATCCGGGAGACCGCACTGTCCGTGGACGAGGTGTTCCGGGCCGTCGGTGACGACGCCGCCGGCGGCGTCGCGCTGTTCGTGGGGACCGTGCGGAACCACGACGGGGGTGCCGACGTCGACGCGCTCGGGTACTCCTGCCATCCCAGCGCCGAGGCCGAGATGCGGCGGATCGCCGAGAAGGTCGTCGCCGAGTACCCTGTGCGCGCGCTGGCCGCCGTACACCGGGTGGGCGACCTCGGCGTCGGGGACCTCGCCGTCGTCGTGGGTGTGTCGTGCCCCCACCGGGGCGAGGCCTTTGAGGCGTGCCGCAAGCTGATCGACGACCTCAAGCACGAAGTGCCCATCTGGAAGCACCAGAAGTTCTCCGACGGCACCGAGGAGTGGGTCGGCGCCTGCTGACACCAGCCGCACCCGTGTTCACGTTCGGCCCACCACCCCCTCCGGTTGCGTAACCACCCCCCTGGCGTGAGCGTTGTCAGTGCGGATGGTTAATCTGCTGATCAGTCAGTCGCGGACGCTCATGGGGTTGGGAGGTCGGCATGGCGGCGCTTGCCTGGTTGCTGATTCCGCTTGTGGCTGCGGTCGGCGCCGGTCTGTGGGGCAGCTGGGCCAACCGGACCCGGAAGGCCCGCAGCGACGGACCCGAACTGGACGGGTACGCGCGCTTCCGTGAGGCCATGGAGAAGCCCCGCTCGGGTGCGCGCGGCGCCTGACGGGGGTGCCCTGACGGTGCGCTGACAGGGGCGTCCCGTACTGTCGTGGCATGCCACGCCGCACCGCGACGATGCTCGCCTCCACCCTGATGCTGATCGCGCTCCTGTGCGCGGGAGTACTCATCCCCGTGCCGTACTCGGAGATGTCCCCGGGGCCGACCGTGAACACGCTCGGGGAGCACGAAGGCGAGCCGGTGCTGCAGATCGAGGGGCACAAGACCTACCCGACGAACGGGCATCTGAACATGACCACCGTCCGGGTCACCAGCGCCGACTTCCGGATGAACCTGGTGGAGGCCGTCTACGGCTGGCTGGCGCACGACACCAAGATCGTGCCGCACGACACGCTCTACCCGGACGGCAAGACGGAGCAGCAGTCCACTCAGGAGAACGCCGAGGAGTTCAGCCAGTCCCAGGAGAGCGCCAAGGTCTCCGCCCTGAAGGAACTGGGCGTCCCGGTGAAGTCCTGGGTGATCGTCTCCACCGTCGTCAAGGGCTCCCCGGCCGAGGGCAGGCTGCACGCCGGTGATGTGATCAAGGCCGTGGACGGTACCGCGGTGAAGCAGCCCTCCGACGTCGCCAAGCTCGTCACCAAGCACAAGCCGGGGCAGGACGTGGTCTTCACCGTCGTCCCCGCCAAGGAGCAGGCCGCCGCCGAGAAGGAGCGCAAGACGGCGACCAGGACGCAGGACGTGACGATCAGGACGGCGACCTCCGCCGACAGCGGCGTCAAGCGGGCCATCGTCGGGATCTCCGCCGGGACCGACCACACCTTCCCGTTCACCATCGACATCAAGCTCGCCGACGTCGGCGGGCCCAGCGCCGGACTGATGTTCGCGCTCGGCGTCTACGACAAGCTCACCCCCGGCAGCCTCACCGGCGGCAAGTTCGTCGCCGGCACCGGGACCATCGACGACAACGGCACGGTCGGGCCGATCGGCGGCATCGAGATGAAGACCGTCGGCGCGCGCAGCAAGGGCGCCCAGTACTTCCTGACGCCCGCCGACAACTGCGCGGACGCCGCCAAGGACACCCCGAGCGGGCTCACCCTGGTCAAGGTCAAGACCATCGGCGACGCGCTCGACGCGCTGAAGGACATCCGCAGCGGCGACACCGCCGACCTGCCGAAGTGCACCGCCAAGGGCTGACGAGCCGACCCCGGTACACGGCTGGGGGCGCCCCTTGCGACAAGGGGCGCCCCCAGCGCCGTACAAGACCTGCTGGAAGCCGTACAAGACCTGCTGGAAGAGGACGTCAGTCCGCGAACGTGGTCGACAGGGCCTCCGCCAGGCCCGGCACCAGGTCCGGGCCCGTCAGAACCTCCGTCGCGGAGTCCTTCTCGCGCAGGCGCAGCGCCGAGTCGCGGCTGCCGTCGCGCAGCACCGCGACCGTCATGCGGACCTCCTGGCGCTCGGGGTGGTCCGCCACCCACTTGGCCAGCTTGGCCTCGCTCAGGCCCTGCGGGACCTGGGCCTCGGCCGACGGAGGCAGCATCAGGCGCTCCACCGTCAGCGCGCAGCCGACCACCGCGTCCGGCCAGGCGATGGTGCCGAGGAACTCGTCGAGCGGCTTGTCCGTCGGGACCTCGTCCTGCTCGATCGGGGTGAGACCAGTGGTCTCGGACTCGTCCTCCAGGCCGAGCTGGGCGGCGAGCGAGGGTTCCTGAGCCCGCAGCCGTGCGGTGTCTACGAGGGCGAAGAGGCGAGCGGGCTGGTCCCAGCCGAGGCCGGAGGCGTACTCGTCGATCTCGAGTACGGCCCGGGTGAGCGGGCTCGCTGCCATGGGAGTGTTGGACATGGTCACAATCCTGCCTCGTTACCGGCCGGAATCGGGAACCGAGTAAACCGTGAGTAAGTTGCATAGGTGTGGGCCCGCGATCACGGGGGGCCACGGAGGGCCCGCGAACACGAGGGCCTGACGGATCGACAGCGAACTTCGAGGTGCGCACCTTGGCTTTCCAGATGCCGGACCGCGGCGGAGGCCCGACGGGGCCGCGGATCAGAGCGGGCCGCCCGTCCCGGCGCGCCCGGACCCTGCTCACGACCCTGGGCGTCCTGTCCGTCCTCGGCATGGCGTTCACCATGTTCGCGGGCTTCTGGACGGACTGGCTGTGGTACCGGTCGGTGCACTACTCGTCCGTGTTCACCACCACCCTGTCGACCAAGATCGGGCTGTTCTTCGTCTTCGGTCTGCTGATGGCTCTCGCCGTGGGCTTCAACATCTGGCTCGCGCACCGGCTGCGGCCCCCGCTGAGCGCCATGTCCATGGAACAGCAGAGCCTGGACCGCTACCGGATGGGCATCGCGCCGTACAAGACGTGGATGCTGCTCGCCGTCACCTCCCTCGTCGGCCTGATCGCCGGTGCCTCGGCATCCAGCCAGTGGCGCACCTGGCTGATGTGGGTCAACGGCGTGCCCTTCCACCAGAAGGACCCGCAGTTCCACCTCGACGTCTCCTTCTACGCCTTCGATCTGCCCTGGTACCGGTTCCTGCTCGGCTTCGGCTTCGCCACCGCGATCCTCTGCCTGATCGCCGCCGCGCTCACCCACTACCTGTACGGCGGGCTGCGCGTCACCAGCCCGGGCGCGCGCGCCACCGCCGCCGCGACCGGGCATCTGTCGGTGCTCCTCGGCCTCTTCGTGGCGCTGAAGGCGGTCGCCTACTGGCTCGACCGGTACGGCCTGGCCGTCAAGTCCAGTGACTTCAAGGCGACCGGCAACTGGACCGGTCTGCGCTACGTCGACGCCAACGCCTATCTGCCGGCCAAGACGATCCTGTTCTGCATCGCCGTCATCTGCGCGCTGCTGTTCTTCGCCACCCTGTGGCGGCGCACCTGGCAGCTGCCGGTCATCGGCTTCGGCCTGATGGTGCTCTCCGCGATCCTGATCGGCGGCCTGTACCCGGCCATCGTGCAGAAGTTCCAGGTGCAGCCCAACGAGCAGGCCAAGGAAGCCCCGTACGTCCAGAAGAACCTCAAGGCGACCCGTGAGGCGTACGGCATCGACGACGCCAAGGTCACCGAGTACCCGGGCAGGTCCACCACCACGGACAAGACCAAGCTGCGCGACCAGGTCGACGACACGGCCAGCATCCGCATCATGGACCCGAACGTCGTCTCGCCGACGTTCCAGCAGCTGCAGCAGATCTGGAACTACTACGGCTTCCCGACCAACCTCGACGTCGACCGGTACGCCAAGGACGGCAAGGACCAGGACACCGTCATCGGTCTGCGCGAACTGAACCTGGACGGCATCCCGAAGAACAACTGGATCAACGACCACTTCCGTTACACGCACGGCTACGGCGTGGTCGCCGCCAAGGGCACCGAGGCCGACTCGAGGGGCCGCCCGGTCTTCACGGAGAAGAACCTGCCCTCCGAGGGTGACCTGGGGACGTACGAGCAGCGCATCTACTACGGAGAGAAGACCTCCACGTACTCGATCGTCGGCGGTCCCCAGAAGGAGATCGACTACTCCGACGACCAGGGTGCGAAGACCACCAGCTACACCGGCAAGAGCGGGGTCAACCTCGACAACCCGATCAACCGGGCCGCGTACGCGGTGGCGTTCAACGAGCCGCAGATCCTCTACTCCGGCGCTATCGGCAAGGGCTCGCGGATCCTGTACAACCGCACGCCCAAGGACCGCGTCGAGGCCGTCGCCCCCTGGCTGACCATCGACGGCGACGCCTACCCGGCCGTGGTGAACCACCGCATCCAGTGGATCGTGGACGCGTACACGACGACGAACGGATACCCGTACGCCTCCCGTACGACCCTCGGTGACACGACGGCCGACTCGCTGACCGCGACGAACAACTCCCGTGCGGTGGTGGCCCAGCAGAACCAGGTCAACTACATCCGCAACTCGGTGAAGGCGACCGTCGACGCGTACACCGGCGAGGTCACGCTCTACCAGTGGGACACCAAGGACCCGGTGCTGAAGACCTGGATGAAGGCCTTCCCGGGCACGGTGAAGCCGCGCGCGGACATCTCCGCCGACCTGATGGCCCATCTGCGTTACCCGCAGGACCTGTTCAAGGTCCAGCGCGAGCTGCTCAGCCGCTACCACGTGACGGACGCGCAGACCTTCCTCAGCGGCAGCGAGGTGTGGGAGGTCCCGGACGACCCGACCAACGACTCCGGCAGCGCGGTGCCGCCGTACTACCTGAGCATGAAGATGCCGGACCAGAGCGCGCAGGCGTTCTCGCTGACGACGACGTTCACGCCGAACGGGCGGGACAACCTCAGCGCATTCATGTCCGTCGACTCCGATCCGCGGGCCGATGACTACGGCAAGATCAGAGTCCTGAAACTGCCGACGAGCACGACCGTCGACGGGCCCAAGCAGGTCCAGAGCCAGTTCAACTCCCAGGCCGACATCGCCGAAACCATCAGCCTGCTGAGCAGAGGCCACTCCAAGGTCGAGTACGGCAACCTGCTGACCGTGCCGCTGGACGGGGGCCTGCTGTACGCGGAGCCCGTCTACGTACGTGGCGGTGAACTCAAGTACCCCTTGCTGCGCAAGGTGTTGGTCACCTACGAGGGCAAGACCGCCTTCGAGGACACCCTGGACGAGGCGCTCAACAAGGTGTTCGGAGTGAAGGGGTCGACGCCACCCGGTACCGGCACCACCAACCCGCCCGGTGCCGGCAACCCGACGGTGAAGCAGGCGCTGGAAGACGCGCAGAAGGCCTTCGCCGCCGGGCAGCAGGCCCTGAAGGAGGGGCCGGACTGGGACGCGTACGCCAAGGCGCAGAAGGACCTGCAGGACGCGCTGAAACGGGCCGAGGAGGCACAGTCCAAGGCCGACAAGACAACCGACAAGACAACTGACAAGACAGCCGACAAGAACAACAGTTGATCAAGACCACTCCGCGCCGTGGTACGGTTGCCAGGCAACGGCGCGGGGTGGAGCAGCTCGGTAGCTCGCTGGGCTCATAACCCAGAGGTCGCAGGTTCAAATCCTGTCCCCGCTACTGAAGTCGAAGGCCCGGATCCTGAGGGATCCGGGCCTTCGTGGTGTGCGAACTCATGTGCAGACGGGAGGGACGGCCGCGCCGCCGTGGGGAGTTGGGCGACCTGTGTTTGACTTATCTCTCTGTGGGCATGTCGACAAAACGCTGAAGTGACCTCACGGGCTGCGGTATACCGGGTGTACCCAGGTTGCAGGTGGTGCGACGATGGACGTTATGGGGGACAAGGCAAATCTGTTCGAGACAGGGCGATTTGTGCAGCCTTCGAGTGAGGAGCCGACGCGGGACGAGATGGGCGACATGGGGGAAGCCGCCGAGGAGGTACGCCTCCGGCTTGCCGCGGAGACCGGCGACACCGAGGCGATGAGCGTCCTCGGGTCCTTGCTGCTGCGCCGCGGCGATCTCGACGGAGCCGAGCCTCAGCTGCGTGCCGCCACCGCGGCCGGGGACCGGGCCGCCGCCAACAATCTCGGTGTCCTCCTGCACCAGCGCGGCTACCCCGAGGAGGCCGCCGGCTGGTGGCGGATCGCCGCCGTCGCCGGCTCGGCCGCCGCCGCGCACGCGCTCGGCCGGTACCACCGTGAGCGCGGGGACGAACCCGCCGCCGAGTACTGGCTGCGCCAGTCCGCGGAGCAGGGCCATGTGCTGGGTGCGTACGCGCTCGCCGACCTGCTGGAGCACCGCGGGGACGCCGGCTGCGAGCAGTGGCTGCGGGCCGCCGCCGAGCGCGGGCACCGCGAGGCCGCCTACCGGCTCGCACGCGCGCTCGACCGCAAGGTCGCGCACGAGGACGAGGGCGGAGCTGACAACGCTGTCGAAGAGGTCGAGCAGTGGTACCGGCAGGCCGCCGCGCGCGGCCACCGGCGGGCCGCGCTGCACCTCGGGGCGATCCTGGAGAAGCGCGGGGAGCTGAAGGAGGCCGGGCGCTGGTACCTGACCTCCGCCAAGGACGGGGAAGCGCGCGCCGCCTGCGCGCTCGGGTTCCTGCTGCGGGACGCCGGGGACACCGAGAGCGCGGCCGTGTGGTGGCTCAGGGCCGCGCAGGACGGCGACGGCAACGCGGCCAACGCGCTGGGTGCGCTGCACGCCGAGCGCGGGGAGACGCAGACCGCCGAGCGCTGGTACCGGGCGGCGCTGGACGCCGGGGACGACAACGGGGCGTACAACCTCGGGCTGCTCTGCGCAGAGCAGGGGCGGACCGCGCAGGCCGAGCAGTGGTACCGGCGGGCCGCCTACGCCGGGCACCGGGAGGCGGCGAACGCGCTGGCCATCCTGCTGCTCCAGGGCGGCGACACGAGCGGGGCCGAGCCGTGGTTCTCCAAGGCGGCCGAGGCCGGGAGCGTGGACGCCGCGTTCAACCTGGGGATCCTGCACGCCGGGCGGGGTGAGGAGCAGGTCGCTCTGCGCTGGTACGAGCGGGCGGCCGCCGCCGGGCACACCGAGGCCGCACTGCAGGTCGGGATCGCATTGCTGCGCGAGGGCGACGAGCAGGAGGCCGAGCGGCATCTGCGGTGCGCGGCCGGCGGCGGCAGCGCCGAAGCGGCGTACCGGCTGGCCACCGTGCTGGACGCGCGGCGGCCGCCGGAGCCGGCGCACGAGCTGGGCGAGATCGTGCACGAGAAGACCGAGTGCGAGGAGTGGTACGAGCGGGCGGCCTCCCAGGGGCACCGGCGGGCGCAGGTGCGGGTGGGCATGCTCGCGGCGGCCCGGGGTGACGTGGTCGAGGCGGCGCGGTGGTACCGGGCGGCGGCGGAGGCCGGGTCGCGCAACGGGGCGTTCAATCTGGGGCTGCTGCTGGCCCGGGAGGGCAGCGAGCCGGAGGCGGCCGTGTGGTGGACGCGGGCCGCCGACGCGGGGCACGGGCGGGCGGCGCTCCGGCTGGCTCTCGTCTACGCGCGTCGCGGGGAACTGGCCGAGGGACAGAAGTGGGCCGACCGCGCGGTGGCGCTCGGGCCCGCGGAGGTCGCCGAGCGGGCAGGGCGGCTGCGGGATGCGCTGCGCGAGGAGCTCTCCGCGTGACCCTGGCCACTCGCCCCTAATCGATTTGCTTCAGCGGGCTGCCCTCACGTAGTGTCGTGTTCACCGACGCGGGGTGGAGCAGCTCGGTAGCTCGCTGGGCTCATAACCCAGAGGTCGCAGGTTCAAATCCTGTCCCCGCTACTGAAGGCCTGGGGCCGGAATCCAGAGATGGATTCCGGCCTCAGGTGTGTTCATGAACGTCTGGCCGTCAGCGTGTATGCACGAGCGAGTCACGGGCGAGTGTTCATGAGCAAGAAAAAAAGGGGGGCTTGCGCCCCCCTCGTGTCACGCGCCCGCGCAGGTCGGGCACAGCCCCCGGTACGTCACCTCGACGTCCGACACCGTGAAGCCGAAGCGCTCCGTGTCGGGGAGGTCGGCGAGCGGGTTGCCCGTCGGGTGCACGTCACGGATCGCGCCGCACTGGGCGCAGACCAGGTGGTGGTGCGGCCGGTGCGCGTTCGGGTCGTACCGCTTGGCGCGCTTGTCGGTGGAGACCTCGAGCACCTCGCCGAGGGAGACCAGCTCACCCAGCGTGTTGTAGACGGTCGCCCGGGAGATCTCCGGCAGCTTCGCGACGGCCCGCGCGTGGACCTCGTCGGCCGTCAGATGGACATGCTCGCCGTCGAGAACCTCGGCCACGACGCGACGCTGCGCGGTCATCCGCCATCCGCGTCCGCGCAGCCGCTCCAGAAGGTCGCTCATGGAGACCAGTGTAACGGCATCGAGACCAGATTCTGAACTGGTGTGACTTTGGAATGCTGTTCGAATTGGACTAAGTCCAATATCGGAGTCTCATGCGGGCACCTGCTGCCGTGCCGGTGCCCAGCAGCGGATGATGTCGCGGACCGAGACGATGCCGGCGGGCTCGCCGCGGTCGAGGACGACCAGATGCCGGAAGCCGCCGTGCGCCATGGCGCGGGCCGCCTCCTCCAGGGTCCAGGCCGGGGCCGCGAAGACCACGTCGTTGGTGGTGTGGGCGTGGATGAGTTCCGTGTCCGGGCTCTGTCCGAGGCCCACGGAGTTGAGGATGTCGCGTTCGGTGATGATCCCGATGCCGCCGGCGTCGGGATCGAGGACCACGGCGGCGCCGACACGACGGGCGGACATCAGGGCGGCTGCCTGGCGAAGTGTGTGGTTGGGGCCGAGGGTGAGGACCACGGTGCTCATGGCGTCACGGACGAGCATGGGACGGGCCACCTCCTATGGGAGTCCCCGGACTCGCGGAACCTGGCCGTTGGTTCGGGCCCGGCGCCGGAGGCGCCTATTGAGCACTGCACAAGTTCACAAGTGGGGGTGGCCTCAGAGTGCCAGGTAAAGGGTGGGTCAACAAGAGGGCGCGCGTGGCCAGTTGAGGGCGTGCGCGGGCTTCTCTCCTTGCTCAGTAGCGCTGGTTGAGATACCCCAGCAACTCGTCGTGCAGCAGACCGTTGGACGCTGCCGCGTTGCCGCTGTGCGGGCCCGGGCGGCCGTCGAGACCGGTGAAGGTGCCGCCGGCCTCGGTGACGACGATCGCGTTGGCGGCCATGTCCCACAGGGACAGCTCCGGTTCGGCGCAGATGTCGACCGAGCCCTCGGCGACCATCATGTAGGGCCAGAAGTCGCCGTACGCGCGCGTGCGCCACACCTCGCGGGTGAGGTCGAGGAAGCCGTTCAGGCGGCCCTGCTCCTCCCAGCCGGAGAGCGAGGAGTACGCGAAGGAGGCGTCCGAGAGCTTGCCGACGCGGGAGACGTGGATACGGGTCGCGGCGGACAGGCTGCGGCCGGTGAAGGCGCCGTGCCCCTTCGCGGCCCACCAGCGGCGGCCGAGGGCGGGGGCGGAGACGACGCCGACGACGGGCTGGTAGCCGCCCTCGCCCGCTTCCATCAGGGAGATGAGGGTGGCCCAGACGGGGACGCCGCGGACGTAGTTCTTGGTGCCGTCGATCGGGTCGATCACCCAGCGGCGGGGGCCGGTGCCCTCGATGCCGTACTCCTCGCCGAGGATCGCGTCCCGGGGGCGGGCGCGCTGGAGCTGGCCGCGGATGAGCTCTTCCGCCGCCTTGTCCGCTTCGCTCACCGGGGTCATGTCCGGCTTCGTCTCCACCTTCAGGTCGAGGGCCTTGAAGCGGGCCATGGTGGCGGCGTCGGCCGCGTCCGCGAGGACGTGGGCGAGGCGGAGGTCGTCGAGGTAGTCCGGCATGTGAGGAACGGTATCTGGCGAGGGGATACGGGGCCATAGGGGGCCTGGGGGCAGGAGTGCGCGGGGGCGTGCTGCGTAAGGGCCGGCAGATGCATCGGTCACCCGGAGCGCCCCTCCGCACCACCGCGAACCCTTGACAGTGCATGTATGCGCGTCAAATCTGGGCGCAGAGCTGCTCGCCCCAGGGAGGCGATGATGCCTGCAGCCCGGGAATCGCTACTGGACGCCGCCTATACGGCGCTCGGGCGTCGGCCGTGGTCCGCGGTGCGGATGGTCGACGTGGCAGCGGCGGCCGGGGTGTCCCGGCAGACGCTGTACAACGAGTTCGGGAGCAAGGAAGGGCTGGCCAGGGCGCTGGTGCGGCGGGAGGCCGACGGATATCTCGCCGGAGTGGAGCGGGCCCTCGCCGCGCACACCGACCCGCGGGACCGGCTGACCGCCACCGCCGAGTGGATGGCGTCGGCCGCCCGGGACAACGCGCTGGTACAGGCCATGCTCACCGGCTGCTGGAGCGAGCGTCTGCCCACGCCGACCCTGTCCGCCGTGCCGTCCTCCTCCGCCGTACCCGCGCAGCGCCGGGCGGACGGACCGCTGCCCTCGCCCCGCGACTTCGTGCAGATCGTGCGGGACCGGGCGGTGACGGTGCTGACCGGTCCCGCCGCGGCCACGGCGGACACCGCCGAGCTGGTCCGGTCCTGCGAGCTGGCCGTACGGGTCGCCCTGTCGTGCGTCGCGGCCCCGCCGGGTGAGGGAGGAGTGGCCGAGCTGGTGCGCAGCGCCCTGGTCCGGCAGCGCGTCGGCTAGGGTCTGAGCGGCGGAGCAGGTCGTAGGGCCCAGGGGCTGTCCGGCGGATCGGGCCGGAAAGGTCTAGTGCGCCGACCCCGACAGCTGCAGCCCGATCACGCCGACGATCACCAGGGTGATCGAGACGATCTTCAGGGTCGACACCAGGTCGCCGAGGAAGACCATGCCGTAGATCGCGGTGCCGGCCGCGCCGATCCCGGTCCACACGGCGTACGCGGGGCCGACGTCGAGCTTCCTCAGGGAGAGGGTCAGCAGGCCGAAGCTGCCCAGCGCGAAGCTGGCGAACGCGACCGTCGGCCACAGGCGGGTGAAGCCGTGGGAGAGCTTGAGGCACACGGCGAAGCCGGTCTCCAGAAGCCCGGCCACGATGACCAGCAGCCACGCCATGTGCTGTCCTCCCGTAGGTCCGGCGGTCCGGCTCGGTGCGAGTATGCACTTACCGTCCCGGCACCCCGGCAAACAACGCGATGCTCAGTCGCCTTCCCGACGCTCCCGCGTGGCCAGCAGCCGGCGCAGGGAGAACAGCCGTGCCGGGTCCGCGTGGCCCTCCTCGACCCACGCGTCCAGCGCGCAGTCAGGCTCGTCGTGGCTGCACGCGCGCGGGCAGCCCTCGGTGCCCGGTTCCAGGTCGGGGAAGGCGTGGATCACCCGGGACGGGTCGATGTGCGCGAGGCCGAAGGAGCGCACGCCCGGGGTGTCGATGACCCAGCCGTCCGTACTGGTCAGGGGCAGCGCCAGCGCCGAGGTGGTGGTGTGCCGGCCGCGGCCGGTGACCACGTTGACGTGTCCCGTCGTACGGCGGCGGTCCTTCGGGACCAGCGCGTTGACCAGGGTCGTCTTGCCGACGCCCGAGTGGCCCACGAAGGCGGTGGTCTTGCCGTTCAGGTACTCGCGCACCCGGTCCGCCGCGTCGCCGTTCTCCAGCTCCTCGCGACTGGTGACGACGTAGGGGATGTCGAGGTGGCCGTACAGCTCCAGCAGCTTGTCCGGCGGGGCCAGGTCCGACTTGGTCATCACCAGCAGCGGTTCCAGACCACCGTCGTAGGCCGCGACCAGACAGCGGTCGATCAGTCGGGGGCGGGGTTCAGGGTCCGCCAGGGCCGTGACGATGGCCAGCTGGTCCGCGTTGGCGACGACCACGCGCTCGTAGGGGTCGTCGTCATCGGCCGTACGACGCAGCAGCGAGGTGCGCTCCTCGATGCGCACGATCCGCGCGAGCGTGTCCTTCTGGCCGGACAGGTCGCCGACCAGGGCCACCCGGTCGCCCACCACGGCCGCCTTGCGGCCCAGTTCGCGGGCCTTCATGGCCATGACCGGACGGTCCTCGACCAGACAGGTCAGCCGGCCCCGGTCGACGGTGAGGACCATGCCCTCGGCCGCGTCCTCGTGCTTGGGCCGGATGTTCGTGCGCGGCCGGTTGCCCTTGCGGTTCGGGCGGCTGCGGATGTCGTCCTCGTCGGTGTGCTTGCCGTAGCGGCGCATGGTTCCAGTCCGCCCGTCAGTTCCCCAGCATCCCGGCCCACAGGTCGGGGAAGTCGGGCAGGGTCTTCGCCGTCGTCGCCACGTTCTCGATCTGCACGCCCTCGACCGCCAGGCCGATGATCGCACCGGCTGTCGCCATGCGGTGGTCCTCGTAGGTGTGGAAGGTGCCGCCGTGCAGCGGGCGCGGGCGGATGTGCAGGCCGTCGGCCGTCTCGGTGACGTCGCCGCCGAGTTCGTTGATCTCCTTGGTGAGCGCGGCCAGCCGGTCCGTCTCGTGCAGCCGCAGATGGGCCACGCCACGCAGGGTGGAGGGGGAGTCCGCGAGGGCCGCGACCGCCGCGATGCCCGGGGTCAGCTCGCCCACGTCGCCCAGGTCGACGTCGATGCCGTGGACCGCGCCCGAGCCGGTGAACTCCAGCCCGTACTCGGTCAGTTCGCAGGAACCGCCCATTTCGGTGAAGATCTCCCGCAGCCGGTCACCCGGCTGCGTGGTGCGGGCCGGCCAGTCCGGGATCAGCACCTTGCCGCCGGTGACCAGGGCCGCCGCCAGGAACGGCTGGGCGTTCGACAGGTCCGGCTCGATCGTCAGGTCCCGGCCGAGCAGCGCGCCCGGCGTCACCCGCCACACGTTCGGCTCGCCGCCCGACTCCGGGGTGTCCACCTGGGCGCCGACCGCGCGCAGCATGTCCACGGTCATCCGGATGTGCGGCATGGAGGGCAGGGACGCGCCGGTGTGGCGGACCTCGACACCCTGGTTGAAGCGCGGGCCGGACAACAGCAGCGCCGAGACGAACTGGGAGGACGAGGAGGCGTCGATCGACACCGGGCCGCCGTCCAGGGCCCCGCTGCCGTGCACGGTCAGCGGCAGCGCGCCCCGGCCGTCGTCGTCGATCCGGGCGCCGAGCACGCGCAGCGCGTCGATCACGCCGTTCAGGGGACGCTCGTACGACCGCGGGTCCCCGTCGAACCGGACGGGACCGTCGGCCAGCGCGGCCACGGGCGGCAGGAAGCGCATCACCGTGCCGGCGTTGCCGACGTCGACGGTGGCCGGACCGCGCAGGCCCGTGGGCAGCACCCGCCAGGCCTCACCGGAACCGTCCGGGCCCACCCCCTCCTCGATCTCCACGCCCATGGCCCGCAGGGCACCGGCCATCAGCAGCGTGTCGCGGGAGCGCAGCGGGCGGCGCAGCCAGCCGGGCTCGGAAGCCAGGGCGGCGAGCACGAGGGCGCGGTTGGTGACCGACTTGGACCCGGGCACGTGGACCGTCGCGTCGACGGCTCCGCTCGCGTGCGGGGCGGGCCAGAGGGCGGGGTGGGCGGTGTTCGGGGCCATGGGGCCACTTTATAAGGAGGGCCCGGCATCAACCTTCCAGCAGCCAGCGGCCCCCACCGATGAGCGAGCACAGCGACACCGCGTGGAACAGGAACAGCCACAACCCCGCCGGTACGTGCGTCAGCCGCGACAGCTGGTCCGCGTCCGAGTCCCCCGCACCTCCCCGGGCCCGCTTCGCCTGCAGCTCGAAGGGCGGTCGTACGCCCCCGAAGAGGAGGAACCACACCACCGCGTACGCGAACGCCGCCTGCACCTGCGGTCCCGCCAGCCACGACACCAGCAGGAACGCGCCTCCGGCGAGGACCACGGTCAGGACCCCGTAGGCGTTGCGGATCATCACCAGCATCACCACGAGCAGCGCGGTCGCCACCCACAGCAGCAGCGTGATGTGGCCCGCGGCCAGCAGCGCGGCGCCGCCGAGGCCCAGCAGCGAGGGGGCCGTGTAGCCCGCGGCCGCCGTGAGGATCATGCCGAGGCCGTACGGCTTGCCGCGGCTGACGGTGAGGCCGCTGGTGTCGGAGTGCAGGCGTATGCCCGTGAGCTGCCGGCCCGTGAGCAGGGCCACCAGCCCGTGGCCGCCCTCGTGCGCGATGGTGATGGCGTTGCGCGAGAGCCGCCACAGGGAGTGCGGGACGACGACGGCGAGGGCGGCGACGAGGGTGGCGAGCACCACCCACAGGTCGGGGTCGGGCTGGGTGCCGGTGAGCCGGTCCCAGAGGTCGGGCAGCGCGGTGGCGGCGAGGCTGTCCATGTCTGGCGGTGGCTCCCTGTCGTCGACATCGATGGGGGTCGGCGCGAAGCGCCGTCGTCGGGGGTGGTGGTCGGGTGGCGGGTGGGCCTGGCAGTGTGGCACGTATGTGCGGACGGTATGCATCCAGTCGTAGGCCCGAGGATCTCGCAGGAATCTTTGAGATCGAGAAGTGGGCGCCCGAGGAGACCTTGGAGCCGGACTACAACGTGGCTCCGACCAAGGAGGTCTACGCCGTCCTGGACCGTCCCCTGAAAGACGCGTCCGAGCCTCGGCCGGTTCGGCAGCTGCGCAGGCTCAAGTGGGGACTGGTGCCCTCCTGGGCCAAGACGCCCGAGGGCGGCGCCCGGATGATCAACGCGCGCGCGGAGACCGTGCACGAGAAGCCGGCCTACCGCCGCGCCTTCGCCGCCCGGCGCTGCATCCTGCCCGCCGACGGCTACTACGAGTGGGTCACCGGCAAGGACGAGCGGGAGCTGGAGGTCGAGGGGAGGAAGAAGCGGCCTCGCAAGCAGCCGTACTTCGTGCTGCCCGCCGACGGCTCGGTGTTCGCGATGGCCGGGCTGTACGAGTTCTGGCGGGACCGGACCCTGCCCGACGACCACCCGCAGGCCTGGTGGGTCACCTGCTCGGTGATCACCACGGATGCGGAGCAGACCCCGCTGGCCGTCGCCCCCGCCGAGGGCCCGCACACCCTCGCCGAGATCCACCCGCGGATGCCGCTGATGCTCACCCCGGACCGCTGGGACGCCTGGCTGGACCCGGCCCGCACCGACCCGGACGACCTGCGCGAGCTGCTCGCCCCGCCCCCGCCCGGCCTGATGCGCGCCTACCCGGTCGCCACGGCCGTCAGCAACGTCCGCAACAACGGCCCGGAGCTGCTGGAGGAGCTGGACGCGCCGGAAGTGGGCACCCTCTTCTAGTGCCCCGACAGGCAACGTTCGCCCCGTCGCGACGCCCGGCACGCACTCTCGCCGCACCGGCCGAAAGCCCAAGTACGTCCAGTACGAGGACTTCCGGCCGGCACGCCGAGAGCACGCACCGGACGCCGCTCCTTGACGGGCAAACGTTGCCTGCCGGGGCGCACTAGGTTCGCTCCACCGTCTCCAGGTACAGCTTCACGTACCGCTCCACGTCCACCGCCAACGCCACGTCCACCAGGGCCTGTTCGCGGGCGCCGCCGTGGATCTCGGACTCGCCGGGGCGGGGGCGGCGGTCGACGATCGTCTGGCCGCGGGCCGGGCCGGGGGCCAGGGAGACCTCGACGGGCAGCAGGCGGGTGGTGATGCCGGCCGGGTCCGCGACCGCGCACACCGCGCCCGCGTCACCGAGGCCGCCGGCCGGGTCGTCGCCGTCGGGTTCGGGTGCGGACGGGCGGTGGGCCAGCAGCTCGCCGGCCAGCCGGGTGCCCCGTTCCCTGCTCTCCCGCAGCCGCCGTACGTCCGTGCCCGGTACGACGACCTGGGTGAACACGTCGAGCCCGTACATGGTGATCGGCACCCCGGCGGTGAGCAGGACCGCCGCCGCCTCCGGGTCGTGCCAGACGTTGAACTCGGCGACCGGCGTGGCGTTCCCGGTGGCGACCGCGCCGCCCATGAACACGATCCGCTCGATGTTCCGGGTCACCTCCGGGTGAGTGCGCAGCAGGAGCGCGATGTTGGTGAGCGGTGCGGTCGGGATCAGGGTGACCGGGGTCGGGGAGGCCAGGATCTCGCGGTACAGGAGGGTCACGGCGTCCACGGCGGCGCTGCCGCGTCCGGGCGCGGGGAGGCCGAGGTCGCCCATGCCGTCCACGCCGTGCACGTGCCGCGCCGAGCGGGCCGGCTCGATCAGCGGGCGCTCGGCGCCCCGCGCCACCGGGATGTCGGGTGCGCCCGCCTCCTCCAGCACGGTCAGGGTGTTGCGGACCACCCCGTCGACGTCGGTGTTCCCGGCCACACAGGTCACCGCCCTGAGGTCCAGGCCCGGGTGGCGTACGGCGAACAGCAGGGCCAGGGCGTCGTCGACCCCGGTGTCGCAGTCGATGATCACGGGGATGGGCTGACCGGTCACGTCGGACTCCTTCCGTCGTACCGACACTAGGTCAGGACCAGAGTGCGGTGCCCTTCGCCGCCACCCGGTCGGCGATGCGCCGTAGCAACTCGGGCACCGGGAGCGCACCGGGGCGGCGGCCGTCCCGCAGGCGCAGGGCCGCGAGGCCCGCGTCGGCCTCCCGGTCGCCGATCACCGCCTGGTACGGGACCAGGCGGGCCGCGCGGACGCGGGCGCCGAGGGTGCCCTGTTCGGGAGCGGCGAGTTCGGCGCGCAGGCCCAGCGCGGCCGCCTCCCGGACCACCGCGGCCGCCCGCTCCACCTGCTCCTCCGCGACCGGCAGCACGGCCAGCTGCACGGGGGCCAGCCAGGCCGGGAAGGCCCCGCCGTGCGCCTCGATGAGGTGGGCCACGGCCCGCTCCACGCTGCCGATGATGCTGCGGTGCACCATCACCGGCCGGTGCCTCGCGCCGTCGGCGCCGATGTAGTGCAGGTCGAAGCGGGCGGGCTGGTGGAAGTCGATCTGCACGGTGGACAGGGTGGACTCGCGGCCGGCCGGGTCCGCGATCTGCACGTCGATCTTGGGGCCGTAGAAGGCGGCCTCGCCCTCCGCCTCCTCGTACGCCACGCCGGACCCGGCCAGCACCTCCTTCAGCAGCGCGGTGGCCCGCTGCCACAGCTCCGGGTCGGCGACGTACTTGCCGCCCTCGCCGGGCAGCGAGAGACGGTGGCGTACGGCCCCGATGCCGAGGTCGGCGTAGGCGCGGGCGATCAGCTCCAGCGCGGCGCGGGCCTCCTCGACGGCCTGGTCGAGGGTGCAGAAGATGTGGGCGTCGTTGAGCTGGATGGCGCGCACGCGGGTCAGGCCGCCGAGGACGCCGGACAGTTCGGCGCGGTACATGGTGCCCAGCTCGGCGATGCGCAGGGGCAGTTCGCGGTAGCTGTGCGAGCGGGAGCGGTAGATCAGGGCGTGGTGGGGGCAGAGGCTGGGGCGCAGGACGACCTCCTCCGCGCCCAGGTTCATCGGCGGGTACATGTCGTCGCTGTAGTGGTCCCAGTGCCCGGAGGTCTCGTACAGCTCGCGCTTGCCGAGCGCGGGCGAGTACACGTGCCGGTAGCCGGCGGCGCGTTCCGCCTCCCGGATGTACTCCTCCAGGGTGTGCCGTACGACGGCCCCGTCCGGGAGCCAGTAGGGCAGGCCCGCGCCCATCAGCGGGTCGGTGTCGAACAGGCCGAGTTCACGGCCGAGGCGACGGTGGTCGGGGACGCGGTCGCCGATCGGATCGGTCATCGGGTGCTCCTCGGTGCGGGAGGCGAACACCCCGGTACATGCCGAAGCCCCAGGGCGTTCGCCCCGGGGCTTCGGACTGGGTCAGGTGTCAGCGCGCCGGGACGGTCTCCGGCGTCGTCGTGCTCTGCGGACACGGCTGGGCGCGCTTCATGAGGCGACCGTAACGGCGGCCCCGGCCGCACGGCCACCGATTTTCCCCGGGCCCTCCCCGCCGCTCACCCGGACGGCTTTTCCCGCCCTCACCCGGACGGCCCGGAGCGCTGGTGAGCGGGTCGCGGCGATGGTGCCGTGAGAGCAGGCACCTCCACCCCCACCTGCCCCGTCAGGGAGGCACCCCAGATGACCGCCGCCATACGCACCCACGCCCTCCCTCTCGCCGCCCTCGCCACCGGCCTTCTCACCCTCACCGGCTGCGCGGCCCTCGGCCTGGAACGCCCGCCGTCCGCGCACCAGCCCCTCCCCACCGTCGACAAGCCCTCTCCCTCGGCCAAGCCCTCGGCCCGGGCCGACGGATCCACGCTCACCGACGACCAGGCCCGGGCCGCGCTCATCACGGAGACCGACCTCGGCGCCCCCTGGTCCGCGACGCGCGGGGCGGCCACCTGGCGGGACGGCCTGCTGAAGGCGACCACCACGGCCGGGGAGTGCCAGGGCCTGCTCGACGCCCTCTACTCCGACGAACTCCTCGGCGCACCCGCCCGGGTCGCCGTGGGCCTCGACGACGACGACACCGCCGCCCAGCTCCGCTACCAGATCGCCGCCCGCCGCCCGTCGGACGTCGACGCCGCGCTGAAGTGGCTGCAGACGATGCCGGTCCAGTGCGCCCGCTTCACGGCCACCACGGAGAACGGCCTGGTCGAGGACGTCCAGGTCCAGGACGCCCCGCTGCCGGAGGTCGGGGACGTGCGCCAGGGCCTGCACGTCACCGTCGCCACCACGACGGCCGACAACGAGGACGTCTTCCTGACGATGGACCTGGCCGCCGTCCGCGTCGGCGAGGACGCCTTCGCCCTCACCAACGCCGGCCTGGGCGACGTACCGAACGACGCGACACAGCTGGCCGTCCAGATCGGCGCACTCCGCCTGGCGGACGTACGCAAGCAGGGCCGGGCCCAGGTCTGACCCCGCTAGGGCGTCGGCGTGGAGGCCCGCAGCGTCGGCGCCCGTCCCGTCACCAGCACCACCGCGCCCTTGTCCAGCCGTGTGTACACCCACTTCGCGTCGGCCTCGGGCAGGCCGATCCAGCCGCCCGTGGACGCGTAGGTGCCGGGGGCCTTCAGGTCGTAGGTGAGGGCGACGACGGCCGTGGTCTTCCTCCGGTCGGCGGAGCGCAGCTCGATCACCCACGGAACGCTCGGCATCGCCGCGCCACTGCCGTTGCCATCGCCGCTCCCGATCTCCATCTCCCGCTTCAGGGACTTGGCGACGACAGTGAACCGGCCGGTGGCCGTGGGCAGTTCGGGCACGCCGGAGGAGATGGGCATGATCCGCCCGTCGACGGTCATCGTCATCCCGGTGAGGTCGACGACGGCGTCGGCGGCGGCCGGAGTCGGGGTCGGTGCGGGTGCCGGGCTGGTCCGCAGGCGGGGACTGGCGGCCGGAGTGGTGCGGCGGCCGGAGTCGGAGTCGTGGCCGAGGCCGACGGTCAGCGTGCCGGCGAGGGCCGCCGCTGCGGCGACCCCGGCGAGGACGACGGTCGTACGCCGGCGACGGCCCCGGCGTGCGGCGAGACGGCGGATCTCGGCACCGGCGACGGGCGGCGGAAACTGGTGCTCCTCGGCCAACGTCCGCAGCGCACCGCAGAGTTCGGGGCGGAGGTCGGCGTCGTGGTCGCGGTCATCGGACACGGTCGCCCTCCCTCTCCCCCTCGCCCGGGGCCAGCACCCGGGCCAGTGCCGCGCGGCCACGGGACAGACGGGCCTTGACCGTCCCCACCGGGGCGCCGGTTTCCGAGGCTACTTGCTCCACGCTCAGGTCGCACAGGTGATGCAGGACGACGGCCATCCGCTGGGCCTCGGGCAGGGTGCGCAGCGCGGAGACGAGCGCGGCGTGCTCGGGGTCGGGTCCGGGCACGGACTCCGGCGGCGGGGTGCGCCGCACCAGTTCCAGCCAGCGCCGGGCGCGCCGCCACCGGCTGACGGCGAGCCGCATCGCGACGGTCCTGACCCACGCCTCGGGCGCCCCGTCCGCGAGGAAGTCGCGCCGCCGGTCCCAGGCCCGTACGAACGCCTCCTGCACGACGTCCTGCGCCTCGCCGTGATCCCCGGTGAAGGCGTAGAGCTGGCCGGTCAGACGGGGGAACGCGGCGGCGTAGAACGCGTCGAACTCGTCCTCGGTCATGCCACCCCCTGCCACTCGTGCCCCAACTTCCCCGTAGCGCCGTGCAACCCGGACCGCTTCGCGGTGCGTACAGGTCCCGTACGCCGCACATCGAAACACATCGCAGGGGGAACCCGATGACGACCAGAGCCGGCCGCCGAACCCGTCATCGCGCCGCTCGCTCCGGCCGCCGGACCGAGTTCGGCAGTTACGCCGCCGTGGCCTGGCCGCGTCTGCTGCGCACGGCCCATCTGCTGACCGGCGATCCGGCCGAGGCCGACGCCCTGGCGCGCACCGCCCTGTCCGACGCGTACGCCCGCTGGCGGCGCATCCCGGGCAACGACACCGACTTCTACGTACGCCGGCTGCTGGTGCGCCGCCATCTCGGACACCTTCTCGGACACCTTCCCGGCCGCCGTCCGCGCCGCACGGGACCCGCGCCGCAGGCCCCGCTCGCCGGCGCCCTCGCCGCCCTGCCCGCGCGCCAGCGGGTGGTGCTGGTCCTGCGCCTGGGCGAGGACCTGGGCCGGCTGGAGATCGCCGAGATGCTCGGCTGGTCGGTCGGTGCGGTGAAGTCGTACGAACGACGGGGGCTGAAGGCCCTGGGGGCGGCATGAAACACAGGCAACCACAGCCCGTGGCCGACGAGTTGGGCGAGGCCTTCGCCGTCGCCCGCGACGCGGCGCCCCGCACGCCCGTCCCGCTCGCCGCCATCGAGCGCGAGGGCCGGGCGCGGCGCCGCCGGCGCCGGATCACGGCGGTGCTGACCTGCTGTCTGCTGGTGCTCGGCCCGCTCGGCTACGTCGGCGGGCGGCTGGCGGGTGTGTCCGGCTCGGGTCCCGTGACGCCCGGACGGTCCGTGGCCGCCGGGACCGTGCGGGTGGTGGCCGCCGGTGAGCACGTACGGCCGCTGTCCGGCGAGGAGTTGTGGCTGACGAAGGACGGCGCGCACTGGTCGTCGCCCCAGGGCGGGGGCGAGTCCCTGCCGGTCTCGGGGCTCTCCGCGGAACCCCCGACCGTCACCCTCCGGCTGGAGGTGACCGGCCGGAGCGGGCTGCTGCTGTCCGGCGTCCACCGCGGCGGCGGACCGGCCGCCCGCGTCGAGGTGCGGCTGCCCTCCGGCAGGACCGCCGGGACCGTGCTCACACTGGCGGGGACCCCGGGCTGGGACGTCTGGTACGCGACCCCCCGACTCCCGTCCGACAAGCAGGAGTTGATGCAGACCCGGGTCACGGTCTACGACGCCGGCGGCAAGGTCCTGGCGCGGGGCGGGGTGGGCCGGTGAAACGTCTCCTCAAGCATCTGCGCCGCCGCCGGGGCCGCTGGGTCCGGCGCATCCTCGGGGCGCTGCTCGCGCTGTGCCTCGCGCTGGTCGGCACGGTGTGGGTGGCGTACCTGCTCACGGCCGTCCCCGACCCGCACCCGGAGACGGTGAGCCAGAGCACGGTCTTCCTGGACGCGGAGGGGGAGTATCTGGGCCGGCGCGGGCCGGTGGACCGGCAGGACGTGTCCCTCGCGCAGGTGCCGCGGCACGTCCAGGACGCGGTGATCGCCGCCGAGAACCGTTCCTTCCGCACGGACTCGGGCGTCTCGCCCAGCGCGATCGTGCGCGCGGCCGTGGCCACACTCTCCGGCGGGGAACGCCAGGGCGGTTCGACGATCACCCAGCAGTACGTGAAGAACGCCCTGCTGAGCCCCGAGCAGTCCCTGACCCGCAAGGCCCGTGAGGCGCTGATCGCCGTCAAGCTGGACCGCACCCGCTCCAAGGACGCGATCCTGGAGGGCTACCTCAACACCGTGTACTTCGGCCGGGGCGCGGCGGGCATCGAGTCGGCGGCGCGGAACTACTTCGGCGTGGACGCCAAGGACCTCACGGTGTCGCAGGGCGCGGCGCTCGCGGCCATCATCAACCGGCCGACGTACTACGAACGGGCGGGCTCGGACGCGAAGGTCACCGCGACCCTGCAGAAGCGCTGGCGCTGGGTCCTGGACGCGATGCGCTCCTCGGGCAGCGTCACGGCCGCGCAGCGCTCCTCGGCCGCCTTCCCGGCCTTCCGCTTCTATCCGCCCGGCGGCACGGACGGCCAGCGCCAGTACCTGATCGACGCGGCCGCCACCGAGGCCGCCCGCCGGCTCGGCATCACGCAGGACCAGCTTGCGCGCGGCGGCTACACGGTCCGTACGACCTTCGACCTGAGCACGCAGTACGCGGTGTCGGAGCGCGTGCGCCAGCAGTCCGCGGGCCTGCCCAAGGGCACGAAGCTGCACGCGGCCGTGATCGCCATGGTCCCCGGCGACGGCGCGGTCCGCGTGCTGTACGGCGGTACGGACTACGCCCACCAGCCCTTCAACGACGCCCTGTCGGGCGCGGTCGAGGCCGGTACGGCACTGCGGCCCTTCAGCGGCCTGCCGCTCGGCGCGCCGCTGTCCAGGCTCGCGCGCACCGCGGCACCGACACCGCTGACCGTGGCCTCGGCGTACGCGGCCGCGGCAGCCGACGGCACCTACGCGACGCCGTACACGGTGGAGCGGATCACCCGGGGCGGCGACACCGTGTACACGGCCCACCCGGACCGGCACCGGGTCATGGGCGCCGTCATGGCCGCGGCGGCGGCCAAGTACGCCGGCACGGGCGGGCTGCCGACGTACACCGGCGGTGCGGGCACGGGCCCCGGCACCCGGACGCTGTGGCAGTCGGCGTACACCGGCCGGCTCGCCCTCACCACCGCCCTGTTCGCCGAGCATCCGGCCGCGCAGGGGCACCCGGCGCGACCGGCCCACCTCCCGACCTCGGCCGGGGAGCTGGCCACCGGGATCCAGTCGGACGTGCTCACTCCCAAGTCGGTGACACCTGTGCGCAGGTGAGGGCGGAAGGTCACAGGGGCGGCTGCGCGGGCGCCGGGCCGAGGGTCGTGGTACCCGGCGCCGTGCGGTGGCCGAGGCCCGTGCGATAGGCGTCCAGGGCCGCCTCCACGCGGCCGGTGCGGCGCAGCAGGTCGCCCAGGAGGCGGCACAGGTCGGCCAGGTCGCCGGCCGCTCCGGCCCGTTCCAGGAGACTGAGGGCGCGGACGTAGTGCTCCTCGGCGGCCTCGGTGTCGCGGGCGTCCTCGGCGATGATGCCGAGGAGGCGGTGCGCGGCGGCTGCGTGGACTGCGCCGCGTTCGGAGGAGAGGTCGCCGAGGACGCCGTTGAGCAGGTCGGCGGCCTCGGTCGACTTGCCGCGCCGGTGCAGGACGTCGGCGAGTTCCACGGCGGCCTGGCTGCGGTAGAGGGCGGCCCGGGTCTGGGCGAGCATGGCGAGGGCCTGGCGCAGCTCGGCCTCGGCCCGGTCCAGGTCGCCGTTCTGGGCGCTGACGTAGCCGCGCATCCAGTGGCAGTTGGCGAGTTCGGTGCGCAGCTGGAGCTGGCGGTACAGCTCGGCCGCCTTGGCGAGGGAGGCGTCGGCCTCGGCGACCCGGCCCTCGGCGAGCAGGGTGCGGGCGACCGAGCGGTGCATCCGGGCGATCAGCGCCGGGTCCGCGGCCTGCGGGGCCAGGGCCAGCGCGAACTCGGCGGCCTGGGCGGCGCGGGCGTGGGCGCCCATGTCCATGTAGGGGCCGATGGCGCTGGCGTAGAGGAGCAGCAGGGCGTCGGGGTCGTGCAGGCCGCCGCGGTTGAGTTCGTCGAGGGTGGATTCCAGGAGGTAGACGGCGTAGCGGAGTTCGCCGGCGAGGTAGTGGGCGATCGCGCGGCCGCGGACGGCCGGGACACGGCTGGGGAGGGCCTCCTCCGCGAGAGCCTGCTCGGCTCGCTCGAAGTGGTCACGGGCCCGGGCCAGTTCGCCCGTCTCCAGGGCGGATTCGCCGAGTCCCAGCAGAGCGGTCGCCTGCTCGGCGGCCAGGCCGTGCGTCTCCGCCTCGGCGAGCAGCACGGCGTACTGGCCGGCCGCCTCCTCCGCCTTGCCGTCGGCGAGGGTGCGCTGCGCCTCGGTGAGCCGCAGCCGGAGGGCGGTGGCGAGGCGGGCGGGCCGGCCGACGGCCAGCTCCTCGAGGGTGACGCCGAGGCGGTCCGCGATGTGCCCGAGCGCCTCGTCGGAGGCGCGGACCCGGCCCGCCTCCAGGGTGGAGATGTAGGCGGGCGTGTACGCCGGTTCGGCCAACTGGCGCTGGGTCAGACCCCGCTCGGTGCGCAGTTGCTGCACGCGCCGGCCGACGACCTCCGGATCGTCCCGTTCCCGCATTCTCCGCTCCCCCCAACTCCCCTGGAACCTCTTGCCGTTCGGGTCTCGCACCCCTAGGTTAAACGGCGAATTAAACATGCTTAAGAGGCCGCTGTTGTTGGGAGGTCACCGTGCACGGACGTACATCCGCACCCTACGGACGCCCCAGCGCACCGCCTCCCTTCCGGCCCCGCCCGAGCGGGGGCACCCCGGCCGCCCGGGGCCTGGCAGCGGCCGTGCTCGCGGTCGCGGCACTGATCACGGCGGCGAACGCCGGCCCGGCCCGGGCGGCGGACGCCCCGCCGAGCCCGCCGGCCGTGCACCGGGCTCAGCCCTGACGGATTCTCCGGTACGGCGCATCGGGCACGTACGTCGACGTAAGCCCGGCAAACGGCCCGGCGGCGGCTTCCCGGAAGCGAAGTCCGAGCACAACCGCCAAAGAAACCGGGGCAGTTCGTCAACCCCGGAGAAGGTTGTACGCGAGTGGCATATCTCACCACCCGCCCCTGCATGGATGACCTCGCCGTTAGTGTGTGCGATCCGGTGCAGCCGCGACGAGGTCAACGTGCGCTTCGTCAGGGCGGGAAGGGCAGGGGAATGACGCTGGACGCGCAGGCGCGGCCGAAGGACCGGGAGCGGCACGGCGGTGGCGGCAGCCGCGGACACGGCGGCACCGGACCCGACGCCCCACGCCCCAAGCGTCGGATACTGCGCTGGTCGGCGGCCACCCTGGCCGTCGTCATACTCGGCACCGCGGGCGCGGGTTACCTCTACTACGAGCACCTCAACGCCAACATCAAGAAGGCCAGGCTGAACCTCGGCGACTCCGCCGCGCCCGAGGCGACCCCGAACGCCGACGGCCAGACCCCGCTGAACATCCTGATGATCGGCTCGGACAGCCGGAACACCGCGAAGGACCTGAAGCTCGGCGGGTCCAAGGCCGACGTGGGCCGCCCGCCGCTCGCCGACGTGCAGATGCTGCTGCACGTCTCGGCCGACCGCAGCAACATGTCCGTGGTCAGCCTCCCGCGCGACACGATGATCCCGATCCCCAAGTGCACCGACCCGGACAACAAGGTGTACGACGCGCTCTCGCTGGCCATGGCGAACGAGTCGCTGGGCCGCGGCGGCCCGGGCTGCACCGTCGCCACCTGGGAGAAGCTCACCGACATCCACATCGACCACTTCATGATGGTCGACTTCTCCGGGGTGGTCGACATGGCGGACGCCATCGGCGGCGTCCCCGTGTGCGTCAGGCAGAACGTCTACTCGCACACCTCCGACGGCCACGGCTCGGGCCTGAAACTGGAGGCGGGCACCCACCCGGTCAAGGGCGAACAGGCCCTGCAGTGGCTGCGCACCCGCTACGGCTTCGAGGACGGCACCGACGTCGCCCGCACCCACGCCCAGCACATGTACATGAACTCGATGGTCCGCCAGTTGCGCGCGAACGCGACGCTGGGCAACCCCACCGAGATGCGCAGGCTCGCGGAGGCCGCGACGAAGGCGCTCACGGTCGACGAGGGCCTCGGCACGGTCAAGAAGCTGTACGACCTGTCCGGGGAACTGCAGAAGGTCCCGACCAAGCGCATCACGATGACGACGCTGCCCACCGTGCAGTGGTCGCAGGACCACAACCGGCTGGTGCCCGACTCCGAGGACGCCGACCAGCTCCTCTCCATGGTCCGCGACGACACCCCGCTGGACGGCCGCGCGGCCAAGCACAGGACCGAGCAGACGTCGAAGGACCCCGCGGCCCCGGCCGGTGCCCTCGCGGTCCAGGTCCGCAACGGCACCGGGACCACCACCGAGGCCCCGGCCCCCCAGCGGGCGAGCGCGGTCACCCAGGTCCTGCGGGGCAAGGGGTTCACCCAGGCCGAGGCGGACATCACCGCGGCCACCGAGGCCAAGACCCTTCTCCTCTACCCCAGCGCCGATCTGGAGGGCGACGCCCAGGCCGTGGCCAAGGCGCTCGGCGTCCCGCTGGGCCAGGTGCACCGGTCGACCGACGTCTCGGGCGTCACCCTGATCGTCGGCGCGGACTGGCGCACCGGCGACACCTACCCGAAGAGCAAGAGCCCGGACAAGGCGCCCTCGACGGCGGCCGTGCTTCCCGGCGACAAGGAGGACGCGTGCATGGAGGTGCAGAAGGGGTTCACTTGGTAGCCCTGATCGCCCTTCCGGCGCCGGGCCGTGGGCGGTGCGGGTTCTCGGCCGTGCCGAGCGACCACAGCCTCCACTTCGCGCCCGGCCTGTCCACGGTTGTCCCGGGTGTGCGGACCCTGGTCTCGGGGGCACTCGCCTTTTTGTCAGTGGCATGACCTAGTCTTCGCCACCTAGTCTTCACTCATCCGCCACGCACGGCACACAGGGGGCTCGCACATCAGCCGTGCCGCGTGGCGCTCACCTCACTCATTCGTTCCGGGGGGTTCGAATCAGCGTGCGTATGCGCACCCTCACGACTGCCACCACTCTGGCCGTCCTCTTCAGCTCGGCGGCGCTCGCCGCCACGCCGGCAGCCGCCGACTCCACCAAGATCCTGCCGGTCAAGCAGACCGCCGACATCGTGGTCGACGGAGTGCACCACCAGGTCTTCGTCAGCGACCCGGGCAACGGCAAGATCGTCGTCACCGACTACGCCGGCAACGTCGTCAAGCAGCTCAGCACGAACCTGACCGGCGTGAGCGGCCTCGAACTGTCCGCCGACTCCGGCACGCTCTACGCGGCCGTGCCGGGGCTCGACGCCATCGCGGTCTTCGACACCACCACCGACACCGAGACCACCCGGTACGAGGTCAAGGCCGACCAGCCGCGCAGCGTCGCACTCGCGGGCGGCAAGCTGTGGTTCGGCTACGGCGGCGCCGCCGCGGGCAACATCGGTTCCGTCGACCTCGCGAGCGAGCAGCACGAGGTCACCCTGGACCTGGACAACGGCTGGTACAGCGCGCCGGTCCTCGACGCGGCGCCCGGCTCGAACACCCTGGTCGGGGCGCAGACCGGGGACAGCTCCGGCAAGGTCGTCTCGTACGACGTCACGTCCGGCACGCCGAGCAAGCTCGCCTCCACCAGCGCCGGCGAGAACACGCGGGACATCGCCGTCACGCCGAACGGCCAGGACGTCGTCGTGGCCAGCGGATACCCGTACCACCACCCGGTGTTCAAGACCGCCGACCTCACGGCGGACGGCAGCTACGCCAGCGCCACCTACCCGAACGCCGTGGCCGTCGCCCCGGACGGGACGGTCGCTGCGGGCGTCGACGGCTGGTACAACCCGGACATCTTCGTCTACAAGCCGAGCGCCACCACGTCGGTGCGCGAGTACGACTTCCCGAACACGGGCCACACCAGCGGTTCCGACGAACTCGCCGACTCCGCCCTCGCCTGGGCGCCCGACGCCTCCCGGCTGTTCGCAGTGTCGTACAACAGCGACGGCGTCTACTCCCTGCGTGCCTTCGACGCTCCGACCAAGGCGACGACCACCGTCACGGTGGACGCCCCGGCCACCGCGGCCCGCGCCAAGCAGCTCACGGTCAAGGGCAAGGTCACCTCGAAGGTCGCCCTCCCCGCCGACGCCAAGCTGACCGTCACCCGCACCGACCTGGACTCCCCGAACGGCAAGACCCTGCCCTCGGTGACGGTCAAGGCCGACGGCGGCTACTCCTTCACCGACACCCCGCCGGCCGGCGGCAAGGTGAAGTACAAGGTGGCCTACGCGGGCGACGCCGACCACGCGGCGGGCTCCGGCACCGACACCGTGGACGTCTCCCGCGCCAAGCCGACGCTGTCGGTCAACAACAACGGCAAGGTGTACTCCTACGGCAAGGACGTGAAGTTCACGGCCCACCTGGGGACGACCTACAAGAACCGCACGGTGGAGATCTGGGCCGACCCGTTCGGCTCCGACAAGCCGAACAAGCTGGTGAAGTCCGGCAAGGTCAACTCCGACGGCAACCTGTCGGTCACGCTGGACCTGAAGCGGGACACCAAGGTCACGGCGAAGTTCGCGGGCGACGCCCGCTACCAGCCCCGCTCGGTCTCCAGCACGGTCGGCGCCAAGGTGAGCGTGTCCACGTCGGTCAGCGGCTACTACAAGGCGCAGAGCTCGTGGAGCCACACCTACTACTTCTTCCACAAGACGAAGAACCCGCTGATCACGACGAAGATGCCGTACTTCCCGGGCCGTAAGCAGAAGTTCGAGTTCGAGGTGCACTACCAGGGCAGGTGGTACCCCGGCGACCCCGCGTACTTCGCGCTGGGCTCCGACGGCGTGTCCAAGGTGCAGATCACCGGCGACCACGGCCAGGACGTCGGCTGGCGGTTCCGGGTCCGCTCGTCGTACATCAACGGCTCCTCGGGTGACACGGTGAACTCCACGACGCACGGCGCCTGGAAGTACTTCACCTTCACCAGCTGAGGCCGCTACCGGGCCGACTGGAGCTGCCGCAGGTGCCGCTGGACATTCTCCAGCGCGCCCTGCCGGCGGCCCGGCACCCGAAGCCTCAACTCCGCGAGCGCGGGTCCGAGTTCACGGGCCCGCGCCGCGTCCTTGATGCACCCCCACTGGTGGTGGGCCCGGTCCACGGCCGCCTCCACGGCGAGCGCGTCCACCGCCTGCCCGGCAGCGAGCCGCACCCCCGCCACAGTCAGCCAGGCCCGGCAGCTGCGCACCGAGTCCCCCGCGAACATCGCCAGATCGGCCCGGACTTCGGCCCAGTGCAACGCCTCGTCGGAGGCGGGCCCGTAGCCACGCACGGCGGCCTGCTCATGCTGAGCGGCGAGCGCGTCGGCGTCGGCATGCCGCCCGGCCTGGACGGCGGCGCTGATGGCGGCGTGGGGATCGCCGCTCGGCCGGGGCTGAGCGGTGAGCAGGATGTTCGTCGCCGCCTCGTCCGCTGTCCGGGCCAACGCCTGTTGGTGCAACTGCTCCAGCGGCGGCCGGTGTCCACTGCGCAACAGCGTCGCCACCGCCTTCATGTACGACGGCTCGGCCAGGCCCCGCCGGCCGGAGGGGGGTGCGATGCGGCCGTACACCGCGCTGGTGCGGCCCGAGTCGAGCGGCCGCTGGGCGAGGTGCTGCCAGGTCTCGGCGTCCGCGTGCAGGTCGACGAAGAGTGCCGTGGACCCCGCGGAGCGCAGCCGCAGTTCCTCTCTGATCCAGTGCCACGGCAGTGCCGTGTACCGCACCGTGGCCGGGGTCGTGCGGGCCAGGGCCAGGTGGGGCTGGTGCTGGCGGCGGTCCAGGTGGAGTTGCCCGGTGATGTACACGGTGAGCGGGCCGGGCGCGGCCGCGGCGGCGCGCAGCCGGGTGAGGACGGCCTGCGGCTCCAGCGGGTCGGCGAGTTCGACCACGTTCGCGGTGTCGGTGCCGGACAGCACGGCAGGGGCGACCGCGGCCAGCACGGGCAGCACTGCGGCCGCGTCCACCAGGCGCCCCCGGCCCAGTGGCGAGGCCGCGAGCAGCAGCACGGTTCCGGGCATCGTCCCTCCCCTGTAGATCGCCCTACAGCCAGCACCGTAACCGCTGCTGCTGCAAAGGCGCGTCTCAGGACTGCAAACGTCCCCGTACGGGGTCTTCGCCCGCCCGCCGGACGGCGAAGACCGTGGTGTCGTCCTCCAGGCGGCCGCCGCTGTGCAGCAGCACGCCGTCACGGACCCGGCGGACCAGCCTCCGTGGCTCGGCCCGCCCCGGGTCGGCCTCGACCGCCCGGGCCACCTCCCGGGCCAGCGGGTAGAACTCCCCGGCGGCATCCCGCGCCTCGGTCACCCCGTCGGTCACCATGAGCAGGGTCTCCTCGCGCCCCAGCGGCACCCGGTGCAGCGGCGGGCATTCGGGCACGAGGTCACCGAAGCCGAGCGGCAGGCCGTCGCCGCTGGGCAGGGTGCGCACCCCGTGCGGTCCGACGGCGAGCGGGGGCTCGTGCCCGAGGTTGATCAGCTCGATCGTGTCCGGGGCGTCCTCGGGGAAGCCGAGCAGGACGGCCGTGGCGAAGCGGTCGCCGTCGTCCCCGCCGAGGGCGGTGGTGTGCCCGCGGTGCCGGACCATGCGCACCTCGAGCCGCTCGGCGACGGTCGCCAGGTCCGCCTCGTGGTAGCCGGCCTCCCGGAAGGTGCCGAGCAGCGCGGCCGCCGTCTCCACCGCGCCGAGGCCCTTGCCCTGCACGTCCCCGACGAGGACGCGGGTGCCGTGCGGGCCGGGCTGGATGTCGTAGAAGTCCCCGCCGACCCGCGCCTCGACGTCGGCGGCCAGGTACACACCCGCCTGCTCCAGGCCCGCCCAGACCGGCGGCAGCGGGCGCAGCACGGTGCGCCGGGTGGTCTCGGCGATGTCCCGGATGTGCAGCATCTGCCGTTCTCTGCGCACCCGCACGGCGGAGGCCAGCACGCCGAGGGCACCACCGAGGGCGACCAGGACGAAGTCGGCGAGTCCGGCCTGGTACGCGCCCGGCCAGAGGCTGTCCACGACGACGTACGTCACCAGCGACAGCACGGCGAAGGCGGCCGTCCCCCACACCCCGCAGAGCGCGGCGGCGATGCCGGGGATCAGGACGATCCAGGAGACGATCCGGAACCGCTCGGTGGTGTTGATGTCCACCAGCACGATGCCGACGAGCAGCAGCAGGGGCGGCACCCAGGCGATGCTCCGGCCCCGGACCCGCAGCAACTGCCGCCGGAGCCGGTACTCCATGTCCGTCACGGCCGGGCAGCCCTCCATGTCCGTCGGAGAAATTCAGCGAAACACGGGAACACAGGCGCCGCATCCGGGCACTCGTCACTCTTCCGGCCGACTTGCCAGGGCGTCCCCCCAGGTGTGCTCTGGTAGGCGGGGGCGAGGAGAGAGAGGAGTGCTCTCATGGCTCAAGCGGCACCCGCACCCGGTGGCATGACCCGGGTCGGTCGTACTCCCGACGTCTTCAGCGAGCGCACGCACGCGGTGGCGAAGATCGCCGTGCCGGTCGTGCTCGGGCTCATCTACGGGTACTGGGCCGCGGCCAACACCCGCTACGGCGGGCCCATCACCGGCTGGAACCTGCTGTTCGGCTTCGTGACGGCGATCGTGTTCGCGGCCGTCTGGATGGGTCTGGCGGCCCTGACCCCTCGGCTGCCGCGCGAGCTGCACGCGACGCTGTGGGCCGCCTTCACGGGCATCGCGGTCGGCTTCCTGTACAACCTGAGCGGCCGCGGCCACTCCGTCCTGGCGTCCGCGGGCCTGGGCGTGGCATTCGCCGTGGTCGTGTTCGGCGTGCTGTTCTACCGCTACTACACGCACGAGGACGCGGAGGGAAACCGCATCCGCTGAGCAGCCGAGTATGCGGGACGCGCGTGGGCCCCGGCCGGAGACCGGCCGGGGCCCACGCACTCCCCTGTAACTCCCTCCTCACCAGCACCAGGAAACACCCGTTCGGAGGAACCCTCCACCGGAGAGCGGATTGCCCTGCTCCGCCAGGCAGCGCGCCCGTTCGGCTTGACATTTCCCCCGAATGCAGTCGTACCGCTCGCCCCCCGGGCCCAGCGGGCCTTGCCTGGAAGCGTGCCCCCACGCCTCAGGAGCGCCCTGTCGGCCGTACTGATCGCCCTGTCCTGCCTCCTCGTGCCGTTCGGCGCGCTGGCGGCCTGGGCGTCGTACGGGCTCGCCGACACGGGCCGGTACGTCACCACGATGGCCCCGCTCGCCGCCGACCCGGACGTGCGGGAAGCCGTGGCCAAGACGGTCGGGGACGGCATCCTGCGCGAGGTGGACCAGCGGATGGACGTCCGCGGGGTACGCGGCTCGGTCGCCCCGTTCGTGCACGAAGCGGTGCGCTCCTTCACCCAGACCCGCGCCTTCCGGCTGGCCTGGGACACCGGCAACCGGGTCACGCACGACGCGATCCTGCGCGCCCTGCGCGCCGAGGACCCGGCCGAGGAGTCGGGCGAGCTCCCGGTCACGGTGGACCTCGCCCCCGTCACCGCCCAGGTCAAGCAGCAGCTCACCCACGACCACATTCCGCTCGCCGCCCGCATCCCGGTGGAGCACACCGCGGTCCCCGTGCTCCAGGCGGGCGAGGTGGGCCGGCTCAGAAAGGGATTCCACGTGCTCGAAGTCGCCGGCTTCTGGCTCCCCGTCGCGGCCGTCGTCTTCGCCGTCGCCGGAATCGCCCTGGCCGTCCACCGCCGCCGCGCCGTCGCGGCGACCGCGCTGGGCACGGCCCTGGGCGGCGCCCTCCTGATCCTCGCCCTCACCATCGGCCGCAGCCTCACCCTCGCCGGCCTCCCCGCCGACGTCCCCCACCCGGCCGCGGCCGCGATCTACGACGCACTGACCACCACCCTGCGCACCACGTCCTGGCTCCTCCTGGCGGTGGGCCTCACGGTGGCCCTGACAACCTGGCTCACCCGCCACCTACGCTTGCCCCGCGCGGGCGCTGCGGGACCGGCAAGGACCCGCAGCGCCCGCGCCAGCTCCCCCCTCCGAAGCCGACACGAGCCAGAGCGTCTCTGATCAGCTGAGCGATCCCGTGCGAGACATGGCGTCTGGCGCGGGTTCTGCCCACCTGGGTGGGGAAGCATGGGCGTGGAGATGGAATCCCGCGCCCAGTGCTGCTCCTCGTGGCCGGTGGCCGGTGATGGGTTTGCTGATCGTGGTCACGCCCTGGTGACGGTGGGCTGCGCGAGGCAGCCGGGTCCGGTCCGTTGGTGCGTGTCCCTCCGGACGCTGGCCGGCAGCACCGCACGGGCGGGCTGCCGGGGAGCGGCCAGCACCTGAGCCTTGCCGTCCAGGGCGGCATGGCGCCGCCAGATGAGGTATCGCCACGGACCCCAAAGGCGACACATGCGCCTGAACCATCATCGACGCCGAGCTGGCGGCTGCCGAGGCACACGAGCCGGAAGCCGCTGACGGCGAGGACGCCCCACGGGGGCGCCACCCACAGCCGACGACGAAAGCCGCACGAGTGGTGCGGGTAAGAATGAACCTGCCGAAGGCGAAGCCGAAGTGGCCCCGGCCCTTCGCTACCCACCCCGCGCAACCCCCGCAAGCACCCGCAACGCCCGCACCAGCTCGCCCTCCGCCGCCGACGCAAGCCCGACCCTCACGGCATCCGGCGTACGACTCGGATCCACGGAGAACGCCGTACCGGGGGTGACAGAGATCCCGTGAGCCCGCGCGGCCGCGGTGAAGGTGTCCGCCCGCCACCCCACAGGCAGCTCCCACCACGCGAAGTACCCCGCCGGATCAGCCCGCACGGCAAACCCCTCCAGCTCCTCGGCCACCACCCGCTGCCGCCGCCCCGCATCCCGCCGCTTCGCCTCGACCAACCGCGCAACACTTCCGTCCCCGATCCACCGCACGGCCGCCTCCAGGGCGAAGGAGCCCGCACTCCAGCCCCCGGACCGGACGGCCCGCGCCACCGCCTCGACCCGCCCGGCCGGTACGACGACGAACCCGACGGTCAGCCCCGGCGCGACCCGCTTGGACAGCCCGTCCACGAGATGCACGAGCCCCGGTGCGAGAGCGGCGAGCGGAGGTTCGCCACCCTGGTGCAGGAAGGACCAGATCCGGTCCTCCACCACCGGTGTCCCCAGGCTGTGGACGACCTCGGCCAGCCGGACCCGCCGCTCGGTGCTCAGGGTCAGCGAGGTCGGGTTGTGCAGGGTCGGCTGGAGATAGAGGGCGGACAGGGGAGCCGTGCGGTGAGCCGCCGCGACGGACTCCGCAAGGGGCCCCTCCTCGTCCGCCGCGAGCGGGACGAGGGTGATGCCGAGCCGCCCCGCGATCTCCTTGACCAGCGGATACGTCAACGGCTCGACACCGACCCGGCCGCCCGGCCGGACCAGGGAGGCGAGGGTGGCGGCGATGGCCTGGCGGGCGTTGCCGGTGAACAGGATCCGCTCGGGGTCGGGCCGCAGCCCACCGCCGGCCAGCAGCCCCGCGACCGCTTCCCTCGCCGCCGCGGTACCGGCGGCCGGGGCGGGCCGCAACGCCTCACCCAGCGCGTCCGGCCGCAGCAGGGGCGCGAGGGCCGGGGCCAGCAGCTCCGCCTGACCCGGCGCCGACGGGTAGTTGAGCTCCAGGTTCACGGGCGCGCCGCCCGCCGCCTCGGTCAGCGCGCGCCCCGGCTGCGCGTCCGGCGCGGTGGCCCGGACGAACGTACCGCGCCCGACCTCGCCGACCACCAGCCCACGGCTGACGAGTTCGGCGTACACCCGTCCGGCCGTCGACGCGGCGATCCCGTGCCGCCGGGCGAACGCCCGCTGCGGCGGCAGCCGCTGCCCCGGCCGGAGCCGGCCCCCGCTGATGTCGCCCGCGATCCGGTCGGCGATACGCCGGTAGTCGTCCACAAGCCCCCCTGCCGTACCGGCACATCGGATTGCACCGAGCGCAAAGATTTTATTGCACCGAGGAGTTGGGCGGACCTAGGGTCGATCACATGCCCCCCTTCCTCTCGTACGAGGACGAAAACCCCGGATTCTCCTCCCGGGTCCCCCTCGTCCTCGTCCACGGCCACCCCTTCGACCGCACGATGTGGACCCCGCAACTGGCCGCGTTCTCCGCCGGCCGCCGGGTGATCGCCCCCGACCTGCGCGGCTACGGCTCCTCCCCCGTGACCCCCGGCACCGTCCCGCTCGCCCGCCACGCCCAGGACATCGAGGAACTGCTGGACTTCCTGGGAGTGGACCCCTTCGTACTGGCCGGGCTGTCCATGGGCGGCCAGATCGCCATGGAGTGCTACGACCGCTTCGGCGACCGCGTCCGGGGCCTGGTCCTCGCCGACACCTTCCCCGACCCCGAGACGCCCGAGGGCAGGCGGGGCCGGAACGCCATGGCCGACCGGCTGCTCGCCGAGGGAATGCGCGGCTACGCCGACGAGGTGCTGGAGAAGATGGTCGCCCCGTACGCCGACCCCGAGGTCAAGGCCCACGTCCACCGCATGATGACGGCCACCGCCCCCGAGGGCGCCGCCGCCTCCCTGCGCGGCCGCGCCGAACGCCCTGACTACCGGCCCCTGTTGACCAGGGTGACCGTGCCCGCGCTGGTCGTCGTCGGCGCCGACGACACGTACACCCCGGTGGCGGACGCGGAGGCGATGCACGCCGCGCTCCCCGACTCCGTACTGCACGTCGTCGCGGGCGCGGCCCATATGCCGAACCTGGAGCGGGCCAAGGAGTTCAACGAGGTGTTGGGCAAATTCCTGACCGAGGTCGACTCGCACTCGTAATCTCGGGGAGTGACACGAAGCCCTGGGCGCGGACTCGGTTCCTGGTCGGCCGGACTGCTTCTCGCCGGGGTGAGCGTGGTCGTCGGCTGCCGGGTGGCCGACACCGACGGCATCACGCCCGTGCCGCAGCTGCTCGCCTTCCTGCCCTGGCTGCTCGTGCCGACCGGCGTCGGTCTGCTGTGCGCGCTGCTCGCCCGCTGGTGGCCGGGGCTGGTGTGGGGAGTCGTCGTACTGGGGCTGCTGGCCTGGTACCTGGAGCCGTACGGGAAGACCACGGAACCGGCCGGCCCGCCCCTCGCCTCCCTGCGCGTGCTGACCTCGAACGTCGAGTTCGGGCGCGGCACCCCCGCCCTGGTCCCGCAGATCCGCCGCCTGCGCCCCGACCTCGTCTTCGTCGAGGAGTGCGAGTACACCTGCCAGGCCACGCTGGAACGGGACTTCGCCCGCGCCTACCCCCACCGGCAGGCCGTGGCCGCGGGCAGCTCCCAGGGCTCGCTCATCCTGAGCCGCTTCCCGCTGAAGGGCACGGCCGGCGTCCCCGGCACGATGGGCATGCCCGGCGCCGTGGCCGACGTACGCGGCCACGCCGTCCGCGTCCAGCTCGCCCACCCCGCGCCCCCGCTCGTCCGCCAGGTGGGCCTCTGGCAGCGGGAACTGGGCCGGCTCCGCGCCTTCGCGGCAGCCGACCGCCACACGCCCACGATCCTCGCGGGCGACTTCAACGCCTCCCAGGACCACGCGGCCTTCCGCCGCGTCCTGGACGCCGGCCTGACCGACGCCGCCCGCCTCGCCGGCCACGACCGCACCCCCAGCTGGCCCTCCCGCACGTCCTCCGTCATCGGCGCCCAGATCGACCACGTCCTGCTCTCCACCCCGGACTTCTCCGCGACCGACGCCCGCTTCCTGCGCCTGACCGGCACCGACCACCGTGCACTCGTCGTCGGCATCACGCTCCACCAGCGCAAATGACCCCGGGCGGGCCGGAGCGAAGCGGTCATAATGGGCGCATGTCCCGCGAGTTCCCCATCAGCCTCGCCCCTCCCGACTGGCTGGTCCGGAACCTCCAACCTCACCCGGCACCCCTCAACTGGGCCGCGATGGCCCGGGCCGCAGTCGCGATGGCACTCCCGCTGGCGATCGGGCTCGCTGCCGGACAGCCGACGTACGGCGCGCTCGCCTCCATGGGCGCCCTGTCCGGCGTCATCAGCGACACCGCCGACGCCTACCGCATGCGCATCCTCAACATCGCGGTCCCCCAGCTCTTCGGCGCGGTGGGCGTCACCGTGGGCTCCCTGGTGTACGGCCAGGGGTGGTACGCGGTGGCCGCCGTCACCGGCGTCGCCCTGCTGTCCGGAATGATCTCGACGATCGGCGCGGTGTCCTCCGTGTCGGGACTGCTGCTGCTCCTGAACACCGTGATCGGCGCCGGACTTCCGCTCCCCGACCCCTGGTGGCTGCCCGCGGCGCTGATGGCCGGCGGCGGCCTGCTCGTCCTGGCCCTGGCGCTGCTCGCCTGGCCACTGCGGGCCGGGGTGCCGGAGCGCGCGTCGGTAGGGGCCGCGTACCGCAAGGTGGCCGACCTGCTGGCAGCCTGCGCCAACCCGGACCCCGACCGCTACACCACCGTCCGCTTCGAGGTCACCCAGTCCCTCAACCAGTCCTACGACCTCGTCCTCGCCCACCGCGCCCGCCACCACGGCCGCGGCCGCGAACTCACCCGGCTCCTCGCCCAGTTGAACGCGATCACACCCGTGGTCGAGGCGGCCCCCGCCGTCCACCTCGCCGGCCGCCCGCTCCCGCCGGAGGTCCCGGAGGCGGTCCGGCACCTGGCCGAGGCCATCGAGACCGGCTGCACCGGCCCGACAGCCCTGCCGCACCTGCCCACCCCCACCACGGAGACGGCCCGGGCCGTCGACCACGCCCTGCGCCACACGGCCGCGGTCGTCATGGCCCCCGACGTGGACCCCCGGGGCATCGACGACCGCCTGGGCCGCCCCGCCGCCCTGAGCATCCGCACGGCCCGCGCGGCCCGCAACGTGGTCCTCTCCGCGAACTCCTGGCGCTACGGCCTGCGCCTGGCTCTGTGCATCGGTATCGCGCAGGCCCTGGTCTCCCTCGTCCCCGTCCCGCGCTCCTACTGGGTGGCCCTGACCATCACCTTCGTCCTCAAGCCCGACTTCGGCTCGGTGTTCTCGCGGGCACTGCTGCGGGCACTGGGCACGGTGGCGGGCCTGGTGATCGCGGCGGCGGTACTGGCGGAGGTCCCACCAGGCTGGTGGGACGTCCCGGTGATGCTCGTACTCGCCCCTCTGATCCCGGCCCTGACCCCCAGGGGCTACGGCTACCAGACAGCGGCGATCACCCCGGTGATCCTCCTCCTCTCGAACATCCTGAACCACAAGGGCACGGCCCTCCTGCTCCCGCGCCTCCTGGACTCCCTCATGGGCTGCGCGATCGCCTTGATCGCCGGGTACCTCCTGTGGCCGGAGAGCTGGCACACCCGAGTCGGCGACCGTCTGGCGGACGCGGTCGCGGACACGGCGGTCTACGTCGAGGCGGCGTTCGGCCCGGACACCGACCCCGCCGCCCGCGCCCGCATGCGCCGCCGCCTCTACCGCGACCTCTCGACCATCCGCACGGAGTTCCAGCGGGCCCTGACGGAACCCCCACCGACCGGCCGCCGCGCGGCGGCCTGGTGGCCGCTGGTGGTCGCGGTCGAACGCATCGTCGACGCGACGACGGCGGCCCGAGTCCGGGTAAGACACGGAGCCCCGCCCCCATCACCAGCGGAAATCTCCCAGGTGTCCCAGCAACTGAGGGAGCTGTCGGACGGGGTACGGGAGGCGGAAACCCTTGTCGCAGTCCGCACCGGCCTCACGGGCCCGCCGGGCAGCGTCCTGGAACCTCTCCGCCAGGAGGTGGCGGCTGCGAGGGCGATCGCGTCGCCACACTGACACGCGGTCGAGACTCGGCTGAGACTCGCCCCTCCCCAAGATGGCAATCCCAGGCCGCTAACCTTACGTGTCCGTCCTGGCCAGGGTTTGACGGGCATCAACTCACGCGAAGGGTTGCGCACATGGGCATTCTCACTCTCCTGCGGAACGCATTCGGCCGGTCACGCAAAGCGCGGGCCGCCGAAGCAGAGGGTGCGGAACAGGTTCCTTCGCAGGAGCAGCAGCACCAGGAGCCGGCACCGATCCCCTCCCCGGCAACCGAGCCGACCCCCACCCCGACCCCCGAGATCCCCGAGCCCCGCTCGGCCTCGCCGGACGAGCACGATCTGGTCTCGGCAGCCTTCGACAACATCTCGGTCCCCAAGCCGGCAGAGCCGACGACGGCCCCTACCACCGAGACCACGACCGAGCCGGTTACGGAGCCGGTGGCGGAGCCCGAGCCGACGGCTGAGGTCGAGGCCGAGCCGGTGGCGGAGCCCGTCGCCGAGGCCGAGCCGGTGGCCGAGGCTGCTCCGGAGCCTGAGCCCGAGCCGGAGACCGAGCCCGAGCCGGAGACCGAGCCCGAGCCGGTGGCGGAGACGGCGGCCGAGCCGGAGACCGAGCCGGTGGCGGAGCCCGTCACCGAGGTCGAGCCCGTGGTGGAGACGGTGGCCGAGCCCGAGCCCGTCGTGGTGCCGGAGCCGGCCGCGGAGGCCACCCCTGAGCCCGAGCCGGTGATCGAGCCGGAGCCCGCCACCGAGACGGCACCGGAGCCCGAGCCCGTAGCAGAGGCCGCCCCGGCGGCTGAGCCCGAGCCGATCGCGGTGCCGGAGCCGGCCGCCGAGGTCACCCCGGAACCCGAGGCTGAGGCTGAGCCGGAGCCCGCCGTCGAGCCGGAGCCGCTGGCAGCCGAAGGCGAAGCCGAGGCGAAGGCCGCGAACGACGACTCGCAGGCCGCCGACGGCGAGGACGCCCCACAGGGGCCACTCGCACCCGACAACGAGACCCGCACGGGTGGTGCGGGTGGGAACGAGACCGCCGAAGGCGAAGCCGAGGCGGAACCGCAGCCCCAGCCGGAGGCACCCGCCGAGGCGGAACCGGCCAAGCTCGCCCCCGCAACCCCCCTCACCCGAGTCAAGTCCAGCACCCCCTCCCTCACCACCGCCTACAAGGCAGCCACCACCACCCTCAAGAAGACCGACCTCACCGGCACCCGAGCGAAGCTCTACCTCGTGCTCGACCGCTCCGCGAGCATGCGCCCGTACTACAAGGACGGCTCCGCCCAGGCCCTCGCCGACCAGACCCTCGCCCTCGCCGCCCACCTCGACCCCGAGGCCACGGTCCACGTCGTCTTCTTCTCCACTGAGGTCGACGGCACCACCGACCTCACCCTCACCCCGGACCACGAGACCAAGATCGACGACGTCCACGCCAGCCTCGGCCGCATGGGCCGTACCAGCTACCACGCCGCCGTGGAAGCCGTACTCACCCACCACGAGAAGACCGGGGACACCACCCCCGCCCTGGTGATCTTCCAGACGGACGGTGCCCCCGACGCGAAGACCCCGGCCACCCAGTCCCTCACCGAGGCCGCGAAGAACCACCCCTCCGTGTTCTTCTCCTTCGTCGCCTTCGGGGAGCACGACAACAAGGCCTTCGACTACCTCCGCAAACTGAAGACCGACAACACGTCCTTCTTCCACGCGGGCCCGACCCCGCGCGAGCTGACGGACACGGAGCTGTACGAGGGCGTACTGGCGAACTGGCGCCCGTAAGCGACCACAACCGGCCATAACGGAACATAGCTCTCCGCACCACCCATGCCGCCCGCTTCTCACCCCGTAAAACGGGAAGCGGGCGGCATACACACGTCGGCTACGATTTCAAGGTTCGTACCCGTAGCGACCTGGGAGCAGCCCCCGATGGCTCGACACCTCATCACCAGCGCCCTTCCGTACATCAACGGGATCAAGCACCTGGGCAACATGGTGGGGTCCATGCTCCCGGCGGACGTGTACTCCCGGTACCTCCGCCAGCGCGGCCACGACGTCCTGTACATCTGCGCGACCGACGAGCACGGCACCCCCGCCGAGCTGGCCGCCAAGGAGCAGGGCCTCCCGGTCGACGAGTTCTGCGCCCAGGCGCACGACGCGCAGAAGGCCGTCTACGACGGCTTCGCGCTGGCCTTCGACTACTTCGGCCGCAGCTCCAGCGCCGAGAACCGCGACATCACGCAGCACTTCGCCCGCAAGCTGAACGAGAACGGCTTCATCGAAGAGCGCGCGATCCGCCAGGTGTACTCGCCCACCGACGGCCGCTTCCTGCCGGACCGCTACGTCGAGGGCACCTGCCCCCACTGCGGCTACGACAAGGCCCGCGGCGACCAGTGCGAGAACTGCACCCGCGTCCTCGACCCGACGGACCTGATCAACCCCCGCTCGGCGATCTCGGGCTCCACGGACCTGGAGGTCCGTGAGACCAAGCACCTCTTCCTCCTCCAGTCCAAGCTGGAGAACGAGGTCCGCGAGTGGGTCGCCCGGCACGACAAGGACTGGCCGCAGCTGGCCTCCTCCATCGCCCACAAGTGGCTGACCGAGGGCCTGCACGACCGCGCGATCACCCGCGACCTGGACTGGGGCGTCCCGGTCCCGGCGGACACCTGGCCGGAGCTGGCGGCCGAGGGCAAGGTCTTCTACGTCTGGTTCGACGCCCCGATCGAGTACCTCGGCGCGACCAAGGAGTGGTCCGACCAGGACCCGGAGAACCGCGACTGGAAGTCCTGGTGGTACGACGTCGACACCGACGTCCGCTACACGCAGTTCATGGCCAAGGACAACGTCCCGTTCCACACGGTGATGTTCCCGGCCACCGAGCTGGGCGTGCGCGAGCCCTGGAAGAAGGTCGACTTCGTCAAGGCCTTCAACTGGCTGACGTACTACGGCGGCAAGTTCTCCACCTCGCAGAAGCGGGGCGTCTTCACCGACCAGGCCCTGGAGATCCTCCCCGCCGACTACTGGCGCTACTTCCTGATCGCCAACGCGCCCGAGTCCGACGACTCGTCCTTCACGTGGGAGCACTTCACGGCCACGGTCAACAAGGACCTGGCCGACACCCTCGGCAACTTCGTCAACCGTGTCCTGTCCTTCTCCCGCAAGCGCTTCGGCGACGACGTCCCCGCGGGCGGCGAACCGGGTGAGGCGGAGACGCGGCTCGGCGAGGAGATCGCGCGCCTGCTCGCGGAGTACGAGGAGCACATGGAGGCCCTCCAGTTCCGCAAGGCGGCCGCCGCGCTGCGCGCCCTGTGGTCGGCCGGCAACTCCTACCTGGAGGAGAAGGCCCCCTGGCTGGAGATCAAGACCGACAAGGACGGCGCGGCCCTCACCCTGCGCACGGCGATGAACCTCATCCACCTCTACTCGGTGGTCTCCGAGCCCTTCATCCCGGCGACGGCGAAGACCATGCGGGAGGCGTTCTCCCTGCAGGACGACACCGCGACCTGGGCCACCCCGGAGACGGCGAAGTCCCTCACCTCCGTCCCGGCCGGCACCCCCTTCACGGTCCCGCCGGTCCTGTTCGCCAAGCTGACGGACGAGGACCTGGAGACCTACAAGGAGCGCTTCGGCGGCGAGCCGGCGTAACACCGGACAGACGAACGCAGGCCCGGTGGTGCCCCACGGCACCACCGGAGTGGCCCGGCCCGGCCACCCGAGCAGCGCGGGGTCAGCTTCCCGACGCGTAGGTCACGAAGTCCGCCCACGCTTCCGGCGCGAGCGCGAGCTGCGGCCCTCCTATGTTCTTGGAGTCGCGGACGTGCACCGCACCGGAGGCGGCGGCGACCTCGATGCAGTCGTTGCCGTCACCACTGCTGCTGTAGCTGCTCTTGAACCAAGCCAGTGCGGCGGTGTCCCGGTTGGCAGGAGTGCCGATCATGTTTCTCCCAGCATCTGCTCGACAAGGGCCCGTGACTCTCGGGGCGTGAGTGCCTGGGCGCGGACCTCTCGAAGATCGAACGGCGAGCCAGCCGCGCGGCCACCATGCGCTCCGTCTCCTCGTCCGAGTAGGCAGGAAGCCACGCGTCGAAGAGGTCCGTCGCTCCAAGCCCGGCCGGATACCCTGGCGGGGGCACTCCTGGAGGACACCATGAGCACAATGGCCGACCACGACGCGAGCTGATCCCCCGCCCCGAGCTGACCCCAGATGCTCTCCGCGCGGCCCTCGCCGTCGTTGCTCCCGGGCGTCTGGACGAGATGCAGGCCACGAAGGACGACGCCTTCGCCAAAGCCGTCGAGTGGCAGTCTCTGAGCCCCGTGCAGAGCTGGGTCCTCATCTGGGCCACGGATATCGAGATCGCCCGCCGCCCCGACCTGTCCTCCCGCTTCGCTCGGGCGCAGAGCACGCTGGAAGACGAGGACCCTGCCACCTCTCAGGAAGCTCTGCGGGAGCTGAGCGCCGTCCTGGACGAAGCCATGAAGGCAGTACGCGGTTGAGCTGGAAGTGGGAGTACGCCTTCGGTGCGGAGGAAGCCGCCCGCACCGCGCCGGCCGACTTCCTCACCGGTGTGGAGAGGAAAGCGGACGAGCTGGTCAGAGCCGCGAAGCCGTCCACATCCACGGCCGGGCCCACGAGGGCATCGACCCGAAGGGCGGCGACATCATCGTCCCCGGGGCATGTTCACGTACCAGGTCGTCGTACGCAGCGCACGCGTCTACGTCGTTCAGATCACTTACCTGAGCTTCTGAAAGCACAGTCCACGACGCTGACGGGCCTCCGATAGGACGCCGGCGCGATCGCCGGACTCACCGCCTACCGCCACCTCCGACGCAGAGGTCATCGATCTCGGCGGACACCTCGCCCTGAGCATGAGGCAAAGGGCCCGGGAAGAGTGCCGTGTCGAGTCACCGCTCCCCCAGGCCCTCGGTGGTTCAGCTCGCGGTAAGCACCCCGGCGCCGGTCGTCGTCGCCAGCTCGGTCGGCAGGTTCTTCGCGGACGTCTCCAGACCCGCGGTGAGCGTCGGCGTCAGTTCACCGTCGTCCTGATCTTCTTCGACGAGGCGGCGTTGTACGCGGCGACGAGGTCGGTCACCGTCCCGTTGACGAGGTTGCCGCCGCCCGCGACGGACCCCGTGCCGTCGCCGCTCAGCAGCTTGGAGACCTTGCCGCCGCTCGGCACCTTCCAGTAGTTGTCCTCGGCGACGACCTGGGCCTTGGCACGGGAGTTGATGCTGTACAGCGGGGCGTACCCGTCGAGGGTCGTCGTGTCGTAGACGTTGTTGTACACGTGGATCTGGCCGATGCGGGCGAGCGGCGCCCGCTGCACGATGCCCTTCCACAGGTTGTGGTGGATGGAGACGCGGAGCTTGCCGGTGCTGTCCGTGTCGCTGCTGCCGATCAGCATCGTCTTGTCGTGGTCGACGAACCGGTTGCGCTCGACGGTGACCAGGTCGGAGCCCTTGGTGATGTCGAGGGCGCCGTCGTGGATCTGGTACTCGCGGCCGTAGTACCTGGGGTTGGCGCTGTCGAGGTGGGGCGCGTCGGTGAACGTGTTGTGATCCGCCCACACATGGCCGGCCCCGCGCAGGGTCACGGCGTCGTAGGCGGAGTTCCAGTTGCCGTCGTCCCCGTCGGTCGGGTCCCACTGCGGGAAGCAGTCCTCGGTGGCGGAGAAGGCGAGGTTGCGGACGATGACGTTGTCGACGTCCTTCACCTGGAGGCTGCCGCCGGTGATCCCGGCGTTCGTCCCGGGCACGCCCACGACGCTGGTGTTGGCGGGCACCTTGAAGACGATGTTCTTCGCCTGCTTGGCCTGGGCGGCGGCGCGGGCCTTCTCCTGCGTGCCGGAGGGCAGCTTGGAGCGGCCGTAGGTGGAGGGGTCGTACGCCTTCAGGTAGGCGGAGAGCGAGTAGCCGGTCCCCGCCGCGTAATCGGCGCAGGACAGCTTCTTCCCGCTGTCGTCGGTGTTGGCGTCGATGGTGCCCTTGATCTTGATGATCCGGGGCGTGGTGTCGGAGGCCGACCCCAGCGCCTTCACGAGCTGCGCCCTGGTGGAGACGGTGAAGGTGTGCGCGGAGTCGGCCTTCGCGCCGCCGGTGGTACCCGTGCCGGAGGCGGCCCAGCCGTCCTTGGCGGGCAGCGTCTGGTGGTAGAGGTCGGCGGCGGTGGCGTTCGCGTTCATCACGAACACACCGGCGCCGACACCCGCGGCCACGACGGCGGCGGACACGGCGAGGGCGCGCCTCTTACGGAGGGACCGGCGGTGGGAGGGAGCTGCCACGGAGGAGTCCTTAGGGACTGCTGAAGATGCCTTACGACCCCTCAGTGGCCGCCGCTCCCGGGAAAGTTGCCGCTCCGCACACATCTCCTTCCGGCTAGGCCAGGTACCCGAGCACCAGCGCACCGACCACGGGCGCGGCGTAGACGAGCGGAAACGGAACGTGCGAGTACCACCGGGCCCGGGCCACGGTCACGGCGGCGCCGAGGAAGTACACCACCAGCCCGACCCCCGCCGACACCCCGACGACCGGCACGAACAACCCCACCACCAGCCCCACGGCCCCGGCGGCCTTGGCCACCCCCAGCGAGGTCCACCACCCCCGCGGCACCCGGTAGTCGGTGAGCGCCTGCACGATCCACTGTGCCCGCATGAGCAGCACGGTCCCGGAGAACCCGGCCATCAGCGCGGCGAGCAGGGTGACGACGACGTACGCGATACGCATGAGAGGCTCCCAACGAGCGATCACTGAGTGACGGACACCCCTCTGACCCGCGTCGTCGCGCGCATGTGACAGGAAGCCAGAAAAATCTTCCCGTGAACATTCCCGAACCCCACCGCCGGCTCCTCGCGGACGTCGTCTCCGTCGGCAGCCCCTACGTTCTCGTGCTCGCCGGCGGTTACGCCCTGCAGGCGCACGGGCTGCTGGAGCGGCCGCATGCCAACCTCGACTTCGCCACCGAGAGTGCCGAGGCCATGGACCGGATCGCCGGTGCCGTGGGTGCGGCGCTGGAGGCGCGGGGGCGGCCGGTGCGGGCCGGGGCCGTCACCGCGCTCACCGCGCAGCTGACCGTCACGGACCCGCCGACCGGTGAGCCGTGCGTGCTCGCGCTGCACAAGGAGGCCTTCTGGCAGCCTCCGGTGCTGACCGAGTACGGCCCGGCCCTCTCCCTGGAGGACGCCGTCGGTACGAAGATCCGCGCCCTGTACGACCGGGGCGCCGCCGTCGACCTGATCGACGCCCAGGCGGCGGCGACCCGCTTCTCCCTCCCCGATCTGGAAGAACTGGGCCGCCGGCACGCCCACGACCCCTTCGACCTGCCCACCCTCCAGTCCCGCCTCACCGGCACGGACTGGTACGCGGATGCGGACTTCGTCCGGTACGGGCTGACCGAACCGCAGGTCACCGCCGTGCGCGCCTGGGCCCAGCACTGGTCCGACGACATCGCCGAGCGGCTGCTGGAGGACGGTGCCTCACCCGACACGGAGAACGGCATGGAGCACGACCCGGAGGGTGAGCAGGACGGTGACGGCTGACGTGGGCGTCAGCTGCCGCTGTTCGTCTCGTCCGGGGCCACACCCAGGGTGAGACGGGCGCGCACGCCCCGCGCGATGTGCTTCTTGTCGTACTTCAGATACAGCAGCCCGCCCGCGTGGCCGTTGCCCGGGTAGATCGTGTCCGTGTCGAGGGTGGTGCGGGTCGTGGTGTCGGCAGTGGGCTCCTGGTTCCCGCCGCCCGGGATGCCGGAAGGCGGCGCGCCCGTGGGTGTACTGGTCGGCGGAGCCGCTCGGGAACATCGGAAAGAGCTGTCACCTTCTCGGCCGTGAACGACCGAGCTTGTCTGCCCGCTCGTTCGCACCTCGTCGCGCTCCCGACTGCCCCCTACGGCAGGGCGGTCACGGGTCGCATCTCCCCACTGTTCCGAGCCTGTTCAGGCCAGGGCGGGGACGGGCATGGTGACGAATGCCCACGCCGAGCGTGCACGGTCGCGCACGTTGACCCCGGCGACGACATCGGCGGGTCCAGCGAGGCCGCACCGACGACAGGAAAAGTGGTCTTGCCTAGAAGCCCGGCCTTGGCCTGCGCGGCCAGCGTGCTGTAGGCGTCCACGACCTTCTTGAGCGACAGTCCGGATGGGTGTTCGCATTGATCCGGCTTCGCCGCTGGCAGCGGCGGGCGCTCCGCGCCGCCAGGGCGGGAGACGTATCCTCCCCGGCGTGAACGCCGGGGCCTCCTCGCCAGAAACATATGAATCAAGGTGCGCAAGCGGAAGGGCCCGAAACCGACACCGGTCCCGAGCCCTTTCTTGCTGCTTGTGCCTTACTTCGGCTGCGGCTTCCTGATGTTCAGGTGCAGCTCCCGCAGGCGGGTCTCGTCCAGCTCGGTCGGGGCGCCCATCATCAGGTCCTGGGCGTTGCCGTTGAGCGGGAAGGCGATCGTCTCGCGGATGTTGGGCTCGTCGGCGAGGAGCATGACGATACGGTCCACGCCCGGGGCGATGCCGCCGTGCGGCGGGGCGCCGAAGCGGAAGGCGCGGAGCATGCCCGCGAACTTCTCCTCGACGGTCTCACGGTCGTAGCCCGCGATCTCGAAGGCCTTGAGCATGATCTCCGGCTCGTGGTTCCGGATTGCGCCGGAGGACAGCTCGACGCCGTTGCAGACGATGTCGTACTGCCAGCCGAGGATGTCCAGCGGGTCCTGGGTCTCCAGGGCCTCCAGGCCGCCCTGCGGCATCGAGAAGGGGTTGTGCGAGAAGTCGATCGCGCCGGTGTCCTCGTCCTTCTCGTACATCGGGAAGTCGACGATCCAGCAGAAGCGGAAGACGCCCTCCTCGAAGTGGCCGGCGCGACGGGCCGCCTCGACGCGGACCGCGCCCATGATCTTGGAGACCTCGTCGAACTCACCCGCGCCGAAGAAGACCGCGTGGCCGGGGGCCAGGGAGAGCCGCTTGGTCAGCTCCGCGACGTTGTCCTCGGTCAGGAACTTCGCGATCGGGCCGGACAGCGAGCCGTCCTCGGCCACGCGCACCCAGGCCAGGCCCTTGGCGCCCTGCTCGACCGCGTACTCACCGAGCTGGTCGAAGAACTTGCGGGGCTGCGCGGAGACGTCCGGCACCGGCAGCGCGCGCACGTGCTTGCCCGCGAAGGCCTTGAACTCCGAGCCCTCGAAGACGTCGGTGATGTCCACCAGCTCCAGCTTGGCGCGCAGGTCCGGCTTGTCGGAGCCGTACTTCAGCATCGCCTCGCGGAACGGGACGCGCGGGAAGGGGGAGGTGACGTGACGGCCGCCCCCGAACTCCTCGAAGAGTTCCGTCATCAGCTTCTCGACCGGCTGGAAGACGTCCTCCTGCTCGACGAAGGACATCTCGATGTCGAGCTGGTAGAACTCGCCCGGCGAGCGGTCCGCGCGGGCGTCCTCGTCGCGGAAGCAGGGCGCGATCTGGAAGTAGCGGTCGAAGCCGGAGATCATCAGCAGCTGCTTGAACTGCTGCGGGGCCTGCGGCAGCGCGTAGAACTTGCCCGGGTGCACACGGGAGGGGACCACGTAGTCGCGGGCGCCCTCGGGGGAGGTGGCGGACAGGATCGGCGTCGCCATCTCGTTGAAGCCCATCGCCGCCATCTTGTGCCGCATCGCGGAGATCACGGCCGTACGCAGCATGATGTTGCGGTGCATGCGCTCGCGGCGCAGGTCCAGGAAGCGGTACTCCAGGCGCCGCTCCTCGTTGACCCCGTCCTCGGCGTTGATCGTGAAGGGCAGCGGGGCGGCCGCGCCGAGCAGCTCGACCTCGGCGACCTCGACCTCGATCTCGCCGGTGGGCAGGTCGGCGTTCACGTTCTCGGTTCCACGTGAAACAACCTGGCCGTCGACGCGGACCGAGGACTCCTTGGAGATCTTGTCCAGGGCTTCGTAGGCGGGCGTGCCGGGACGGGCCACCAGCTGCGTGATGCCGTAGTGGTCGCGCAGATCGATGAAGAGGATGCCGCCCAGGTCGCGCCGATTGTGCAGCCAGCCACTCAGCCGGACGTCGGTGCCGACGTCAGAGGCGCGGAGCTGGCCGCAGGTGTGGGACCTGTACCGATGCATCGTCGTTCATCGTCCTTCGTGGTGGGGTGATGAGAGCCGGGGCTGCCGCTCCGGCGGGAGCCGGACACGGGGCCCGGACCCATCAAGGGTACCGGCCAGGCCAAGATCGGCTGCCCACGATTTTCTCCCGCCCGCCCACCCGCTCCCCCGCGGGCCCGGCATCGGCTCCGGACCGTCGGCGACCCCTCCGGCAGCGACGCCCACCCATCGGATCTTCCTACAGTGACATCCATCCGGACGATCTTCCTGAAACAGGGCAGTGCGCACCGGGGTGGTGCAGCCGGCGGTGGCCGAGGGCACGCTGGCCGAGGTCAGCGGGGAGCCGGGCGGGCGCCGGCTGCGCGGGGAGGTCACGGACGCCGGCGACGACCTCCCGGAGCTCTACGGGTCCGACGGTTCGGGCGCGCCGTAACGCGTGCGCAGTTCGTGGAAGACGGCGAAGGCGGCGGCGGTCAGGGGCACCGCCAGGAGCATGCCGAGGATGCCCGCGACGGACGCGCCAGCGGTGATCGCCAGCATCACCACCGCGGGATGCATCTGCACGGTCCGGCTCTGGATCACCGGCTGGAGCACATGCCCTTCCAGCACCTGCACCGCGACCACGACCCCGAGCGCCCACAGCGCGATGACGAAGCCGCGGTCGGCGAGGGCGACCAGCACGGAGACCGCGCCGGAGAGGAAGGCGCCGAGGTAGGGGATGTAGGCGGTGACGAAGACGAGCGCGGCGAGGCCCACCGCGCCGGGCACGCGGAGGATCAGCAGGCCGATGCCGATGAGGGTCGCGTCGATGAGCGCGATGACCGTGGTGCCGCGCATGAACCCCTCGACGGCCTCGTAGGCGCGCCGCGCCATGGCCTCCAGGGTGTCGGCGGTGTCCCCGGGCGCGACGGCCCGCAGGTTGTCGACGACGCGGTGGGAGTCGCGCAGGAAGAAGAAGACGAGCAGCAGCGCGAGAACGGCGATGGCGAGGCTCTCGCCGACGACACTGACCCCGCTGATGACGTTGGAGGCCGCCGTCCCCCCGAACTTGCCGAGCAGCTTGCGCGCGTTGGCGGCGAGGTCGTCGAGCCCGGTACCCGCGCCTCCGAAGTGCTGCGCCACGGACCTGGCGGCTTGCCGGAGGGAGGCGATGATCTGGTCGCCGGTGTCGATGAGGGCGGCGACGACGATATAGACGGCGCCACCGACGACGGCCACGACGGCCACACAGGTCACCCCGGCCGCGAGCGACCGCTGCACCCCCGCGGCCACGAGTCTGCGGTGCAGGGGTCCGAGCAGGGCGGTCCCGAGCAGGGCGAGCAGCACCGGGGTGACCGCGGTCCTGAACTCCCCGCACAGCCGCACCCCGACCCACCCGACACCGGCGACGAGCAGCAGCACGACACACCAGGCGGCGAGCCGGCGAACGGGCTCGGGCAGCAACGACACGCTTCCAGCGGATCATGGAGGACCACGGCTGTCCTGCCGCGGGACTCCGCGCGGGTGAGGCCGGCCGGGAGGCACGGGCATCGACAGCCTGCTTCACCGAATGCGGCGTCGTCTCCGCAACCGCCCCGGCGTGTGCGGAGTACCGTGGACAACACCGAGAGCATTTCGCACACCGGCTTCCACGCCGGGTCGTTCTCGGCGAGAGATGAAACCCGGGTCGCCGCGAAGGCGGCCCGGAGACGGGTCCGCATCATGTCGGCGACCTTGCACCAACTCCTGCCACACCACGAGCCCGTCGCAGCCCCGGCCGCGCGTCTCGCGCTGAAGACCGACGGCACGTCCCGTGGACTCCTGGACGGTGCCTGGTGGCCCCGCTCCCGGGATCTGCCGAGCGAGCTGCCCGCACTGATTGAAGTGCTGGACCCCTTGTGGGGCCGCATCACCCGCATCGCCGTCAACCCGAAGTACTGGCCGGTCATCCCGCACGAGATTCCCGTGGGCGGTCACGTCGTCAAGGTCGGCTGGTTCACCCCGGAGATCGACCCGCACAAGCTGCTGCTGCTCTCCTACGGCACCGGCCGCTGGGATCTGCTGGTCATCCCACCCGAGACCGGGGCGGAGTCGGCGGCCCGCCTGATGGCGGCCGCGTCCGACTACGACGGTCCGCCGCTGACCGCAAGCGCCCTCCTCGCCGCGGACAAGACCCGGCACGTCGTCTCCGCCGCCGACCGGCCACTCGAACCGGACGAGGCAGGCAAGTACGAGGGCGGCCCCTCCTCTGCGGCCGCTCCGGCACGGACCGGTCGCGTCAGTCGCCCGACCGCCACTGTCCAAGTCGCCGACCGTCGGCGAACGACGTGACCACCGTGACGGGGGCCGTGGCCGCTTCCCACCGCGCCGCCGCCGCGACCGCACCACTCACCACGGGTGACGAGGCGATGTCCCCGGCCCCACGCACCGACCGTCGGCGCGGCCCGTACCGACGGGATTCGGCCCTGCCTCACGAACCGACGCAGGCACATGCAGGGATCTCGACCGGCGGGTCCCCGCCCCACGTGGTCCTCGTCCCGAGGAGCAGCACATGCAAGCCCTGATCGTTCTCATCGTCGTGATCGGCCTCCTGGCCGTCCTGGCCCTCGCCCTGTCCGTGAAGGTCGTCAAGCAGTACGAGGAGGGGGTGCTGTTCCGCTTCGGGCGACTCGTCGGAACACGCTCCCCGGGGCTGCGGTTCATCATCCCGTTCGTCGACGCCCTGCACCGGGTGTCGCTGCGCGTCGTCACCATGCCGATCCAGTCCCAGGGCATCATCACCCGGGACAACGTGAGCGTGGACGTGTCGGCGGTCGCCTACTTCCGGGTCGTCGACGCCGTGAAGTCGGTCGTCGCCGTAGAGAACGTCGACGCGGCGATCAACCAGATCGCCCAGACCACCCTGCGGAAGGTCGTCGGCCGGCACACGCTCGACGAGACGCTGTCGGAGACGGACCGTATCAACCTGGACATCCGCCAGATCCTCGACGTCACCACCGTCGACTGGGGTGTGCAGGTCACGCTGGTCGAGCTGAAGGACATCCAGCTGCCCGACACCATGAAGCGCGCCATGGCCCGCCAGGCCGAGGCCGAGCGGGAGAAGCGAGCGAAGATCATCAACGCGGAGGGCGAGTCCCTGGCCGCAGCCGCGCTCGGTGACGCCTCGGACACCATGATGGCCCACCCCCTGGCTCTTCAACTGCGCAATCTCCAGAGCCTGGTGGAGATCGGTGTCGACCAGAACACCACCGTCGTCTTCCCAGCCCCCCTCATGAGCACGATCGGCGAGCTCGGCTCATTCCTCGCCCGGGAAACCGCGGCCGCCGCACCCGCCGCCGCAGCGCCACTGGCCGGCACCGGCCGCACCGGCCGCACCGACAAGTCCCTCAGCCCCGCCGACAACGCGCCCGGCACCGCAGCGTGACCGCGCGCGGCCTTCGGGCATCGGCTGATGATGGGAGTACGGCCGAACACGCGGAGCTGATCATGACGGGTTGGCGGGTCAGGGACTACACCCAGGACGATCTCGAAGCGCTGATCCGGGTCGACATGGAGAGCGGCACGACCGAGGAGCCGCCGCTCTTCCCGCTCTCGGACGCCGTGACGGCCCTCCAGGCCCGCCACCCGGCTGTGGTGGCCACGGCCGACGACGTGCTGATCGGCGCCGCGGTGAGCAGGGTGGAGGGCGAACGGGCATGGATCCTGCGCATCTGCATGGCGCCCGGCTGGCGGCGGCGCGGGCTGGGCAGTGCCCTGATCACCGCCCTTGAGCAACGGCTCTTCGCCGCCGGCGTCCGAGCGGTGCAGGCCGCCCTGCCCGAGGGCGAGACCGGTGCCACCGCCCTGCTCAACTGCGACTACGGCGCCCGCCCCGGGCTCGTCTTCTTCGAAAAGCGCGGGCCGGTGACTCCGCAGTCGGCCGGCACGCTGTCCTCGCTCGGAGCGGAGCTGCCGCCGGGGGGACTGTGGCAGAAGGTCGCCGGCATGCAACGGGAGAAGCAGCTCATCGAGCGGCGCCTGGTCCTGCCGCTGGCCCATCCCGAACTGGCGGCCCAGCACGGGGTGGAACTGCCGCGGGCGGTGATGCTGTTCGGCCCGCCAGGGACCGGCAAGAGCACGTTCGCGCACGCGATCGCCAGCCGCCTGGGATGGCCCTTCCTCGAACTGTTCCCCGCCCGTCTGGCCGCCGAGTACGGCCTGGCGACCGGGCTGAACCGGCGCTTCGACGAGATCGCCCGGCTCGACCACGTCCTCGTCTTCATCGACGAGGTCGAGGAGATCGCCGGCGAACGCGGCGGCGCGGACGCGACCGCTGTCGGCGTCGTCAACGAACTGCTCAAGGCGATCGTCCGGTTCCGAAGCCAGGACGGACGTCTGCTGGTCTGCGCCACGAACAACGTGACCACGCTCGACTCCGCGTTCCTGCGACACGGCCGCTTCGACTACGTGCTGCCGATCGGCCCTCCCGACCACACCGCCAGGACCGCGCTGTGGGAGAGCTACCTGGCCCGAGCGGGCGCGCAGGCCGACAGCGCGGTTCTTGCGTCCGCCAGCGAGGGGTTCACCCCCGCCGACATCGCCCATGCGGCGCGAACCGTCTCCCAGGCCCAGTTCGAGCGCACCTTCGACACCGGAACCCGGGCCGCCCCCACCACAGACGACTATCTGGACACGATCAGCGACACCAAGCCCACGGTCAGCACCGCCATGGCCCAGGAATTCGCCCAGCAGACGGAGAAGTTCGCCCGCATCTAGCGTCCAGGCCGACGGGGAGTCGATCCGCGGTTACGGAAACAGGCAACGGCTCCGGCGTATACCCGCCGGAGCCGCCCTTCCGGGTCATTGCACGTGAGCGTGCGCCGACCCGCTTTCCACGTTACGCCAAAGTGATTACGCCGGCATCAGCACAGCTCGCGAAGGTTCGCTTCGGTCCGAGAAGCCGACGCGGCGGCTCAGCCGCGACCTTCCTCTTCTGTCTCCATCTGCCGGATCCCCTGATGCGTCAGCGTGATCATCGCGGGCGTGTTGCCCCTGCCCCAGTCCACGACGACCCAGCCTTCGTCCGCCAGGTACGTACAGGCAGCGGCCATGTCCTGCTCGGGGATACCGAGGTCGGTGCGGAGCTTCGCACCGTCGACGCCCAGGAGGCGATTGCCTTCGGCGGCTTGGTACAGAGCCTGCATGATCCTCTCGCGGTACGTCTTCCGGTCTCGCAATATCGCCATGACGCGCCTTCCTCTACCGCCCACGGTCGGGCCGAAGTCGATGTCATCCACGGTCGCCGGCGCGGTGGGGCGCGTCGGAACGGTCGCGTCCACCGCCGACCGACGCTGCCTCCGGGTCCGGCGCCCGATCCCCGGCAGAACATCGCTGTAGTGGAAGGCAGCGATCCGTTCGTCGTGCTGACCATTGAGCCGGTGGATCAGAACGACTCCGACGGCGATCAGAAGGAGCAGCACGGCCACGGCGATGACAGTCATGGTTCCCTCACCTCCGCCGATTGCCCGGCGAAGGCCCTGGCGAGCCGATGGGCCGGGGCAGGGACGACGGCCGACCTGTTCCGCCGTCGGCCTCCCACGCCTCTGGGTGGCAGCTCACCGGTGAGGGCACGGGAGCGGGGCCACCAGGTGCCGTCCAGCCCCCTGGGCGCCGGTGTCAGGGACAGGCGAACCGGCAGCGACGGCGCGCGCCTGCCCGATGTCGTACGGTCGATGGTCACGGACATGGCGCGAACCTGACCCCGGGCTCGTGAGCGGCCCGGCGTTGTCGATCACCGGAAACGGCACCCGCAGCGGAGCCGGTGCGCGAAAAACTCCCGGTGTCTTCACACTACCTCGCTCACCGGCCCGAAAAGCCGGGGGTGACCAGGTATTTTCCTGCCTTCGGAACCTGGTCGCCGGTGCCCGGCACCAGGCCGGTCAGAGCCAGTCCTTGCGCTTGAACGTCGCATACAGCAGTGCGGACAGGACCACGATGACGGCGGCGGAGGTGATGAATCCGGACTGGCGGCCAAAACCGGGATAGGGGAGGTTCTGGCCGTAGTAGCCGGTGATCGCGGTGGGTACGGCGATGATCGCGGCCCAGCTCGTCACCTTCTTCATGATCAGGTTCATGCGATTGGCCTGGACCGAGAGGTTCGTCTCCATGACCGAGGCCACCAGGTCCCGCAGTGATTCCGTCCATTCGGTGGCACGCAGCACGTGGTCGTAGACGTCCTGGTAATACGGGACGAGAGGTTCGGTGATCACGTGCAGGCCGGGACGCATGAGCCCGTTGACGACCTCACGCATCGGGAGCACGACGCGGCGCAACCGGACGAGCGATTTGCGCAGTGCGAAGACCCGGCGCTGCACAGCTTCGATCTCACGGCGCCCGGCCGCGAAGAGCAGACCCTCCAGCTCCTCGATGCTGTCGTCCAGTTGCTGGACCGCGGCGAAGTGACCGTCCACGAGATGGTCGAGCAGGCCGTGCAGCAGGAATGCGACGCCATGGCCGGCCAGGCCCGGGCTCTCGTCCCAGCGGGCGACGACGTCCTCGATGTCGAAACCGTCGTCCTTGCGGACGGTGATCATGGCCTGCCCGGTGAGGAATACGGCGATCTCGCTGTACGTCAGTTCCGCACCGTCCGGGCTGACGGTCGCGGCATAGGCGATGAGGAACTCGTGGGTGCGATAGCGGTCGAGTTTCGGCCGCTGCCCATGCTGTGCGGCACCCTCCAGAGCCAGTTCGTGGATGCCGAACTCCTGGCTGAGCATGGTGAATTCGGCGGGCCCGGGTTGGTACAGGTCCAGCCACAGGACCGACGCCGGATCGGCGAGACCCGCGGAGACGTCACTGGCGGGAAAGTCCTCCAGGACGAGAGTGCCGTCGTGGTACAGCCGGGTGCGCGTCACCATGAAGCCCGAGGCTAGTCTCTCGCGCCACGTTCATCCCGGTTCATCCCGATCGCCAGCGCGGCAGGCTCTGGACCAGGAGACCAGGAAGACGCGGCTCGGCAGTGTCCATAGCGAGGCGGTGCCACCGGAGGCGGCGCCCCGCTCGCAGCACGGACGAGTCCCGTCCACGTCCAGACCGGACTCGTCCGCATTCGGTCCTACCGAGCCCTACAGCCCGCCCTCGGACATCCCGTGCACCGCGGGGATCGTCCCAAGCCGCCCCTTCTGGAAGTCCTCGAACGCCTGTTGAAGCTCCTCGCGCGTGTTCATGACGAACGGGCCGTAGTGGGCCATCGGCTCACGGATGGGCTGTCCACCGAGGAGGACGACTTCCAGGTCCGGCGTGTGGGAGTCCTGCTTCTCGTCCGCGCGGACGGTCAGCGAGGACCCGGCGCCGAAAACGCCGGTCTGGCCGAGGTGGATCGGCCGGCGCTCGGTGCCGACGGTGCCGCGCCCGGCGAGGACGTACGCGAGGCCGTTGAAGTCCTCGCGCCACGGCAGCGTGATCTCCGCGCCCGGAGCCAGCGTCGCGTGGATCATCGTGATCGGGGTGTGGGTGATGCCCGGGCCCGCGTGGCCGTCCAGCTCGCCCGCGATCACGCGGAGCAGCGCGCCGCCGTCGGGGGACGTCAGCAGCTGGACGTTGCCGCCGCGGATGTCCTGGTAGCGCGGCGCCATCATCTTGTCCTTCGCCGGGAGGTTCACCCACAGCTGCAGGCCGTGGAAGAGACCGCCGGACATGACGAGGTGCTCCGGCGGCGCCTCGATGTGGAGCAGACCCGAGCCGGCCGTCATCCACTGGGTGTCACCGTTGGTGATGGTGCCGCCGCCACCCTGGGAGTCCTGGTGGTCGAAGATCCCGTCGATGATGTAGGTGACGGTCTCGAAGCCGCGGTGCGGATGCCACGGGGTCCCCTTCGGCTCCCCAGGCCGATACTCCACCTCACCCATCTGATCCATCATGATGAACGGGTCGAGGTGGCGGTAGTTGATCCCGGCGAACGCCCGGCGCACCGGGAAACCCTCACCCTCGAAGCCGCTCGGCGCGGTCGTGACGGCCAGCACGGGGCGTGCCACGGCGTCGGCCGGCGCGCTCACGCGGGGCAGCGTCAGCGGGTTCTCGACGGTCACTGCAGGCATGTCGGTACCTCCTTGTGCGCCCACTTTAGTTGAGCGTTGAACTTTCTGCCACTCCACAACAGAGAAAGCCCGGAGGGCATTCCCTCCGGGCTTCCACCGAGCCGCACCGCCGGTCAGCCGTACATTCTGCGCATCGCGAAGTCGACCATCTGCTCCACGGCCTTGGCGTCGAACACCATCCGGTGCTCGCCCTCCATGTCCAGGACGAAGCCGTACCCGGTCGGCAGCAGGTCGATCACCTCCGCGCCGGTGATCACGAAGTACTTGGACTCCTTGCCCGCGTACCGGCGCAGCTCCTTGAGTGAGGTGAACATCGGGATCACCGGCTGCTGGGTGTTGTGCAGGGCCAGGAAGCCGGGGGTGTCGCCGCGCGGGCAGTACACCTTCGACGTGGCGAAGACCTGCTGGAAGTCCTCCGCGGACATCTGACCGGTGGTGAAGGCGCGCACCGCGTCCGCGAGCGAGGGCGGGGACGGCTCGGGGTACAGCGGCGGCTGCTGGCCGTAGCCGCCGGCACCGCCCGGCATCTGCTGCTGCGCCTGGGCGTACCCCTGCTGGGCAGCGCCCCCATCCATGGGCTGGCCGTATCCGTACATGAGCCAAAGCGTACTGAGTCACAGATGACCGGTTCGGGGTTGCTTCTTATTACCGACGGGTAGCATCATCGTAGCTACTTGTTGGTACGTGAACGATGCGAGGAGTCAGTGCCTCGCCGAGTCCTATACGGAGCCGTCACCATGGGGCACTACAAGTCCAATCTCCGCGACATCGAGTTCAACCTCTTCGAAGTGCTCGGCCGCGACAAGCTGTACGGCACCGGTCCCTTCGAGGAGATGGACACCGAGACCGCCAAGAGCGTGCTCGAGGAGCTGACCCGCCTCGCCGAGAACGAGCTGGCCGAGTCCTTCGCGGACGCCGACCGCAACCCGCCGGTCTTCGACCCCGAGACGAACACCGCGCCGGTCCCGGCGTCCTTCAAGAAGAGCTACAAGGCCTTCATGGACTCCGAGTACTGGCGCCTGGGCCTGCCCGAGGAGATCGGCGGCACGACGGCTCCCCCGTCCCTGATCTGGGCCTACGCGGAGCTGATCCTCGGCTCGAACCCGGCCGTGTGGATGTACTCCTCCGGTCCGGCGTTCGCCCGCATCCTCTTCGAGGAGGGCACCGAGGAGCAGAAGAAGTGGGCGCAGATCGCGGTCGACCGGACCTGGGGCTCCACCATGGTGCTCACCGAGCCCGACGCGGGTTCGGACGTCGGCGCCGGCCGTACCAAGGCGGTCCAGCAGGAGGACGGCTCCTGGCACATCGAGGGCGTGAAGCGCTTCATCACCTCCGGTGAGCACGACATGGAGGAGAACATCCTCCACTACGTGCTGGCGCGTCCCGAGGGTGCCGGCCCGGGCACCAAGGGCCTGTCCCTCTTCCTCGTCCCGAAGTACCTGTTCGACTTCGAGACCGGCGAGCTGGGCGAGCGCAACGGCGTCTACGCCACCAACGTCGAGCACAAGATGGGCCTGAAGGCCTCCAACACCTGCGAGATGACCTTCGGCGACCGCCACCCCGCCAAGGGCTGGCTGATCGGCGACAAGCACGACGGCATCCGCCAGATGTTCCGCATCATCGAGTTCGCCCGCATGATGGTCGGCACGAAGGCGATCTCCACGCTGTCGACGGGCTACCTGAACGCGCTGGAGTACGCCAAGGAGCGCGTCCAGGGTCCCGACCTCGCGCAGTTCATGGACAAGGCCGCGCCCAAGGTCACCATCACGCACCACCCGGACGTGCGCCGCTCGCTGATCACGCAGAAGGCGTACGCGGAGGGCATGCGCGCCCTCGTCCTCTACACCGCCTCGGTCCAGGACACGATCGCGCTCAAGGAGGCGAACGGCGAGGACGCGAAGGCCGAGCACGCGCTCAACGACCTGCTCCTGCCGATCGTGAAGGGCTACGGCTCCGAGAAGGGCTACGAGCAGCTCGCCCAGTCGCTGCAGACCTTCGGCGGCTCCGGCTTCCTGCAGGAGTACCCGATCGAGCAGTACATCCGCGACGCCAAGATCGACACCCTGTACGAGGGCACCACGGCGATCCAGGGCCAGGACTTCTTCTTCCGGAAGATCGTCCGCAACCAGGGCGCGGCCCTGAACTCGCTCGCCGAGGACATCAAGAAGTTCCTGGCGCTCGGCACCGGCGGCGAGGAGCTGGCGGGCGCCCGCGAGCACCTCGCGAAGGCGGCCGTGGAGCTGGAGGCGATCGTCGGCCTGATGCTGACCGACCTCGCGGCCACCGAGCAGGACGTCAAGAACATCTACAAGGTGGGCCTGAACTCCACCCGCCTGCTGCTGGCCTCCGGTGACGTGATCGTCGGCTACCTGCTGCTCAAGGGTGCCGCGATCGCCGCCGAGAAGCTGCAGACGGCCTCCTCCAAGGACAAGGCGTTCTACACGGGCAAGATCGCGGCGGCGAAGTTCTTCGCGGCCAACGTCCTGCCGGGCGTCACCCTGGCCCGCAAGATCTCGGAGAAGGTCGACCTCGACCTGATGGAGCTGGACGAGGCCGCGTTCTAACCTGCCGAAGCACCCGCTCCGCACCCACTGATCGCCTGCGTGGGCCCGCTCCCGTACCGGGGGCGGGCCCACGCACGTCGTTAAGGTAAGCCCATGAGCGCACCAGCCCGCTTCGACCGCGGCCACACCGACGACCTGATGTCCTTCCTGGCGGCGAGCCCGTCGCCGTACCACGCCGTGGCGAACACCGCCGAGCGGCTGGAGAAGGCGGGCTTCAGGCAGGTCGCCGAGACGGACGCCTGGGACGGGTCGAGCGGCGGCAGGTACGTGCTGCGCGGCGGGGCGATCGTCGCCTGGTACGTCCCCGAGGGCGCCCAGCCGCACACGCCGTTCCGGATCGTCGGCGCGCACACCGACTCGCCCAACCTCAGGGTCAAGCCGCAGCCGGACACCGGGGCGCACGGCTGGCGGCAGGTCGCGGTGGAGATCTACGGCGGCCCGCTGCTGAACTCCTGGCTCGACCGGGACCTGGGCCTGGCCGGGCGGCTGACCCTGCGCGACGGCAGCACGGTCCTGGTCAACGTGGACCGGCCGCTGCTGCGGGTGCCCCAGCTCGCCATCCACCTGGACCGTTCGGTGTCCTCGGAGGGCCTCAAGCTCGACAAGCAGCGCCATCTGCAGCCGGTGTGGGGGCTCGGCGACGACTTGCGCGACGGCGATCTGATCGCCTTCCTCGAGATGGAGGCGGGGCTCACGGCGGGCTCGGTGGCCGGCTGGGACCTGATGACGCACTCGGTGGAGCCGCCCGCCCACCTCGGCCGGGACCGCGAGCTGGTCGCCGGTCCCCGCATGGACAACCTGCTGTCGGTGCACGCGGGCGCGGCCGCCCTGGCCGCCGCCGCGACCTCCGGCGCCCCGCTCACCCACATCCCCGTGCTGGCCGCCTTCGACCACGAGGAGAACGGCTCGCAGTCGGACACCGGCGCGGACGGCCCGCTGCTCGGCACCGTGCTGGAGCGCTCGGTGTTCGCGCGCGGCGGCTCGTACGAGGACCGGGCCCGCTCCTTCGCCGGCACGGTCTGCCTGTCCTCCGACACGGGCCACGCGGTCCACCCCAACTACGCGGAGCGGCACGACCCGACGCACCACCCGCGGGTCAACGGCGGTCCGATCCTCAAGGTCAACGTCAACAACCGCTACGCCACGGACGGTTCGGGCCGGGCGGTGTTCGCCGCGGCCTGCGAGAAGGCGGGCGTGCCGCTGCAGACCTTCGTCTCCAACAACTCGATGCCCTGCGGCACCACGATCGGCCCGATCACCGCGGCCCGGCACGGCATCCGGACCGTCGACATCGGCGTGGCGATCCTGTCGATGCACAGCGTGCGCGAACTGTGCGGCGCCGACGACCCGTTCCTGCTGGCGAACGCGCTGACGGCGTTCCTGGAGGACTGAGTCCCACCGCTCGTCCCCCCTGCGAAACCGTTATTTTTGAACCTGTTCAAACACGGTTGCCGCAGCATACGATGCGCTTCGCTCTTCAACGATCTGCGTATCCGGTCTCGTGGGGGGACTGCACGTGCGAAAGAGATCCCTGGCGCTCGCCTGCGCCTCCGTCGCCGCCGGCGTGCTGCTCGGTCCGGTGCCGGCCGCGCACGCGGCGGTGGCACCGGTGCTGTACGGGGTGGGCAGTGACGGCAGCCCGGCCAGCGGCCTGGTGTCGGTGTACGCCTCGTCCGACAGCGACATCACCTCGATCAAGGCCCACCTGTACGCGCCCGGCTCCGCGGCCGACGCCCCGGAGGTCGCCGAGGTCACCGACTTCACCCTGGCGTCCGGCACCGGCCACCAGGGCACCTGGCGGACCACCACCCCGCTGCGCCTGGCCGACCTCGGCACCTACCGTGTCGTGGTCGACCTGACGGACGCGGACGGGGACACGTCCTCGACGCAGGGCGCCTACGGCTACGACTACTGGCTCCAGGCGCATCTGACCGAATTCCAGGTCACACCCCAGCACCCGGACTACGAACACCAGGACGTCTCCGTCTCCGGGCGATACACGATCGAGGACCCGCGCACCGGCGAGACGAGCCCGGCGGACGGGCAGGTGATGGTCTCCACGGCCAACATGGGCGACTCCACCAAGGTCCCGGTCGACGGCGACGGCCGTTTCTCCTACTCGTACACACAGACCTACGAGTACGGAGGCTCGGTCAGCCCCTGGCTGTACCCCGTGAGCACCGAGCCGTTCTCGCAGGACAGCACCAACGTCAACGTCGACCCTGTGCAGTCCGAGACGCGCGTGACCCTCGACGCCGCCGAACTGGACGTCAAGGCCGGCCAGGCGGCGACCGTCTCCGGCACCGCCGAGGTGTACGTCGGCGGGGCGTGGAAGCCGCTCGCCGGGGCCAACGTGGACGAGGTGTGGCAGAGCGACATCGGCTCCGCGGGCGCCCACCCCGTCACGGACGCCGACGGCCGCTTCTCCGGGCAGCTGACCATGTCGAGCACCGGCTCGGTCGAGGTGCAGGTCCGCAGCGGCACGTACGTGAAGACGAGCCCGCTGCAGACGGCCAAGGTGTACGTCGCGAAGAAGACGTCCCTCACCGACTTCACCGCGACGCTGAACAAGTACTCCGAGCTGACGGCCAAGGGCATGCTGCACACCGGCTCCAGCGTCCCCGCGTATACGGACAACAAGGTCGAGCTGCAGTACTCGGCCGACGGGAAGACCGGCTGGAAGACGATGAAGACCGTCGTCCCGGACAGCTCCGACCCCGAGTCCGGCGCACCGTTCAAGGGCACCTTCGACGCGCCCTACAAGGGCTACTACCGGGCGCACTTCAAGGGCAGCCGCAACTGGCAGGAGTCGTACAGCAAGGTCGCGTACGCCAAGCGCACCCCGACCCGGATCACCGGCGGCAACGCCTCGCCCGAGCCGGTCCGCAAGGGCCGTACCCTCACCTGCAAGGGCAAGCTGCAGTACTACAGCTCGGGCGTCTGGAAGGCCTACGGCGACCAGAAGGTGAAGATCCTCTTCCGCCCCAAGGGCTCCACCAGCTGGTACGACATGGGCAACACCTACACCCACTCGGACGGCACGTTCAGCAAGGGCTTCACGGCCTCGAAGGACGGCACATGGGTCGCGGTGCTCCTGTACCCGAACAGCACCCATCTGGTGAGTGCCGGGCGCGAGGACTACGTGGACGTGGTCTGAGCTCCCGTCAACAGTCGCCCCGGGCATACCCGGGGCGACTCCGGGTACCCGGAAGCTCCACAGATTCCGGGACCGGAAAGGAAGGCGACGGCTCATGGGCCTCGGCGGCTGCATCATCCTCATCGCCGTGGGAGCCATCCTCACGTTCGCGACCGACTGGCACATGCAGGGGGTCAACCTCGACATCGTCGGCGTCATCCTGATGGCCGTCGGGCTCATCGGCACCGCCACGTTCAGCGGCATCGCACGGCGCCGGCGGCTCGTGGTGCCGCCGACGCCGGTGGTCGAGGAGGAACCCCACCGCCACCATCACCGTGGGGACGGGTACGGCGTGTGACCCCCGAACCGACCCACTCCGGATCCGCCCTGCCGGACAGGCGGATCCGGCCGTTCCGTACTCAATCCTCTTGTTAACTCAGTAATCTACCGAGTTGTGGACTTCACTATTATCAAGCATGCGGTCGAGGTCGACCACGGCATCAAGCGCCTGAGCATGCACTTCATCAAGAAGCACGCTGCGCCGGAACGGGCCCGCCTCAGTTCCGAGTTGTGCACACAGATCAGCGAGGAGTTCGAAAGGCTCGGACTCACCACGCTGCCCCGAACCTTGCCGACGTCCGAGAACGAGTTCGTCTGGGTCATCCAGCGAGACAGCATCCTCGGCGAAGTCACCGCTGTCGCAGCCGCGCTGGCGGATCTGGACCGGCTCAGGATGAATCCGCTGCCCCAGGTGTTCGCCAACTATCCGCTGGCCAAGAGCAACTTGAGCTGACAGACGGCATAGAAGCGTAGAAGCGGCACGTTTGACTCCGGCGTGTCGCGTACCTCAACAGGCGTACTGCGGCGAAAAAGGCGCACCGCCATCCCTCCAGCTGTGCCTACTGTTGTCCCAACATGCGCCGCCAGTCGCCTTGATGAGGTTCCGTCACTTCTGTTCCAGAGGCGACACTGTTGAGGAGTCCGAGATGAGCAACGCCGAAGAAATACCCACCCCCCACGAGGAGCCCGTCTTCATCGTCGGCATCTCCGGGCGGCTACCGCACCGCACAATATGCGCGCTGGAGCTCGACCGTACGGAGATTCCGGGGCACCTGCGCAAGTGGCAGGCTCTTCTGGGGGACCGGCTGCACATCTCCACACTGGGGCAATTACCACACCCAAGCAGGCTCGTCAAGCGCGAATATGCCGCTCCCATGCGGCAACTCACCAAGGCGCTGGCCGAGTTCCCTCAGCTGCACGTCATCCACATGACCAAGCGGCCCGCCCCGCAGGCCGAGCAGGACATCCTCGACTGGTTGTGCAAGCTTCTCGACGGGCGCCCTTCCGGACTCGCCCTCATCCAAACCAGCCGGGGGATTTTCCGGTACCGCCTCACGGCGGGAGGACCTGAACCGGACCCCCTGTGGACCCTTCCCCACAGCCCGGCCGAGGCCGAGCTGCTCCTGACCCCCGCAAAACTCGGCGCTTACGCCGCTTACCAGCACCGGTGTTACCCGAACCAGAGCTGCAGACCGAGCTGGCTCCCGCCGGAGCTTCCCTGGGCAGACCTGGATATCCCCACCGATAACCGCACTTAATGACCTGCCATGGGCGGCGAGTCGCTACTCGCCGCCCTTCAGGCAGTCATCCCCACCATCTTTCTCGCCATCCCAGTAGGACACCTCGGACCACATCGGGAGATCCACACCCATGACCACCGGCACACCCGCCGCCCTGTCCCTCGACGTCACCTGGGGGACGGATTCGATCCGGGTCACCAACATCTCGCCCCACCTTCCCGCCGACCCGACGGACAGTCAGATCGCTGCGGTCACGGCAGCGGGCCGGGCCAACCCGAGCACCTGGCTCCCGGACGCCTCCTGGGACGCCATAGCACGTGCCACAACTCGCCCCGAAGCACTGGCGGTTCAGCTGACGCCGACAGCGGACGAGCCCGCGGGCCTCCTGATGGTCGAGAACGTCGAGGGCGCGACCCTGCGGTCAGGTGTCACCCGGGTCCTGCTGAGCGAGCTGTTCCCCGGCATCCAGCCCCGGACAGGCATGGAGGTGTCGGAAGTATCCGACCCCCAGGTGCACGGGATCACTCATCAGGGCCGCCCCGGCGCGATCGTCCAGTACCGCTACGAGAGCCTCGCTCACCTGCGCAACCATGTGTGGCAGACCGTCTTCGCGACGCTGCACATCAACAGCTACGCGACCTCCATCCTCACGCGTTCCGTCACCCGCAACCTGATCACCCACCCGGTCGAGATCACCTTCGAGGACGGCACGGAACCAATCCACGTCCTCGTCGTCCGCGACGGCATCACCCGGCTCGCCAGCGCCTGGGCCGTCCAGGCCGGGCACGATGCCGATCACGCGGAGGTGGCCACCCTGGCCACCGAAGCCCTGCTCGGCAAGGAGTCCGCCACGGGGGCAGCCGCGGGACCCGGTCTCGGGCAGCGGCTGGCCGTCGGCCGAGCGCGGTGGCGGCAGGACCTGCGAAAGGAGTTCGACGAGGAGATGAAGGGAGCGGCCCCCGGACTCCGGACCGCTCAGATCGCCCAGTCCTACGTCGTCCCGGCGCAGATCGCCGTCGGCGTCGAGGGCCACGACGGCCGGGTGCTGTCCCCCGAGGACATCTTCGACGACGCCATCCGTTCCGTACTGGCCTCTGTGCACGTCGAATTCAAGCAGTGGGACCCGGCGGCCCAGAACGTCGAGGTCATCACCCGGGCCTTGAAGCGGATCATCCAGCAGGGCGACCCGCGCTGGAACACGGCCGATCTCCAGGCGGTGTACGGCCTCGCCGTCGGGCGTATCCCCGTGAAGGAGCTGCCGCAGGCCTTCGGAGGCGATCCCGCGCCTCCCGCGACCGCCCTCTGGCGTGCCGTCTACCTGATCAGCGCCCTGAGCCAGCCGGATCTCCTGGAACTGCTCAAGGAGCAGGCCAAGGCCATCAAGGGCGGCCAGAGGATGAGTATGAAGGGGTTCGGCGAGTTGCTCGGGCCAATCATCGACCTCCCCTGGCGCGCGAAGAAGAAACTCGTCACCAAGCAGGCACGCAACGCGTGGAACAACGGCGGTGTGCTGACGAACGACGTCACCCAGGGCTGGACCCCCGTCCCCACGGACGACTTCACCGCGCTCATCGCACCGGCGATGAGCGGCGACGACGACGCCCGCCGCACCCTGGCCGTGGCCGGCGGTGTCGCGTTGATCGCCGACAAACTCCTGACCAGGAACGTCGGCTCGTCGCTGGGCGCCCCGAAGGAGAAGGGCGGTGTCCCCTTCCGTGCGGACGTGTACAAGGTCGTCGAGGGGCTGTCCCGGCGGACGAACGAACTCGGCCTGTGGACGCTCGCGCTGGCCGCCAACACGTTCCGCGACGGCGAACTGCCGCAGAACTCCGTGGCCAAGCAGAGCCTCACGGGCAAGGAGCCGAGCGCGTCGGACGAGCCACCGTACGTCTACTTCAAGGTCGACCTCGATGCCGCGGATCACATAGCCCGGGACGCGGCCGGCGTGCCGGAACGGCTGTACGAGTGGGACGTCGTCGCGGCCTCGGACCCGGACCGGGCGGCACGGCTCGCGGTGCCGCCGACGGCCGTCGCCCCGCCACCGGTACCGGTCCCGGTGGTGCCCGCGCCGAACGGAGAGCCAGAGCCGGCGGAAGGTGCCGAGTCCCCCGGCGCTGTCCCCGGCGAGACGACCGGCGATTCGGATCCGGTGACCGCGCTGTTCCAGTTCGGCACCGTGACGGGGAGCGAGGGCGCACTGACCGCCGGCGCCGTGCCCGGGCCCCGGGACCAGGGCCCCCCGGCGCCACCCAGCCAGCGTGCCGCCGGGCACCGCAAGGCACTCCAGCTGGGGGTGCAGGGCGCCAGGGATGCCCTGGACCATCTGTACGTCCTGGAGCCCGAGGTCGGGGACCACACCCCTATCGTCCCCGTGAGCCAGCTGGACGAGCTGCACAAACTGCTGGTCGGCATCCTGACCGACGTGGAGAACCTCCGGCGCAGGACCACGGAGGGCCATGCCGGCGACCCCGAGTCGGACGAGTCCCAGGAACTCGCCCTGGACTGACGGCTCCCGGCCTTGTCCCGGGGCGGCCTCGTCCATCCCGGCCAGGACGAGCGGCAGCCGGTCCGCCCCGCCCTCGGTGAGGCGGACCGGGACGCCCCAGTCCTGCTGGTGGACGTGGCAGGCGGGGTATTCGTTCGACGGGTCGACGTCGCAGCTCGCGGCTATCGCGGAGACGTGCAGGACGCCCTCCGTGACGGCCGGGTTGAACTCCAGGGTGCGGGACAGAAGACGACGTCCAACTGGAGTTCACCGGGGGCTACTTCGGTGGCGGCGCGCCGGGTGCGAAGGGCGATGGCCTCCACCCGTACCGCCTCCTCCGGCAGCCGCAGCCTGGTCAGACGATGCCAGGCCGACTCCACGACAACGATGTCCTCGCCGACGGGCACCGCGTCGCTGGGCTCGCACAGATCCGTGGCGAGCGTGCTGACCTCACCGGTCGCCGGGTCGTAGCGGCGCAGGGCGTGGTTTGTAGGTGTCGGGACCGCGACCGAGCCGTCCGGGAGGGCGGGCGGTGACGCCCAACGGGTGCTGGAACAGGGCCCGGTCGGCAGCGCCGTCCCGGTGGCCGAAGTCGAACAGGCTCTCGCCGACGGCGGTGTGGACGTGACCGTCCAGGTCCACCCAGCGCAGCGCGGACGTCTCGGAGTCGGCGAGCCAGAGCCGGTCGGCGGTGGCCGCGAGGCCGGAGGGCTGCGCGAACCAGGCCTCGGCGCCGGGGCCGTCGACCAGGCCCTCGTTGGTGGTGCCCGCCTCCACGGCGACGGTCCGCTTGGCCGGGTCGTACGTCCACAGCTGGTGGACGCCCGCCATGGCGATCCACACCCTGCCGCCGAAGACCGCCACGTCCCAGGGGGAGGAGAGGTCGATGGGCGCGGCAGCGGGGTGCGGAGTCGGTCGTGATCCCAAGGGTGCCACCCGGCACCGACAGCGGGTGCGACGCCTGCCCTCGGCCCCCAGCCCCTCAGGTCCTCAGTCCTGGCGGATCACATCCGTGCCGGGGCCGCCGGAGAGCGTGTCGCGGCCGGGACCGCCGTACAGCTTGTCGTTCCCGCTGTTGCCGTACAGCTTGTCGTTGCCACTGTCGCCGTGCAGGACGTCGTTGCCCTTGCCGCCGTACAGGGTGTCGGCGCCCGATCCGCCGGAGATCCTGTCGTTGCCGTCGTCGCCGGACAGGTACTGGCCGTAGGCGCCGCCGCGCAGCACGTCGTTGCCCTTGCCGCCCCGCGCGATGACGAGGTCGCCGTCGGCCTGGACGGTGTCGTCGCCGTCCCCGCCGAAGGCCAGCGCCGTCGCCCCCAACGTGAGGGTGTCGTCGCCCGCGCCGCCCGAGACGTCGCTGCCGTCGAGGCGTCCGGTGTCGGTGAGCCTGTCGTTGCCGGCGCCCAGGGAGATCCGGGCGAAGTAGTACACCTGGTCGGTGGCGTTGTCGTAGGCGACCGTGTCGTCGCCGTCGCTGAGGTCCATCGTCAGGGCGGCGTACGGGTCCTGGCTCTCCTCGGTGGTGACCGTGCAGGAGACCTTCGTGTGGTCCGCGCTGTCGGGATAGGCGCAGCCGTGGCCCGCGGTGACCGGGACGACGTCGTCGATCACGTAGGTGATGCCCGCGCCGCCGCCGGTGAGCGACGCGGTGACGGTGGCCTTGTTGGTCTGGCCGGTGGCGGCCTTGTAGGCGAGCTGCCAGCCGTACTGGTTGACCGCGGCGGTGGCCGGCGCCGTCGCGGCGCCGGCGGTGCCGGACAGGGTGAGCGGTACGGCCAGGGCCGTGCCGAGGACCAGGGTGACGGCTCGTACGACCCGGCGGCGGGCGGGACGAGAGGACATGGGCGGACCTCCGAAGGAACGTGCGGAGCCTGTGCGACTTGTGCAACGTCCGACTCGGCGCCCATCCGCTTGGTTGGGCGACTTCCGCATGAGAACGGGAAGTTCAACTGCGCGACACCTCTCGTCCCGCTGGATTCCGGTGCCGGGTCAGGTGAGGGCGTGGCCGGTGGTCGCGTCCACGTGGTCCGGCACCTCGTCGTGCCGGTCGCCCACCGAGAAGGTGCCGGTGGGCTCGAAGACCAGCAGCTCGCTGGGCACGGGCGCGTACGGCTTGTGCCAGGTGCCGCGCGGGACGGTGAACACCGAGCCCTTGGGGAGGACGACCGTGCGCTCGCCGGCCGGCTCCCTGAGGGAGATGTGCAGCTCACCGTCGAGGACCAGGAAGAACTCGTCGGTGTCGTCGTGCACGTGCCAGACGTGCTCGCCCTCGACCTTGGCGACGCGGACGTCGTAGTCGTTGACCGCGGTGACGATGCGCGGGCTCCACTGCTCGGTGAAGGAGGCGAGGGCCGCCTCCAGGGAGATCGGTTCCATGCGTTCATCGTCCGGGGTGCCGGGGCGGCCGACGAGTGCTAGAAATCGCACATGCCGCAAGAATCCTCGCACCGCGTCGTTCTCGTCGTCGACGAGAACTCCAACCCGTTCGAGATGAGCTGCGCCATCGAGGTCTTCGGGCTGCCCAGGCCCGAACTGGGGAGGAAGCTGTACGACTTCCGGCTGTGCGCCACCGGGCCGCACACCCGGATGCGGGACGGCTTCTTCACGCTGACCGGGGTCGCCGGACTGGAGGCCGCCGAGGAGGCCGACACGCTGATCGTGCCGAACCGGCCCGACACCGAGGTCCCGCGCGCGGAGCACGTCCTGGACGTCGTGCGCCGGGCACACGCGCGTGGCGCCCGGCTGGTCGGCTTCTGCTCGGGCGCGTTCACGATCGCGGAGGCGGGGCTGCTGGGCGGGCGGCGGGCGGCCTGCCACTGGATGTGGGAGCAGTCCTTCCGGGCCCGCTTCCCCGAGGTGCGCCTGGAGCCGGACGTCCTCTTCGTGGACGACGGTGACATCCTCACGGCGTCGGGCAGCGCGTCGGCGCTCGACCTGGCCCTGCACGTCGTACGGCGCGACCACGGCGCCGAGATCGCCAACCACGTCTCCCGCCGTCTCGTCTTCGGCCCGCACCGGGACGGCGGCCAGCGGCAGTTCGTGGAACGCCCGCTGCCCCCCGTTCCCGACGAGTCGCTCGGCCCGCTGCTGGCCTGGGCGCAGGAGCGGCTGGGCGAGCCGCTGACGGTGGCGGACCTGGCCGCCCGCGCGGCGGTCTCCCCCGCCACCCTTCACCGCCGCTTCCGCGCCCAGCTGGGTACGACCCCGCTGGCCTGGCTCACCGGGGAGCGGGTCGCGCTCGCCTGCCGGCTGATCGAGCGGGGCGAGGAGCGCCTGGACGTCGTGGCGGCCCGCAGCGGCCTGGGTACGGCGGCCAACCTGCGGGCGCGGCTGCGCCGCGAGACGGGGCTGAGCCCGTCGGACTACCGCAAGCGCTTCGGGCCGGAGCCCGCCCCTTCTTCCGGCCCCGTTCCCCCCGGCCCCGTTCCCTCGGGTTCCGTGATGATCCCGCCGGGCCGGGGAACGGTACCCGCATGAGACTCCTCGTACGCGACCGGCTCCTCGGCATCGGTGACGACTACTGGATCGAGGACGAGCACGGCCAGAAGGTCTTCCTCGTCGACGGCAAGGCCATGCGGCTGCGGGACACCTTCGAGCTGAAGGACGCCCACGGGCGCGTCCTGATCGACATCCACCAGAAGATGTTCACCCTGCGCGACACCATGGTGATCGAACGGGACGGCGAAGGCCTGGCCACCATCAGGCGCAAACGGCTGTCCCTGCTGCGCAACCACTACCGGGTCGCGCTCGCGGACGGCACCGAGCTGGACGTCAGCGGCAAGATCCTCGACCACGAGTTCGCCATCGAGTACGACGGCGAACTCCTCGCGGTGATCTCCCGCCGCTGGCTGCACCTGAGGGACACGTACGGCGTCGACATCGTGCGCGACGACGCGGACCCGGCCCTGCTGATCGCGGTGGCGGTGTGCGTGATCCATCTGGCGCAGCGGGAGCGGGAGGACGACTAGAGCCGCCCCGGGTCCGCTTCGGGTGTTCAGCGGCGCGGCGGTTCCAGGCCCAGCATCCGGTCCTTCAGGGCCGGGAACTGTTCGCGGGTCGCCGTCACCTTCGCCGGGTCGAAGTCGACCGTGAGGATCTCCTCGCCGGCGCCCGCCTCGGCGAGCACCTCGCCCCAGGGATCCACCACGATCGAGTGACCAGCCTGGGGAACTCCGGCATGCGTCCCGGCCGTTCCACACGCGAGCACGAACGCCTGGTTCTCCACCGCCCGCGCCTGGGCCAGCAGCGTCCAGTGCGCGCGTCGCCGCTCGGGCCAGCCCGCCGGGATCACCAGCGTCTCGGCGCCGGCGTCGACGAGGGAGCGGAAGAGTTCGGGGAAACGGAGGTCGTAGCAGGTGGCCACGCCGAGGGTGGTCCCGGGCAGCCGGACCGTCACCAGGTCCCGCCCGGCGCCCATCAGCACGGCCTCGCCCTTGTCGAAACCGAAGCGATGGATCTTGCGGTAGGCCGCGGCCAGCTCACCGGAGGGGGAGAAGACGAGCGAGGTGTTGTAGAGGGGGCCGTCCGGGTCTCGCTCCGGGACGGAGCCGGCGTGCAGCCACACGCCCGCGTCGCTCGCCGCCTTGGCCATCACCTCGTACGTCGGCCCTTCGAGCGGCTCGGCCTCCGGGCCGAACTCCTCGTAGGCGAAGGCGCCGGTGGTCCACAACTCGGGCAGAACGACCAGGTCGGACCCGGCCTGTTCCCGGACCAGCCCGGCCACCCGCTGCCGCCGATCGGCAACCGATTCGCCCTCGTCTACGGCAATCTGGATCAGCGAGGCGCGCACACTACCACCGCCCTGGCATTCGAGTCGTCCACACGGGCCTACGATCGTCACACGAAAGCACTGCCGGGGTGCCTCACAGCAGCGTAACTTAGCGTCTCAAGACACCCGCCGAGTGCAGCCACCTCCCACTGGCAACGTCGCCACAACCGCCCGTGTACCAACCGCCGAGGGGTCCCGTTCCGTGAGTCTGCATCCCACCCTCCAGCCCTACGCCGACGCCTGGACCCATTCCATCGACGCGATATCCGAGTTGGTGGGCACGCTCGTGGAGGGCGAGTGGAACCGGCGGACGCCCTGCCCGGGCTGGTCGGTCCGTGACGTCGTCTCGCACGTCATCGGCCTGGACTGCGAGATGCTCGGCGACCCGCGTCCCATCCACACCCTCCCCCGTGACCTCTTCCACGTCACCAACGAGCACCAGCGCTACATGGAGATGCAGGTCGACGTCCGCCGCCACCACACGGCGCCGGAGATGACGGCCGAACTGGAGTACACGGTCATCCGCCGCAACCGCCAGCTGCGCAATGAGTCCCGCGACCCCGGCACCAAGGTGCGCGGCCCGCTGGGCACCGAGGTCACCCTCGAACAGGCGATGCGCACCCGCGCCTTCGACGTGTGGGTGCACGAGCAGGACCTGCGCACGGCCCTCGGCCGCCCCGGCAACCTCGACTCGCCGGGCGCGCACATCACCCGCGACGTCCTGCTGTCCGCGCTGCCCAAGGTGGTCGCCAAGGACGCGAACGCACCGCGCAGTTCCGCCATCGTCTTCGACGTGCACGGCCCGATCGAGTTCCTGCGCACCATCCGCGTGGACATCCAGGGCCGCGGCACCCTGGAGACCGCCCCCGCCCTGGGCCCCGCCGCCACGCTCACCCTCGACTGGGAGACGTACGTCCGCCTGGCATGCGGCCGCGTGACCCCGGAGGCGGTCGCGGACCGCCTGAAGACAGAGGGTGACCCGGACCTGACGGCGGCGATCCTGCGCAACTTCACGGTGACGCCGTAGGCCCACCGGCGGCCGGCCGATCGGTGCCGCCGCTCCGTCCCCGGGCCCCAGCCCCGGCCCCGGCCCCGGCCCCGGCCCCGGCCCGACAGCGTGCTGGACACCGGCTGCGGCTGGGGCGAGTCATGCTCCGCGTGCTCTGAGCCGTACCGCGCGTGGACTCCGCCGAGGAGCCCGCCGTGGACACCCGCCGCGGCTCGGGCACCGCGCGAGCCGCGGCGCCTGGTGACCGGCGGCGGCCGCGTACTGCTCCGCGAGGGGGTTTCTCCACTGACCGCACGACGGAAAGCCGTCGACGGCGAGCACCCCCGCAGGTTGCCCCCAGCCGCTCAGCCGACTGGAAACGGGCGGTGCGCGGGCGGGAGGAAAAAGCTCACGCAGGCACGTGCACCGTCTCCACCCGGCTCGCCACCAACCGCTCCCGCTCCCGCCGAGCCGCCCGCCCCCGCAGCCGCAGAATCTGACTGACTCCCACAGCCTGCAGCACGAACACCACCGAGAAGGCCACCGAGTAGTCGTCCCCGGTCGCGTCCAGCAGCACGCCGACCGCGAACAACGTCGTCATGGAGGCGACGAATCCACCCATGTTGGTGATCCCCGACGCTGTGCCCTGTCGCTCGGGCGGGTTGGCCGGCCGAGCGAAGTCGAAGCCCAGCATCGACGCCGGCCCGCACGCACCGAGCACCGCGCAGAGCACCACCAGCAGCCACATGGGAGCACGCTCACCGGGCCAGAGAATGGTCAGCGCCCACAGCACCGCCGTCGCCCCGACCGTGCCCAGCGCCAGCGGCAGCCGGGCCGCGTGGTGCCGGGCGACGATCTGGCCGTAGACCAGCCCGATCACCATGTTGCACAGGACCACGAGCGTCAGCAGCTCACCGGCCGTGGCCCGGGAGAGCCCCTGTGCCTGGACCAGGAACGGCAGCCCCCACAGCAGCAGGAACACCATCGCCGGGAACTGGGTCGTGAAGTGCACCCACAGACCCAGCCGGGTCCCGGGCTCCCGCCAGGCCGCCGCGATCTGCCGGCGGACGTAGGCCGCGCCCTGGTGCGGGACCGGCTCGGGCTCGTGCCCCTCGGGGTGGTCCTTCAGGAACAGCAGCGTCAGGACGAGCACGACCACACCGGCCAGCGCGCTGCCCGCGAACGCCGGGGTCCAGCCGAGGCCGTGCAGGAGCCGGGCCAGGAGCAGGGTCGAGACCAGGTTGCCCGCCATGCCGACCAGACCCGCGAGCTGCGCGACCAGCGGCCCGCGCCGGGCGGGGAACCAGCGGGTGCCGAGCCGCAGCACGCTGATGAAGGTCATCGCGTCACCGCACCCGAGCAGCGCCCGCGAGGCGAGCGCCATGCCGTAGGAGGGCGAGAAGGCGAAGCCGAGCTGGCCCGCCGTGAACAGCACCGTGCCGATGCCGAGCACCTTCTTGGTGCCGAGCCGGTCGACGAGCAGGCCCACCGGTATCTGCATGCCGGCGTAGACCAGCAGTTGGAGGATCGAGAAGGTCGACAGGGCGGAGGCGCCCACATGGAAGCGGTCGGCAGCGTCCAGCCCGGCCACGCCCAGGGACGTACGGAAGATGACGGCGACGAAGTAGACCGAGACGCCGATGGACCACACCGCGACGGCGCGGCGGCCGCCGGGGGTCCCCCCGGGCTTTTCAGGCACTGGGGGGTCACCCGGCAGGGTGGCGTTGCTCATCGGACCTCACCCCGCGCGAGGTGCGAGAACCAGCTCACGTGCCGGTGCACGATCCCGACGGCCGCCTCCGCGTCCCCGGAGCGCAGCGCCTCGAGGATCTCCTCGTGCTCGGCGAGCGTCTTGGCGATGCGGTCGGGGTGCGAGTGCATGACCGCGACGCCCATCCTGAGCTGCCGGTCGCGCAGCTGGTCGTAGAGCCGGGACAGGATCTCGTTGCCGCCGCTGCGCACGATCTCGGCGTGGAAGCAGCGGTCGGTGTTCGCCGCGGCGGCCAGGTCACCGGCCGCGGCCTGCGCCTTCTGCTGCTCCAGCAGCTCCGCCAGCCGCTCCAGCAGCGCCGGCGGGGCGGGTACGGCCTTGCGGGCCGCGTGCTCCTCGACCAGCAGCCGGGTCTCCACCACGTCGGCGATCTCCTGCGCGGAGACCGGCAGGACCAGGGCGCCCTTCTTCGGGTACAGCCTGATCAGGCCCTCCACCTCCAGCCTGAGCAGCGCCTCCCGTACAGGCGTGCGCGAGACCCCCACGGCCTCGGCCAGCTCCCCTTCGGTGAGCAGCGTCCCGCCCTCGTAGCGGCGGTCGAGGACGCCTTGCTTCACATGGCTGTAGACGCGGTCGGCGGCGGGTGGTTGCTTCGTGGGCGTGGCCATGCCCACAGGATAGATACAACACGTACGCATGCGGCAGCTCGTCCACCATGCGGACGTGACACAGATCTCCCCCAGCGGCCGCACAACCTTCTGTGCTACTTACGTGTCACACATGTGCGGCCCTGCTCCCTTGCCATGCCAACTCGGCCGCACAGTAGGGGCATTCAAGACAATCGGGGTATCTCACTTTGATTACCGGCATTAAGGGCACCCGCCGCTTCCGCAGAGCAACCGCTGTCGTCGTCACCTCCGGCGCGCTGCTCGCCACCGGTGCCTTCACCGCGACGCCCGCGCAGGCCGTCACGACGCCCTCGATCGTGGCCAAGGGCGGCTACCTCATGAACAACGCGAACAGCTCGACGTTGTTCAAGAAGGCGGCCGACACCCAGCTCCCCACCGGGTCCACCACCAAGATCATGACCGCCAAGGTCGTGCTCGCCCAGTCGAACCTCAACCTCGACGCCAAGGTGACGATCAAGAAGGAGTACAGCGACTACGTCGTCAGGAACAACGCCTCCCAGGCACACCTGATCGTCGGCGACAAGGTCACCGTCCGCCAGCTGCTCTACGGGCTGATGCTGCCGTCCGGCTGCGACGCCGCCTACGCGCTCGCCGACAAGTACGGCAGCGGCGACACCATGGCCAAGCGTGTGTCGAACTTCATCGGCAAGATGAACACCGCGGCCAAGAACCTGAGCCTGACGCACACGCACTTCGACTCGTTCGACGGCATCGGCAACGGCAACAACTACTCGACGCCGCGCGACCTGACGAAGATCGCCAGCAGCGCGATGAAGAACTCCACGTTCCGCACGGTCGTCAAGACGAAGTCGTACACGGCGAAGACGATCACCAAGACGGGCAGCACCCGCACGATGAACCCGTGGACCAACACCAACGGGCTCCTCAGCAGCTACAGCGGCACCATCGGCGTGAAGACCGGCTCCGGCCCCGAGGCCAAGTACTGCCTGGTCTTCGCCGCGACCCGGGGCGGCAAGACCGTCATCGGCACCGTCCTCGCCTCCACCTCCATCGCCCAGCGCGAGGCGGACGCGAAGAAGCTCCTCAACTACGGCTTCGCCAAGCTCGGCTGACGGCCGCTTGCGCCGACCGGGCCCGCCGCGGGATCGCGGCGGGCCCGTCGCGTAGGGTGCCCCCGTCATGGACGCACAGGGGGACACCGCCGAGCCGTGGGAGACGGCCGCCACGCTCGTCCGGGCCGCGCAGGGCGGGGACGCCCTGGCCATGGACGAGCTGCTGACGCTGGTGACGCCGTACGTGACCCGGCTGTGCCGCCCGATCGCGCCGGACGACGTGTCCGACGCCGTACAGGAGGCGCTGGTCGCGGTCTTCAAGGGCCTGCGCGGGTTGCGCGACCCGCTCGCCTTCTACGGCTGGGTGCGCACGGTCGCCGTCCGCGAGGCGGTCCGGGTCGCCCGGCGCACCGCGGTCGAGGAACCGGCCGACCCCGCCGACCTGGCCCGGCTCGGCGGACTGCGCACCGGCACCGACGGCGAACTGCCCGCCGACGTCCGGGACGTGCTCGCCCGGCTGCCGGTCCGCCACCGCGCGGTCCTGGTCCTGCGCGAGCTGGAGGGCCTGGACGAGGCCGCCGTGGCCGAACTGCTCGGGGTCCCCACGGGCACCGTCAAGTCCCGGCTGCACCGGGCCCGTTCCGCGTTCCGGAAGGCGTGGTCGCGATGAACACCGATCCCGTACGACGGCTGCGCGTACTGGCCGCCGGTCTGCACGCCGGCCTGTACACCGAGGAGCACCTCCCGCTGCCGTACGAGCAGGTCTGGGCGGTCGCCTCCGACCTCGCGGCCGAACTTCCCCGTCTGGTCCCCTTCCTGCGGGAGTTCCGCGTCCCACCGGGCGACGCGGACCGCAAGCAGGCCCTGGCCGTGGGCCGCTCCGGCCTGCGCGAGGCCTTCGAGGTACGTCTCGCCCCCGGCTGGTGCCTGATGCAGTCCCGACTGATCGTGGGCGGCATGGCGGCCGTACCGGAGGGCTCCGGAACACGCTTCGCGGTCCTCGGCGCCACCCGCCCCACCGCCCTGCGCCCGGTCCAGTGGCTCTACGGCCGGACGCTCGGCGAGCCGCGCGGGCGGGCGTTCGTCCACCGGCTCACCGAGCGGGCGGCACTGCGCTAGCGCGGCTCGGCGAACAGTTCCCTGATGCCCGCGACGACCTCCGCCGGCCGCTCCTGCGGCAGAAAGTGCCCGGCCTCCGGCACCAGCCGCACGGTCAACTCGTCGGCGTACGGCTCTGACCCGGCGAGCAGTGACGGCGGGACCACGACGTCCCGCTCCCCGCCCAGCAGCAGCGTGGGCACGGTCAGCCGGTGCCGGCGCCAGGTGCCGGCAACCAGCGCGGGGATGTCGCGCAGCACGTACTGCCAGAACAGGGACTGCGCGGCGGGCGCACTCGCGGAGGTCGCGGCCGCGTACTCGGCGAGGTCGGCGTCCGTCCACACGGCCGGGTCGGCCGCCTGGTGACGCAGCAGGAAGCGGGTGAAGCCGGGCCACTGCCGGAGCACGGCCCGCCCGAGCACCGGGTACTCGACGAACGCGGTGTACCACATCCGCCACAGGTTGGGCAGGACCGCCCGGTGCCGGGGCCAGGGGTGGGACATGTTCAGCGCCAGGTACCCGGTGAACCGCTCCGGCGCCCGCAGGCACAGCCGGAACCCCAGATGCGCGCCCCAGTTGTGACCGACCAGCCCGACCCGCCCGAGCCCGAGTGCGTCCAGCAGCGCGAGGGCGTCCTCGGCCAAGGCGTCCGTGTCGTAGCCGCGCGGGGTGGGTTCGGACCAGCCGAAGCCGCGCAGGTCCGGGCAGATCAGCCGGTACCCGTCCGGGAGCAGTGCGGCGACCTTGTGCCAGGCGTACCAGTGCTGCGGGAAGCCGTGCAGCATCAGCAGCGGGGTGCCGGTGCCGCCGTACTCGGCGAGGTGCAGCCGGGTGCCCCGGACCTCCGGCCAGCGGTGCTCGGCGCGTATGTCCTCCGGCATCGGCCGGTCGGACACCAGCACGGTGTGCGGTGCCATCCATGACCCCTCTCGGGCCGGTGCGGTCCCCCGTCGGGTCCGCGTCGCCGGGTCAGGAGGAGGGGCGGGTACGAAAGGTTCCCTCAGGGGTCCCCCTTTCTCTCTCTCGTCTCCGAGGCGGGCTGTCTCACGGGAGCTGGTCGTAGGTCTTGAAGGTGTAGGAGGCGTCGTAGGACATCAGGTTGTGGTCGGCCGCCGGCAGGCCGAGCCGTCGGTTGAGGGGCGAGGTGAGCGGTCCACAGTGCTCGGCGGCCGGAGCGGTGAAGGTGTCGTCGTACGCCGAGAACTCGATCACCGGCGGATCCTGGGAGACCCACTTGGAGGGGCCCGAGCGCTTCAGCTGGAAGTCGACGGGTGCGCTCGCGCCGATGGTGCAGCCGTGCGGCAGCAGCGGGCCTATGAGCCGGAAGCGGAGGCTGAACTGACCCGTGTAGAAGTCGGACCGGCCACCGTACTCCGGCTGTATCGCCATCCCCAGGGCCGGCGTGTGATCGCCTGCGGGGGTGCCGGTCAGCCCGCCCGGCACGGCGGTCGGCGCGCTGTGCATCGCTCCCCACACCTGCCCGTTGCTGCCGTCCGGCAGGGGACCCTCGGCGTGCGTCATGGTGATCGGGGCGAGGTTCACCGTGACCTTGCCGATGGTCAACCGCGGGGCAGCGGAGTGCACTTCGCATCTCCAGCGGGCGGGGTCGACGCCGTCCGGCAGCGGGGGACAGTCGCTGAAGTCGGTCGCGGACGGGGCGGCGGAACGGGGCGCGGAGTAGGCGACACCCGGCGCGCACACCGCTGCGGTACCGGCGAGGACGGCGGCGCCCGCGACGACGGCGACACGGCGGGCGGTGGCGGAAGCGGGGCGGCCTGCAGCGGATTTCGTCATGCGTCCAGCGTGCCGCCGCCGCCCCTCGGCCACCATCCGTGACATCCCCGGCACGACCCGGAGCCGCCCCTGATACGCCGTCAGGGTCCTGGCCAGGGCCTCTTCCGAGGCGAGTGCCTTCTCAGCCCGATGCGGATCCCGGCTCAGCCGAGTCCCGGAAGCCGCCGGAGTTCGGTGATGCGCAGCAGGCGGCCGAGGACGAGGTACGTCAGAGCCAGGGCGAGGGTGCCGACGGTCGCGGTGAGGGCCGTCACCGCCGTACCGCCGCCGCCCAGCGCCACCGCGCAGCCCCGCGCCACGGCCCAGCCCACCACCGCGGCTGCGGCACCCGCACCCAGCAGCTTGGCGTACGTGCCGCGCAGCGTGCCGTCGTCCAGGCGGCCGCCGGTCCTGCGGGCCAGCAGGCGGGCGGTGAGGGCGAGGCCGGCGAGGTAGGAGAGCGTGTAGGCGCCGGCCATGCCGGTGACCGCCCAGCGAGCGGGCAGCAGTGCGTGGCAGGCCGTGGCGAGCGCGATGTTGACGGCGCCGATCCACACGGCCATGAAGAACGGCGTACGGGTGTCCTCGAAGGCGTAGAAGCCGCGCAACAGCAGGTACTGCGCGGAGAACGGGATCAGCCCGAGCCCGAAGGCCTGCAGCATGTGCCCGAGCGGCTCGACGGAGGCCGCGTCGGCGGCACCGTGGGCGAACAGCAGCGCGGCGATCTGCGGGCCGAGCGCGGCGAACAGGAAGGCGGCGGGCACGATGGCGACTCCGCTGATCCTGAGCGCCCGGGACAGGTCGGCACGCAGGTCGGCGATCCGGCCCTCGGCGGCGGCCTTGCTCATGCGCGGCAGCAGGGCCGTGACGAGGGAGACGGTGACGACGGACTGCGGGAGCGTCCAGATGGCCTGGGCGTAGCTGTACGACGTGTAGCCCACGCCGGCCTTGGGCAGTTCCCGGTCGGCCGCGGTGGCGAAGTTGGTGACCACGGCGAGCGCGACCTGGTTGGCCAGCACGAACAGCAGCGTCCACTTGGCCGCGTGGACACCGGATCCGAGTCCGGTGCCGCGCCAGTCGAAGCGGGGCCGGAACCGGAATCCGGCGGCGCGGGCGAAGGGGATCAGCGCGAGGGCCTGTACGGCGATGCCGACGGTGGTGCCGATGCCGAGCCAGCGGACCTGGGCGGCGGTGATGTCGGCGACGGAGTGCGGCACGGTCATCAGCCCGAGATAGGCGCTGAACATGCCGATGAGGACGACGTTGTTCAGAACAGGGGTCCAGGTCATCGCACCGAACTTCTCGCGGGCGTTGAGGACCTGGCCGAGCATGGAGAAGAGCCCGTAGAAGAAGATCTGCGGCAGCAGGAACCGGGCGAAGACCACGGTGAGCCGGAAGGCCTGATGGCTGTCCGGTGTGTCCCTCATGTACAGGCCCACGACCTGCGGGGCCGCCCAGACGGCGAGCGCGGTCCCGGCGGCCAGCACGGTGAGGACGAGCGTCACCAGCCGCTGCTCGTAGGCCCGGCCGCCGTCGGAGTGCGTAGCCCGGGCACGCACCAGCTGCGGCACGAGGACGGCGTTCAGCGCGCCACCGATCAACAGGATGTACAGGCTGGTCGGCAGGGTGTTCGCCGCGTTGTACGTGCTCGCCAGCAGACCGTTGCCGAGCGCCGCGCCCTGCAGCACCTGCCGGATCAGCCCGGTCGCCCGCGACACGACGGTGGCCCCGGCCATCATCACCGAGGACCGCGCGAGCCCACCCGTCTCCCCGGCAGTCCGCCTCTTCGCATGCCGTGCTTTACTCTCCGCCCCCGTTACCATGCGGTCAATTTACGGCAGTTGGGATCACTCCCGCTCAACAGCGGTCTGCGCCAGCGGAATCAGCGATCTTCGCTCTCAATGGTGAACATCCAGGTTGCAGTTGGCATATTCGAATTCCTCCGCCCTACCTTCCGCAGCGGAGGTGGTTCACATGACCGAACCCAGCAAGCAAGCGAAGCCCGCCGGCCGGCACGAAGCGATCGACATCAGCGACTTCGTGTACGCGGCCACCGGAGCCCGGGTACGACGACTGACCATGCCGGACGGGACGCACTGGTTTCCGGCGGTGGATGTCTGTAGGGAACTCGGGCACACCAACTCGAGGAAGGCTCTCGCCGACCACGTCCCGGAAGAGCACCGAGAGATTCTCGAGACCGTAACTGGGGGTTACGGTCTCAGCATTCCCGCAGGTCGGGAGTGGCGCCGAGACATGAATCTCATCAATCTCCAGGGCCTGATCCTCCTCGTCCAGGCCTGTACGAAGGCCGCCTGCGCCCCTTTCAAGCAGTGGGTCGCCGAGGTCATCGAGACCGTGCAGCGAGAGGGTTCTTACACTCTCGAAGAGGCCGAGGTGCAGCCCGCCGAACCGGGCGCGCCCATCGCGTACGCCATGCCGGAACAGGTCGCGGAGGCCATCGTCCGGCTTGAGGCGCACAACCTTCAGCTGGACGAGGACCTTACGAACGGGCAGCGCGAATCGATCGAGCTGCAGAAGGAGATGCTGGCCATCCAGAGGGAGACGCTGGCTACGCAGAAGGCCACACTCGCCGTACAACAGGCCATGGTCCGGGCAATGGAGCGCATCGCGGACCGGTTCGACGCCCTGGCCCTCGCCCGCGCCGCCCCCACCGGTCACCCCACCACGGAGACCGTGCTGGCCGACTGGCGGCAACGGCTGTCCGTGACGGAGGACGTGTGGACGGTTGCTGTGGTGATCGCCCCGGTTCTCGTCGAGAACGGTGAGCTGCGCGAGCCGCTCGAATCGATCGCGGCCCGCACGGGTCTGCCGGTGCGCCGCGTCAACGAATGCCTCCGCCTGCTGCGCAAGCACGCCTGCATCCGTTCGCGGGGCGCGGCTGAGGACGGCGCGCCGGTGTATGTGCTGAACCAGCCCTGAGAGAGGGGGCGGCCGCAAGACAAAGTTGCGGCCGTCCCCTTCAGGCCTCAGAGGCTACAGGGCCGAGGACCCTCAGGCCCAGGTGATCAGCCGCTTCGGCTGTTCCAGGATGGCCGCGACGTCGGCGAGCACCTTGGAGCCGAGCTCGCCGTCGACCAGGCGATGGTCGAAGCTCAGGGCCAGGGTGGTGACCTGACGCGGCTTGACCTTGCCCTTGTGCACCCACGGCTGGAGCTTGATCGCGCCGACCGCGAGGATCGCGGACTCGCCGGTGTTGAGGATCGGTGTTCCGGTGTCGACACCGAAGACGCCGACGTTGGTGATGGTCACCGTGCCGCCCTGCATCGCCGCGGGGGACGTCTTGCCCTCGCGGGCGGTGCTCACCAGCTCGCCCAGGGACTCGGCCAGCTGCGGGAGCGTCTTGGCGTGGGCGTCCTTGATGTTCGGGACGATCAGACCGCGGGGGGTGGCCGCCGCGATGCCCAGGTTCACGTAGTGCTTGAGCACGATCTCCTGGTTGGGCTCGTCCCAGGACGCGTTGACGTCCGGGTTGCGCTTGATGGCGACCAGCAGGGCCTTGGCGATCAGGAGCAGCGGGTTCACCCGCAGGCCCTGGAACGCCTTGTCCTGCTTGAGCTCCTCGACCAGCTTCATCGTGCGCGTCACGTCCACCGTCACGAACTCCGTGACGTGCGGCGCCGTGAACGCGGAGCCGACCATGGCCTGCGCGGTCACCTTGCGGACGCCCTTGACCGGGATGCGGGTCTCGCGGGCGCCGTCGTACGCCACCGCGGGAGCGGTCGCGGCAGGAGCCGGCACGGCAGGTGCGGCCGCGGGGGCGGTGACCGGGGTGGCCACGGGCGGCTCGGCGGCAACGGGGGTCGCCGCCGCGTGGACGTCCTCACGGGTGATCACGCCGTCCGGGCCGGACGGGGTGATCGTGGCGAGGTCGACGCCGAGGTCCTTCGCCAGCTTGCGCACCGGCGGCTTGGCCAGCGGGCGCGGCTGGGCGGGGACGGCTGCGCCGTGCCCGTTCAGCTCGGTCTGGATGGCCTGGGCCGCGGGCGGAACCGTGACCTCGGGGCCCTTGCGCGGGCGGCGCTTGGTAGAGGTGGTCGCCACGCCGTAGCCGACCAGGACCGGCTGGCGGCCCTCCGGCTTGGGCTCCTCCGCCTTGGGCTCTGCCTTGGGCTCCGCCTTCGGCTGCTCCGCGGGAGCCTCCGCCGGTGCGCCGCCGGCCACGTCCACCGCGATGATGGCCGTGCCCACGTCCACCGTGGTGCCCTCGGGGAAGTGCAGCGCGCGGACCACCCCGTCGTAGGGGATGGGGAGTTCGACGGCCGCCTTGGCGGTCTCGACCTCGCACACCACCTGGCCGTCGGTGACCGTGTCACCCGGCTGGACGTACCACTTGAGGATCTCGGCCTCGGTGAGTCCCTCGCCCACGTCGGGCATCTTGAACTCGCGTACGGAAGCTTCCGTCATCGTCGTCACGAACCCTCTCCTCAGTACGCCAGGGCACGGTCGACGGCGTCGAGCACCCGGTCCAGACCCGGCAGGTACTCCTCCTCCAGGCGCGCCGGCGGGTACGGGGCGTGGTAGCCGCCGACCCGGAGCACCGGGGCCTCCAGGTGGTAGAAGCAGCGCTCCGTGATCCGGGCGGCGATCTCCGCGCCGGAGCCGAAGAACACCGGGGCCTCGTGCACGACGACCAGCCGGCGGGTCTTCTCGACCGAGGCCTGGATGGAGTCGAAGTCGAGGGGGCTGACCGAGCGCAGGTCCAGCACCTCCAGGGACTTGCCCTCCTCGGCGGCGGCGTTCGCGACCTCCTGGCACAGCTTCACCATCGGGCCGTAGGCGGCCAGGGTCAGGTCCGTGCCCTCACGGACGACCCGCGCCTTGTGCAGGGGGCCGGGGATCGCCTCGGTGCTGACCTCACCCTTGTCCCAGTAGCGGCGCTTGGGCTCGAAGTAGATCACCGGGTCGTCGCTCTGGATGGCCTGCTGCATCATCCAGTACGCGTCGGACGCGTTGGAGGGGCTGACCACCTTCAGGCCGGCCACGTGCGCGAACAGCGCCTCGGGGGACTCGGAGTGGTGCTCGACCGCACCGATGCCGCCGCCGTAGGGGATGCGGATGACGACCGGCATCTTGACCTTGCCCAGCGCGCGGGCGTGCATCTTCGCCAGCTGCGTGACGATCTGGTCGTAGGCCGGGAAGACGAAGCCGTCGAACTGGATCTCCACCACCGGGCGGTAGCCGCGCAGGGCCAGGCCGATGGCGGTGCCGACGATGCCCGACTCGGCGAGCGGGGTGTCGATGACGCGGCTCTCGCCGAAGTCCTTCTGCAGGCCGTCGGTGACGCGGAAGACACCGCCCAGCTTGCCGACGTCCTCGCCCATGACGAGGACCTTGGGGTCCGTCTCCAGTGCGCGGCGCAGCGATTCGTTGATCGCCTTGGCCAGCGCCATGGTCTTGGTCTCGGCTGCCATGATCAGACCCCCTCTGCCTCTACGTCCGCGAACGACGCCTGGTAGGCGGCGAACTGGGCTCGCTCCTCGTCGACGAGCGCGTGCCCGTCCGCGTACACGTTCTCGAAGATGGCGAAGTGGTCCGGGTCCGGCATGGAGCGGACCGCTTCGCGCACTCGCCTGCCCAACGCCTCGGACTCGGCCTCGAGTTCCGCGAAGAATCCCTCGTCCGCGTGGTTTGAGGCCTCGAGGAACCGGCGAAGGCGCAGGATCGGGTCCTTCGCCTCCCAGGACTGCCGCTCCTCGTCGCCCCGGTAGCGGGTCGGGTCGTCGGAGGTGGTGTGGGCACCCATGCGGTAGGTGTACGCCTCGACCAGGGTCGGGCCCTCGCCGTTGCGGGCGCGCTCCAGCGCCCACTTGGTGACCGCGAGGCAGGCCAGCACGTCGTTGCCGTCCACTCGCACACCCGGGAAGCCGAAGCCCTGCGCGCGCTGGTAGAGCGGCACACGGGTCTGCTTCTCGGTGGGCTCGGAGATGGCCCACTGGTTGTTCTGGCAGAAGAAGACCACCGGCGCGTTGTAGACCGCGGAGAAGGTGAACGACTCGGCCACGTCGCCCTGGCTGGAGGCGCCGTCGCCGAAGTAGGCGATGACGGCCGAGTCCGCGCCGTCCTTGGCCACGCCCATCGCGTAGCCGGTGGCGTGCAGCGTCTGGGAGCCGATGACGATCGTGTACAGGTGGAAGTTGTTGCTGTTCGGGTCCCAGCCGCCGTTGTTCACGCCGCGGAACATCCCGAGCAGGTTGGCCGGGTCGACCCCGCGGCACCAGGCGACGCCGTGCTCGCGGTAGGTCGGGAAGACGTAGTCGTCGTCGCGCAGGGCCCGGCCGGAGCCGATCTGGGCGGCCTCCTGGCCGAGCAACGAGGCCCACAGGCCCAGCTCGCCCTGGCGCTGCAGGGAGGTGGCCTCGGCGTCGAACCGCCGGGTGAGCACCATGTCGCGGTACAGGCCACGCAGCTCTTCGGGTGTGATCCCGGCGACGTAGGCGTCGTACTCGGCGTTCTTGACCCGCTTGCCCTCGGGCGTCAGGAGCTGCACGAGTTCCGGCTCGGTGCTCTTCTTGGTGGTGCGGGTGGTGCGCTTGGTGCCGGTGGTCCCGGTACTGGTGCCGGTGGTGCCGGCCTTGCCTGCGGCGCTGCGTCGCGGCTTGCGCGCGGCACTGCTGTCCACGGTCACGTGTGCTCCTCCGTCGGTCCGGCCCCCGGGGTTGCCGGTAGGCCAGTGCGGCTCACCTGTTCTCGACCACCGGCACGGGGTGGGTGCCACTCGGCCGGGAACAGGCGTGACAGGTGCCCCGGCGAGCGCCCTGCAACTTTCACGTTACCCAGTGCTCCACATTTCTGTGAAACCCCTCCTGACCTGCGTTTTTGCTTGGATTTCCAAGTAAATCCGCAGGGACCGGAAGGCCGCTGGTCACAGCCTTGCAGGAGGCCGGAGCAACGGCACGTTATCCCGGCCACCCCGGGCACGGGAAGAGTCAATGTGTGACACCGCCCTCACGCGCGAAGCCGGAAAAGTCCTGGTATTCCTGCTCGACGCCCCTGAGGTCGTGCGCCGCGGAGTCCACGAGATGCTCTTCGTCGAGCCGGATCGAGGTGGTCGGCGAGTCCGGTACAGCGACCGGCGCACTGCGCGGATTCCGGCCACCCGGCCCGACGTCGCGGTGCCCGGCGTATCCATGCCGAGCACCGAACAGCTCGGCCCCATCCCCTCCGTCATGGACGGCGAACCCTTCGGCCCCGCGCGCCTGACCGTCGATCCGGAGTTCGTCACGGTGCACAGCGTGACCGAAAGCGACCAGCGGCGACTGCCTGTGACAACCCCCAGCTCACGGCTTCTTTTCGTGCCCTAACATCTGGCGCGTGCCGCGCTCATGTGTACCACCCCCCGTACCCCACGCGCCCCCTCTGGGCGCCCTGCTGCGCCTGTACGCCGCCGGTACCGCCCTCACCTGCGAACCCGTCGACCAGGGCCTGCTCAACCGCGGCTACCGGCTGTGCACCACTCGCGGCCGCTACTTCCTCAAGCACCACTTCGACCCGGACACCGCCGACCCGGCGGCCATCGAACGCCGGCACCGGGCCACCCAGCGGCTGGCCGACCTCGGCGTCCCGGTCGCCCAGCCGCTCGCGCACCGCGAGGGCCGTACGGTCGCCGTCGTCGGCGGCCACGCCTACGCCCTGCACCCCTGGATCGACGGCAGGCACCGCCACGGCGGCCAGCTGACCCGCGGGGAGAGTGCACGCCTCGGGGCGCTCCTGGGCGCCGTGCACGCCTGTCTGGAGCGCGTAATGCCCCCCAAGGGTCGGACGCGCCCGGCCACGAGCCCGCATCCCGTGGAGAGCGCCGACCCGGCCGACACCTTCGCCCTCATCGACGACCTGCTCGCCCACGTCCGCCGCCACCGCCCCGCCGACGCCTTCGACGAACTGGCCCGCCACCGCCTCCTGGAGCGCCGCGCGCTCCTGGAGCAGCACACCGGCCGTCGCCCCCCGCGCGGCGGCTCGGTGGGCTGGGTGCACGGCGACTTCCACCCCTTCAACCTGCTCTACAAGGGCGACGCCCCGGCCGCCATCGTCGACTGGGACCGGCTCGGCGTGCAGCCCCGTGCCGAGGAGGCCGTACGCGCCGCCGCGATCTTCTTCGTACGGCCCGCGGGGACGCTGGACCTGCCCAAGGTACGGGCGTACGCGTGCGCGTACCGGCGCGCGGCCGGCGCCACTCCCTCGGAGCTCTCGGCGGCCGTGCACCGGGTGTGGTGGGAGCGCCTGAACGACTTCTGGATGCTGCGCTGGCACTACGAGCGCGGCGACACGCGCGCGGACTGCCAGTTCCCGGCCGCCTCGGCGCTCGCGGTGTGGTGGACCCGGGAGTACGACGCGGTGTGCGACGCCTTCGTCGAGTGAACCAGCCGTGCTTCCTCAGGGCGTCGTGGGGCGGACGCCGTCGGTGGCCTTCAGGTGGCGCCGTTGCCGGCCGTGGTGCCGGCCGTGGTGCCCGCGTCCGTGCCGCCGACCGTGGTGCCCGTGTCCGTGCCCCCGTCCGTGGTGCCGGTGTCCGTGCCGCCGACCGTGGTGCCCGTGTCCGTGCCGCCGTCCGTCGGGGTGGTCGCCGGATCCGTCGGCTCCGGCGAGGTCGGCTCGGTGGTCGGGTCGGAGGTGGCCGTGTCGGACGGGGTCGTCGAGGGCGTGTACGACGGCGTCCAGTCCGAGCCGCCGCCCGTGTTCGAGCTGTCGTCGGTGGACGTGTCCGTGGGCTGGTCGGTGGGGTCGTCGGACGGCGTCTTGGAGGCCTTGTGGTCCTTCGTGGTCTGCGAGTGGCTCGGCGTCGGATCGGTGCCCGGGCCCTTGCCGCCTCCCGTGTTGTTCATCGCGATCGCGACACCGGCCGCGATCGCGATCACCGCGAGGACGGCGAGGATCCACAGCTTGCCGCGGCCGCTGCCCCTGTTGCCGTGCCCTTCGAAGCCGCCGTCGTCGCCGTTGCCGTACCCGCCGGGCAGGATCGGCTGCGGGATCTGCGTGGTGCCGGCGCCGAACTCGCCGGGGTGCTGCATCGCGGTCGTCCCCGCGAAGCCGCCCGCCGGGGTGTGCCGGCCCTCGTGCGTCGTCACCGGGCCGGTGTTCCAGGTGCCGGTGTGGCCGCCCTGGTCGTACAGCATCTGCAGGCCGTACTGGACCATGCCGCGCATCTCTTCGGCCGTCTGGAACCGGTCGTCGGGCTCCTTGGCGAGCGAGCGCATCACCAGGCCGTCCAGCTCCGGCGGGCAGGCGTCGGCGAACTGGGACGGCGGGGTCGGGATGTCCTGTACGTGCTGGTAGACCACCGACAGCGGGGTCTCACCGGTGAACGGGGGCCTGAGCGCGAGGAGTTCGTACAGCAGGCAGCCGGTCGCGTAGAGGTCGGAGCGGTGGTCGACGGCCTTGCCGAGCGCCTGTTCGGGCGACAGGTACTGCGGGGTGCCCATGACCATGCCGGTCTGCGTCATCGTTGTCGAAGCGCCGTGCAGCGCGCGGGCGATGCCGAAGTCCATCACCTTGACGGCGCCGTTGTTGGTGATGATGACGTTGGCCGGCTTGATGTCGCGGTGCACGATGCCGTGCTGGTGCGAGTAGGCGAGCGCCTCCAGCACGCCGGAGACGATGATCAGGGCCTGCTCGGGGCCCGGCGCCTCGGCGTTCAGCAGCAGGTCGCGGATGGTGCGGCCCTCGACCAGCTCCATCACGATGTACGGCACGGACTGGCCGCCCACGTAGTCCTCGCCGGAGTCGTACACGGCGACGATCGCGTGGTGGTTGAGACCGGCCACCGACTGGGCCTCACGCGTGAAGCGGGCCTTGGACGTCGGGTCCTCGGCCAGGTCCGCGCGGAGCAGCTTGACCGCGACCGTGCGGCCCAGACGGACGTCCTCGGCGGCGAACACCTCGGCCATGCCGCCCCGGCCCAGCCGGTGGGTCAGCCGGTACCGGCCGTCGCCGACGAGCCCGCCGTTGCCCCACATCTCCGGCGTGTCTGACATGCCGCCGCCAGTCGCCTCGGGGTCGGACGGGCCCTGGGCGCTGTGCGTCTGTGCCATCGGTCCTCGCCGTCGTTTCTGCCCGCGGTGCGCGCGGTGTTGTTACGGTCTCCGTCGGCCACGCTACAGCCTTCGTGGGGGCCGCCGGTCCGGATCCGGCGCCGGGACCGGCCCGAGACTGACCGGTCATGAAACCTCTAGCACGCGCTCTCGTGCAAATTCTGTGTACTGGTCGCACGGCCGCTGTAACGCTTCCGCGACGCTTCTTTCGCGTACGGTCACGGAACGGGCACCGAGCTTGACGTGTCAGTGCCCTGGGGCAGACTTGGCCGGGAATGACACATTCGATCAAGGCTTGTTCGCTCAATGACGGCGCCGGACGGCCAGTGGGGGACGCGGAGAGATGAGCCAGGACGGCGCACAGGGCCGGTACGCGGGAAGGTCGCTGGCCGGCGGTCGCTACCAGCTGCGTGACTTGCTCGGTGAAGGCGGCATGGCCTCGGTTCACCTGGCGTACGACGCCGTGCTGGACCGCCAGGTCGCGATCAAGACGCTCCACACCGAGCTGGGCCGGGAGCAGGCCTTCCGCGAGCGCTTTCGCCGCGAGGCCCAGGCAGTGGCCAAGCTCACGCACACCAACATCGTCTCGGTCTTCGACACCGGCGAGGACACGCTGTCCACTGGCGGCTCCGCCGCGGGGGACGGCGCGCCGATGCCGTACATCGTCATGGAGTACGTCGAGGGCCGCCCGCTCGGCTCGGTGCTCGACGCGGACATACGGCAGTACGGCGCGATGCCCGCCGACAAGGCCCTGAAGGTCACGGCGGACGTGCTGGCCGCGCTGGAGATCAGCCACGAGATGGGGCTGGTCCACCGCGACATCAAGCCGGGCAACGTGATGATGACCAAGCGCGGCGTCGTCAAGGTCATGGACTTCGGTATCGCCCGCGCCATGCAGTCCGGCGTCACCTCGATGACCCAGACCGGCATGGTCGTCGGCACCCCGCAGTACCTCTCGCCGGAGCAGGCCCTGGGCCGCGGCGTGGACGCCCGCTCCGATCTGTACTCGGTCGGCATCATGCTGTTCCAGCTGGTCACCGGGCGGCTGCCGTTCGACGCGGACTCCCCGCTGGCGATCGCGTACGCGCACGTCCAGGAAGAGCCGGTCGCCGCCTCCTCGATCAACCGTTCCCTTCCGCCCGCGGTGGACGCGCTGATCGCCCGCGCGCTGAAGAAGAACCCGAACGAGCGCTTCCCGACCGCCGAGTCCATGCGCGACGAGTGCCTGCGCGTCGCCGCCTCCCTCCAGGGCGCGGCGCCGAGCATCGTGCCGGGCTCCGGTCCGACGCAGAGCGGCGCGGGCGTCGGCTCCGCGGTGTTCCCGCCGGTCGACCAGGCGACCCCGGCGCCCACCGGCCCGGTCCAGACGCCGTACCAGCCGACTCCGGCTCCGGGGCCGTACGGCACCCCCGCGCCGACCCCGGCCCCCGCGCCGGCGTACGGCTACCCGCAGCAGGCCGGCTACCAGACCCCGCCGGTGGGGTACGGGCAGCAGGCCCCCGCGACCCCGCCGCCGTACAACCTCACGCCCCAGACCGCGGTGCAGTCCTCCGGCGGAGGCGGCGGCAAGAGCAACAAGCCAGTGATCATCGGTTCGATCGTGGTGTCCCTCGTCGCGGTCGTCGGCCTGGTCGTCGCACTGACGCTGAACAACGGCGGCGAGGACGACAAGGGAGGCGGCGGCGCCAGCCCCTCCGCGTCGGCCCATGCGGACGGCTACCGGGGTCCGGACACGTCGAAGACCGTCGAGAAGACCGATTGCACGGAGCCGCAGGAGTCGTACAACGACCCGAAGAAGATCACGCTCCCGGACTTCCGGTTCAAGTACATCAAGTCCGTCAAGGACTGCGCGGCCGCCGCGGGCTGGCGCATCACGACCAAGGATGTCAACGAGAACACGTACGGCGAGGGTGCGGTCATCGACCAGTTCCCCAAGCAGGGCACGGACGTCGACCCCAAGAACGTCGAGATCCAGCTCAACGTGTCGACGGGCAACCCCTAGCGGCCACCGGCCGCACCACGGCCGGCATGGCCGCACCACGGCAGATATGAGGAAGGGCCCGGCGGACTGCCGCCGGGCCCTTCGTGCTGAGGTCAGCCGAGGGTCACAGGTACGGTCCGCCCGAGCGGCCGCCCGTGTGGTGGTCGTCGCCGTCGTGACCCACGCCCGGCGGCAGCGCCCGGCGCATCTGCTCCAGCTGGGCCCGCGCGGCCATCTGCTGGGCGAACAGCGTCGTCTGGATCCCGTGGAACAGGCCCTCCAGCCAGCCGACCAACTGGGCCTGTGCGATACGCAGTTCCGCGTCGCTCGGGGTTCCGTCGTCGGTGAACGGCAGGGAGAGCCGCTCCAGCTCCTCGACCAGCTCCGGCGCCAGCCCGTCCTCCAGCTCCTTGACCGAGCTGCGGTGGATCTCCTTGAGCCGGGCCCGGCTCGCGTCGTCCAGGGGAGCCGCGCGCACCTCCTCCAGGAGCTGCTTGATCATGCTGCCGATCCGCATGACCTTGGCCGGCTGCTCGACCTGCTCCGTCACCGGGATCTCGCGGGAGTCCTCGTCCCCGCCGCCGCCGCCAATCGCCATGCCGTCCTGGCCCACGACCAGGATCTGGGGGTTCTCCGGCGACCGTTCGTTCCTCGGCATCTCCATGCCGCCATTCTCTCGCACGCCTACACCTCATCACCGTGGTGCCCCCTCATGGGGCTGATCCACCGTTTAGACCTGTCGGCCCAATCCGGAATGCCTGGCCTGATCCGAAATGTGAGGCTGGTTTTCGTCGATGTTCGACGACTGGGCTTTGGGAGGTCACCGACGTGACTCCATGGCTGCGACTGACGCTCCGCCTTCTGCGGCTGGTGCTCGTCCTCGCGGCAACCGTGCCGGTGTACGGCACGGCCACCGCGTACGGCGCCGAGACCGCCCCACCGGGCTCCCCCGCGCCCTCGGCGTCCCCGTCCCCCACCCTGCGGGCCCCGGCCTCGCCGGCCGCGCGGTTCTCCTCCGGCTCCGCCTCCCCCTCCGCTCTCGCCGAGCCGTCGCGGGCCGGGAGCCGTGCCGGTGAGGGCCGGATGCGACCGGGCCGGCCGGACGGGCCGGCCGCCGAGGAGGAGGGCGACGACGACACCGGCACGGTCACCGGGGCCCCCGACACCGATCCGGAGGACGGCTACCCGGAGGAGGCGGAGACCGCGGTCACCCCGGACCAGGCAGCGGCGGTCTCCGAGACGCCCGCGGAGGCCGGACTGAACCCCGCCCGGCCCCCGCAGCAGCCCGTGGACCAGAACGCCGTCCGCCAGGGCCAGGCCCCCACCGAACCGACCCTGCAGATCCTGCCGCTGGGCAGCGGCCTGGTCCTCATCGGCCTGGGTCTGGGCCTGGCGTTCGTGGGCCTGCGGGTACGCCGCGGCTGATCCGGCCGGGCTGCTACGGCGTCACCAGCAGCACCTTGCCGATGTGGCCGCTCGCCTCCACCACGCGGTGTGCCTCGGCCGCCTCCGGCATCGGCAGCTCGCGGTCGACGACCGGGCGGACCTGGCCTGCGGCGAGCAGGGGCCACACATGCTCGCGCACGGCGGCCACGACGGCGGCCTTCTCGCTCAGCGGCCGGGCCCGCAGCGAGGTCGCGCTGATGGCGGCCCGCTTGTTCAGCAGGGCGGCGATGTTCAGCTCACCCTTGATCCCGCCCTGCATGCCGATGATCGCGAGCCGCCCGTTGACGGCGAGGGCCTGGACATTGCGGTCCAGGTACTTCGCGCCCATGTTGTCGAGGATGACATCGGCGCCCGCGCCGTCCGTGGCCTGCCCGATCTCGGCGACGAAGTCCTGCTCGCGGTAGTTGACCAGCACGTCCGCGCCCAGCTCGGCGCAGCGCTCCAGCTTCTCCTTCGTCCCGGCGGTCACCGCGACCTTGGCGCCGACGGCCTTGGCCAGCTGGATCGCCATCGTGCCGATACCGCTGGAGCCGCCGTGCACCAGCAGGGTCTCGCCGGGGCGCAGATGGGAGATCATGAAGACGTTGGACCAGACCGTGCAGACCACCTCAGGAAGCGCGGCCGCCTGCTTCAGGTCGACGCCGCGGGGCACGGGCAGCAGCTGCCCGGCCGGAACGACGACCTTCTCGGCGTAGCCGCCACCCGAGAGCAGCGCGCACACCTCGTCGCCGACGGCCCAGCCGGAGACCCCGGGGCCGAGCGCGGCGATCCTGCCGGAGCACTCCAGGCCGGGGTACGGGGACGCGCCGGGCGGCGGGTTGTAGAAGCCCTGCCGCTGCAGGATGTCGGCACGGTTGACGGCGCTGGCCACCACCTCGACCAGTACCTCGCCCGCACCGGGCACCGGATCGGGCACCTCGTCCCACACCAGCGCCTCGGGCCCACCAGGTTCGGGAATCGTGATCGCATGCATGAGCGCGACGCTACTGCTTCCTTTTCGTCGTGGGGATCACGGCTCGATCAAGCCGCAACGCTTGCTTGTCGAAGGGAGCGAAGGACGGCAATCACCCGCGTAGCCCGTGCCGACGTGAACCCCTCTTGCGTTCGAGCAGCGGGCAAGCGCCATGCCCCCCAGCTCCCCTAGTCGCGCGCGATCAACCAGCGCACGTGCACGGGGCGTAGACGGTCAGCGCGGTGGCGACCGGCACCGCGAGGGCCATGAGCAGCCGTTTGGCGGGCGATGGCGTCATGGCCCGGAAGTTTCACGTGAAACACACCCCGATTCCGGCCGCCGCCCACGGCAGGTCCAGCAGCTCCGTCTCCTCGCCCTGCCGGGCCCCGCCCGGCGGTACGACGGCCAGCGCGTCGGCGGCGGCGATTCCGCGCAGCATGGCCGGGCCGTTGTAGTGCAGCGGTACGGCGCGGTCGCCGCGCAGCACCACGGGGACCAGCCGGGTGTCGTGCGGATGTCCCTGCACCGCCTCGCTGAGCGGCAGCGTGTACGACTCGGGGGCGGGACGGGCCGCGAGGGTGCGCAGCAGGGGCTCGGCGAGCGTGAGCAGGCCGGAGACGGCCGCGAGGGGGTTGCCGGGCAGGCCGACCAGGCGCTGGTTCTCCTTGGTGCGGGCCAGCAGCATGGGGTGGCCGGGGCGCACCTTGACGCCGTCGACGAGGAGTTCGGCGCCGATGCGTTCCAGGGTGGGGTGGACATGGTCGACGGGTCCCGCCGCGGTGCCGCCGGTGGTGACGATCAGGTCGGCGCCGGAGGCGGTGAGCGCCTTGTGCAGGGCCTTGGCGTCATCGCCCAGTCGGCGTACGGCGGTCACCTCGGCGCCCATCGCGCGCAGCCAGGGCGGCAGCATGGGGCCGAGGGCGTCCCGGATCAGCCCGTCGTGCGGGAGTCCTTCGGTGAGCAACTCGTCGCCGAGGACGAGGACTTCGACACGGGGGCGGGGGACGGCGGTGACGGTGTCGTACCCGGCGGCCGCCGCGAGGCCCAGCACGGCCGGGGTGACGAGGGTGCCGACGGGGAGCAGCTGGTCGCCGCTGCGGCACTCCTGGCCGCGCGGGCGGATGTCCTGGCCGTGGCTGACCTCGCGGGTGGCGTGGAGGCGGCCCTGGGCGTCGGTGCGGCCGTGTTCGGTGCGCAGGACGGCGGTGGTGTCGGCCGGGATGCGGGCGCCGGTCGCGATGCGGACCGCCTCGCCGTCGGTCAGCGGCTCGGGCTGGGCGTGTCCGGCGAGCACGCCCTCGTCCCGGATTTCCCAGGGGCCGGGTCCGGCGACCGCCCAGCCGTCCATCGCCGAGGTGTCGAACGAGGGCAGGTCGGTGAGCGCGTCGAGGGGGGCGGCGAGGACGAGGCCGAGGGCGTCGGCGAGGGAGACGGAGACGGGGGTGCGGCGGCCGCCCGAGCGGGCGGCGCGGGCGGCGATCTCACGGGCGCGGGGCCAGGGGGTGGCCTTGTGCCGCTCGTGCCGGTGCCGGCCCCCGGCGGAAGAGGGCACGGGTCCGGCGCTGTCGTCCTTGGATTCCCTCACGAGGGCCAGGGCCTCCTCGACGTCGAGGTCGTCGCTGTCCTCGGCGGGCGCTTCGGCCCGGATGCCGGGGGCGGTCATCCGGCGTCCGGGGCGGACGCGCCCCCGTTGTTCTCTTCCTCCCAGCGCAGCGCCAGTGCGGTGGCCTTGCGGGCGGCCTCGGTGACGGCTTCGGGGCCACCCCCGCCCCGGGCTGCGGCATAGCCGACGAAGAAGGTGGTCAGGGGCGCGGCGGGCCGGGCCACGCCGTGGGCGGCGTCACGGGCCAGGTCGAGCAGGACGCCGGTGTCGACGTCCAGGTCGATGCCCAGCTCATCCTTGACTGCGGAGATCCATTCATCCAACACGTGCCCATGCTCCCTGATGTGTGCCCTGGCGTTGGCTATGTCGTCCCAGGTGTCGCAGTCGAAGGACGCGAGCGGGTCCGGGACGCGGGTGAGGTCGAGGGCGCCTGTCAGCCGGCGCAGGGGCAGGCCGGTCAGGCCGTCGTGCCCGGCCGCGAGGGCGGCCAGTTCGCGGCGCAGGGCGGCGGTGCGGTAGGCGGCCACGAGCGGCTGGTCGCGGCCGTCGGCGTCGGTGAGCAGCGCGCCGTCGGAGCCCGCGTCCCGCAGGGCGGTCAACAGCCGCTCCAGCGTGGCCGCTTCGAGGAAGGGCAGGTCGGCGGAGAGGACGACGGCGTGCTCAGCCGTGCTGAGCCGCAGACCGGCCTCCAGTGCGGCGACCGGTCCGGCGCCGGGCGGTTCCTCGCGTGCCCAGCGCACTGGGCGGGCGGTGGGCCGGGGGTCGGCGACGACAACGGTCATGGCCGCGCCGGCGCAGGCCGCGAGCACCCGGTCGAGCAGGGCGCGCCCGCCGACCCGCAGTCCGGGCTTGTCGGCCCCGCCGAGCCGCCGGGCGGCGCCGCCGGCCAGCACGACGGCGTCGTAGGGCGGGGCGGTCCCGGGGGCGGCGGGAGCGTTGTCGGTCACCCCCCGAGTATGTCCTGCCTCCTTGTCCTTCAGGGTCCTTCAGGCCTTCGCGTACGTCACAGGGTGCGCAGGAGCACCGCCGGGTGTTCCACGCAGTCCGCCACGTACCGCAGGAAGCCGCCCGCCGTGCCACCGTCGCACACCCGGTGGTCGAAGGTGAGCGAGAGCTGGACGACCTGGCGCACGGCCAGCTCGCCCTCGTGCACCCAGGGCTTGGGGACGATGCGGCCGACGCCGAGCATGGCGGCCTCGGGGTGGTTGATGATCGGAGTGGAGCCGTCGACGCCGAAGACCCCGTAGTTGTTCAACGTGAAGGTCCCGCCGGTGAGTTCCCCGGGGGTCAGCGTCCCGGCCCGGGCGGACTCGGTGAGCCGGGCGAACTCCGCGGTCAGTGACTCGGCGTCGCGCGCGTGGGCGTCCCGGACGACCGGTACGACCAGCCCGCGCGGGGTCTGCGCCGCGAACCCGAGGTGCACGTGGTCGAGCTGGACGACCTCGCGGGCGTCGGTGTCGACGTACGAGTTCAGCTCGGGGAAGCGGGCCAGGGCGGCGGTGCAGATGCGGGCGAGCAGCGCCAGGAGGGAGATCTTCGTGTCTCCGGCCGCGTTCATCGCCGCTCGCGCCCGCATGAGTTCCGTCGCGTCGGCGTCGACCCAGCAGGTGGCGTCGGGGATCTCCCGGCGGCTGCGGGACAGCTTGTCGGCGACGGCACCGCGGACGCCCTTGAGGGGGATGCGGATGCCGTTGCGGACGGGTGACATGGAGGCGGCCGGTTCCGCCGCCGCGGCGGCGGAGACGGGTGCCGGGGCGGCCTTGGCCCGCAGGGCGCCCTCGACGTCGGCCCGCAGGATCAGCCCGTCGGGGCCGGAACCGGACAGCTGCCGCAGGTCGATGTCGTTGTCCCGGGCGAGCCGGCGCACCAGCGGGGAGATCACGGGGACGGGGCCCTCGGCGAGCACGGGCGCCGCCGCGGGAACGGGGGCGAGCCGTGCCGGAGCGGTCTCCTTCGCCGTCCCGTTGGCGAGGGACGCCGACCGCACCCTCCGGCGCCGCGCCGGCGCCTCGGAGGTGCCGTAGCCGACCAGGACGTTGCCCGATCCCTCGGTGTCCCCGCCCGTGACCTGGGAAGCCTCGGGGCCCACCGCCACCGTCAGCAGGGGGGCGCCGACGGGCAGTTCCGTGCCCTCCGCGCCGAAGCGGGCGGTGACCACGCCGCCATAGGGGCAGGGGACCTCGACCATCGCCTTGGCCGTCTCGACCTCCACGACCGGCTGGTCGACGGCGACGACGTCACCGACCTGCACCAGCCAGCGGACGATCTCCGCCTCGGTGAGGCCCTCGCCGAGGTCGGGGAGCTTGAACTCCAGCACCTGTGCCATCAGCCCTCGGCCTCCCACTGCAGGCGCGCCACGGCGTCCAGGATGCGGTCGACGCCGGGCAGGTGGTGCCGCTCCAGCATCGGCGGCGGGTAGGGGATGTCGAAGCCGGCCACGCGCAGCACCGGCGCCTCCAGGTGGTGGAAGCAGCGCTCGGTGATGCGGGCCGCGATCTCGCCGCCCGGGCCACCGAACCCGGTCGACTCGTGCACGACTATCGCGCGCCCGGTGCGCCGTACCGCGGCGCAGACCGTCTCGTCGTCGAACGGCACCAGGGAGCGCAGGTCGACCACTTCCAGGTCCCAGCCCTCGGCCTGGGCGGCCTCGGCGGCCTCCAGGCAGACCGGCACGGACGGACCGTAGGTGATGAGCGTGGCGCTGTTGCCCGGGCGGCGCACCACCGCGCGCCCGATGGGCTCGACGTCTGTGGGGTGCTCGGGGTTCCAGGAGTCCTTCGACCAGTACAGCCGCTTGGGCTCCAGGAAGACGACCGGGTCGTCGGAGGCGATGGCCTGGCGCAGCAGCCCGTAGGCGTCGGCGACGGTCGCGGGCGTGACGACGTGCAGGCCCGGGGTGGCCATGTAGTAGGCCTCGGAGGAGTCGCTGTGGTGCTCGACGCCGCCGATGCCACCGCCGTAGGGGACGCGGACGGTGATCGGCAGGGGCATCCTGCCGCGGGTGCGGTTGCGCATGCGGGAGACGTGGCTGATCAGCTGCTCGAACGCCGGGTAGGCGAAGGCGTCGAACTGCATTTCCACGACCGGGCGCAGCCCGTACATGGCCATGCCGACGGCGGTGCCGAGAATGCCCGCCTCGGCGAGCGGGGTGTCGGTGCAGCGGTCCTCGCCGAACTCCTTGGCGAGCCCGTCGGTGACCCGGAAGACACCGCCGAGGGTGCCGACGTCCTCGCCCATGACGTGCACGGTGGGGTCGGCGGCCATCGCGTCGCGCATCGCGCGCGTGAGGGCCTGCGCCATGGTGGCGGGCTTGACGGCGACGGTGGTCATCGGTGGTCGCCTTCCTGGTCGTCCTGTTCCGCCTCCAGCTCGGCGCGCAGCAGGGCGCGCTGCTCGCGCAGTTGCGCGGTGGTCTCGGCGTAGACGTGGTCGAAGAGGTCCATGGGGTTGAGTTCGGGGTCCTGGTTCATGCGTTCGCGCAGGTCCGCGGCCATCTCCTCGGCGTCCTGCCGGGCGGCCTCGCGGCCGGCGTCGTCGAGCAGGCCGCGCGCGGTCAGCTCGTGGTCCAGCAGCTGGATCGGGTCGTGCGCGCGCCAGGCCTCGACCTCGGCGTCGCCGCGGTAGCGGGTGGCGTCGTCGGCGTTGGTGTGGGCCTCGATGCGGTACGTCACCGCCTCGACCAGCGTCGGACCGCCGCCCGCGCGGGCGTGCCGTACGGCGTCGCTGAGGACCTCGTGCACGGCGGCCGCGTCGTTGCCGTCGACCAGCCGGCCCGGCATGCCGTAGCCGACGGCCTTGTGGGCCAGGGAGGGCGCGGCGGTCTGCTTGGCGAGCGGGACGGAGATGGCGAAGCCGTTGTTCTGCACCAGGAAGACCACCGGAGCCTGCCAGACGGCGGCGAAGTTCAGGGCCTCGTGGAAGTCGCCCTCGCTGGTGCCGCCGTCGCCGACCATGGCGAGCGCGACCACGTCGTCGCCCTTGAGGCGGGCGGCGTGGGCGAGGCCGACGGCGTGCGGGAGCTGGGTGGCCAGCGGGGTGCTGAGGGGCGCTACACGGTGCGCGTAGGGGTCGTAGCCGGTGTGCCAGTCACCGCGCAGGAGGGTGAGGGCCTCCACGGGGTCCACGCCGCGGGCGACGGCGGCGAGGGTGTCTCGGTAGCTGGGGAAGAGCCAGTCGCGCTCCTCGAGGGCCAGGGCGGCTGCGACCTCGCAGGCCTCCTGACCGGTGCTGGAGGGGTAGACGGCGAGGCGGCCCTGCTTGGTGAGCGCGGTGGCCTGGGTGTTGTACCGGCGGCCGCGCACCAGCTGTGCGTACAGCCGGCGCAGCAGGTCCGGGTCGGCCTTCGCGGCCGCCTCGGTGCCGAGGACGCGGTAGGGCTCGGCGTCGGGCAGCAGCGGCGCGGGGTCCATACGGGGCTGCCAGGCGGGTGGCGGCGAAGGCCGGTACGCGCCTCGCTGCTCCATGACCGTCATGACGGCACCTCCTCGTGGGAGCGGCTACGGGAGGCGTGTCGGCTGTGACCCGCCTCACCTACCGATTGTTCGGTCGTTGGCACATTTTGGCTACAGGCCCCGTCAGGCTGTGGACAAACGGTTCTCCACAACCTGCAATGAACGCAGGACGTCCACGGCGATGAAGCGGGGGGACATGGCAGCTGAACAAATGGCCGACGGACCGCAGGACGGCGTGCTGCCGCCGCGTCCGCTGGACGCGATAGACCAGGACATCCTGAAGATCCTGCAGTCGGACGGCCGCGCCTCGATACGGTCCGTCGCCGAGCGTGTACACGTCTCCCGCGCCAACGCCTACGCGCGCATCAACCGTCTCGTCGAGGACGGCGTGATCAGGGGGTTCAGTGCCCGCGTCGACCACGAGCGGGCAGGGCACGGCACGTCGGCGTACGTCACGCTGAAGATCGTCCAGAACACGTGGCGCACGGTTCGTGAGCACCTCAGGCAGCTGCCCGGCGCCTCCCACATCGCTCTGGTGGGCGGTGACTTCGACGTCCTGCTCCTGGTGCACACGCCCGACAACAGGGCGCTGCGCGAGCTGGTGCTCACCCGGCTCCAGGCGATCCCCGAGGTGCTCAGCACCCGCACCCTGCTGGTGTTCGAGGAGGAGGACCTGGAGCCGACCTGAGTTCAGTTCTGCCGCAGGCCCGCGAAGGCCAGCAGGACCACCGCGTCGGCCACCTCGCGGCCGCTGGCGCCGCGGGTGTCGGGCCGGTACCACTCCACGACGGAGTTGACCATTCCGAAGACCAGCCGGGTGGCCAGCCGCACCTCCACGTCGCCGCGTACGTCACCGTCGGCGGCCGCGGCCTTCAGCAGCTCGGCGACCCGGTGGTCGAAGTCGCGGCGCCGCTCGAGGGCCCAGCGCTCGGTCTCGGTGTTGCCGCGCACGCGCAGCAGCAGCGTGACGTAGGGCAGCTCGGATATGAGCACCTCGACCGTGCGCCGCACGACGTGCTCCAGGCGCTCCACGGGGCGCCCCACGCGCGCGTGCTCCTCCTCGAGGATCCCGAACAGGCCGTCCAGCGCCCGGCTGACGGCCCGGCGCAGCAGTTCCTCCTTGCCGCTGACGTGGTGGTAGATGGACGACTTGGAGATGCCGGCCGCCTTGGACAGGTGCTCCATGGAGGTGCCGTCGTAGCCGCGCTCGTTGAAGACCTGGACGGCGACGGAGAGCAGCGTCTCGGGGGTGTACGTGTCGCGCTTGGCGGTCGTCATGAGGTGCCCTCCCGCTTGTCGGTGGCGTACGCGTGCCGGTAGAGCGCGAGGGACGGCGCGTACCGGCCGGAGGGGTCGCGCAGGTGCAGGTCGTCCAGCAGGTCGTAGGCCCAGCCGCGGCCGAGCCTGCGGCTCCATTCGAATGGGCCCAGCGGGTAGTTGACGCCGAGGCGCATCGCGGTGTCGATGTCCTCCTCGGTGGCCACGCCCTTGGCGACGGCGTCGTGCGCGAGGTCCACGATCCGGGCGACGGTGCGGGCGACGATCATGCCGGGGATGTCTCCGATGACGCTCACCTCCTTGCCGAGCGCCTGGAAGAGGCCGATCGCCTCGGCGAGGGTCTGCGGCGCGGTGTCCTGGGAGGCGGACAGGGCGATGCGGGTGGCCTTGCGGTAGTCGAGGGCGAGGTCGAAGTAGACGACGTCGCGGAACTCCACGGAGGTCTGGCCGTCGGCGAGGACCAGCTGGCCGCCACTCGGCAGCACCAGGCGGGTGCCGTTGTCCTCGTCCTCCTCGCGGACCTCGATGCCCGCCTCACGGACCAGCGTGAGCAGTTCGGCCGCCGGGCCCAGGCCGCCCTCGGCGACGACGTACGCGGGCGGCCGCTCCTTCTCGGCCGTGTGCGGCTCGGGGCGCTCGGCGCCCTCGGCGTAGTCGTACCAGCCGTGCCCGCTCTTGCGGCCCAGCCGCCCGGACTCGACCAGCCGTCGCTGGGCCAGCGAGGGCGTGAACCGGACGTCCTGGAAGAAGGACTGCCACACCGAGTGGGTGACGGACTCGTTGACGTCCTGCCCGATCAGGTCGGTCAGCTCGAACGCGCCCATCCGGAAACCGCCCGACTCGCGCAGGACGGCGTCGATGGTGACCGGATCGGCGGCCTGGGCCTCGTAGACGGCGAAGGCCTCGGCGTAGAACGGCCGGGCGATCCGGTTGACGATGAAGCCCGGGGTGTCGGCGCAGGCCACCGGCGTCTTGCCCCAGGCGCGTGCCGTCTCGTACGCGCGCGTGGCCGACGTGACGTCGGTGGCGAACCCGGAGACGACCTCGACCAGCGGCAGCAGCGGGGCCGGGTTGAAGAAGTGCAGGCCCACGAAGCGGCCGGGGTTGGCGAGGGCGCCGCCGATGGCCGTCACCGACAGGGACGAGGTGTTGGTGGCGAGCAGGCAGTCGTCGGCGACGATCTCCTCCAGCTGGCCGAAGAGCTGCTGCTTGATGTCCAGCCGCTCCAGGACGGCCTCGACGACCAGCGCGCAGTCGGACAGCTCGGCGAGGCTGTCCGCGGGCGTGAGCCGGGCGCGGGCCGCGTCCCGGTCGGCGGTGGTGAGCCGGTCCTTCGCCACGAGCCGGTCGAGCCGGGCGCCGATCGCTTCGGCCGCCTCCCGGGCCCGCCCGGGCACGGCGTCGTAGAGCCGCACCGGGTGGCCGGCGACCAGAGCGACCTGGGCGATGCCCTGGCCCATGGTGCCGGTGCCGACGACGGCCACGGGGCTGCTGAGGTCGAGTGCTGTCATGTGCGCGATCCTCCCGCACGACGTTGTCCACAGATGCGGCAGGCCCCCTTGTCCCGACCGATCGTTCGGTTACTCTAGCTCTGACCGCCTTTTCCCGCCTCTGTTTCCACCCAGGTCATGAACTCGACGAAGAGTTCTCCAGACGAGGAGTTGGTCCCACATGGCCGCCGAACTGACCGCGCACGAGTTGATCGCGAAGCACCGGCCCACTCTCGACCAGGCCCTGGAAGCGATCCGCACGCGCGCGTTCTGGTCCCCGCACCCCGAGCACCCGAAGGCGTACGGCGAACACGGCAGCCTGGACGCGGCGGCGGGCAAGGCCGCCTTCGACGCCCTCCTCGGCACCCGCATCGACCTCGGTCAGCCCGGCACCGACGACTGGGTCGGCGGCGAGGTCTCGCCGTACGGCATCGAGCTGGGCGTGACCTACCCGCACGCGGACGTCGACGTGCTCCTGCCCGCGATGAAGGCCGGACAGCGCGCCTGGCGGGACGCGGGCGCGGAGACCCGTGCGGTGGTCTGCCTGGAGATCCTGAAGCGGATCAGCGACCGGACGCACGAGTTCGCGCACGCGGTCATGCACACCAGCGGACAGGCCTTCATGATGGCGTTCCAGGCGGGCGGCCCGCACGCCCAGGACCGCGGTCTCGAAGCGGTGGCGTACGCGTACGTGGAGCAGGTCCGCACGCCCGAGACGGCCGAGTGGACCAAGCCGCAGGGCAAGCGCGACCCGCTGGCGCTGACCAAGCAGTTCACGCCGGTCCCGCGTGGCATCGGCCTGGTCATCGGCTGCAACACCTTCCCGACCTGGAACGGCTACCCGGGCCTGTTCGCCTCTCTGGCGACCGGTAACGCGGTCCTGGTCAAGCCCCACCCGCGCGCGGTGCTGCCGCTCGCGCTGACCGTGCAGGTCGCCCGGCAGGTCCTCACCGAGGCGGGCTTCGACCCGAACCTGGTCGCGCTCACCGCCGAGCGCCCCGGCGAGGGCATCGCCAAGACGCTCGCCACCCGCCCCGAGATCCGGATCATCGACTACACCGGCTCGACGTCCTTCGGTGACTGGCTGGAGGCCAACGCCCGCCAGGCGCAGGTCTACACGGAGAAGGCCGGCGTCAACACGGTCGTCGTGGAGTCGACCGACAACTACAAGGGCATGCTGTCCAACCTGGCCTTCTCGCTGTCCCTGTACAGCGGCCAGATGTGCACCACCCCGCAGAACCTGCTCGTCCCGCGCGACGGCATCCGCACCGACGAGGGCCCCAAGACCTTCGACGAGGTGACCGCCGACCTCGCCCGCGCGGTCGACGGCCTGCTCGGCGACGACGCCCGCGCCAACGCCCTGCTGGGAGCGATCGTCAACCCGGACGTCAAGGCCCGCCTGGAGGCGGCGGCCGGCCTCGGTGAGGTCGCCCTGGCCTCGCGCGAGATCAGCAACCCGGAGTTCCCGGGCGCGGTCGTCCGCACCCCGGTGATCGTCAAGCTGGACGGCGCCAAGCCGGACGACGAGGCCGCCTACATGAGCGAGTGCTTCGGCCCCGTCTCCTTCGCCGTCGCGGTCGACTCGGCGACCGACGCGGTCGAGCTGCTGCGCCGCACGGTCCGCGACAAGGGCGCCATGACGGTCGGCGCCTACACCATCGACCAGGACGTCGCGCGGGCCATCGAGGAGGTCTGCCTGGAGGAGGCCGCCCAGCTGTCCTTCAACCTGATCGGCGGGGTGTACGTGAACCAGACGGCCGCCTTCTCCGACTTCCACGGCTCGGGCGGCAACCCGGCGGCGAACGCGGCCCTCACCGACGGCGCGTTCGTGGCCAACCGCTTCCGGGTGGTGGAGGTCCGCCGGGAGGCCTAGGAAGCCGTGGGTGCGCCCCCGGTCGCACTCCAGTGGTACAGCGTCATGGCCACGCTCGTGGCCAGGTTGTAGCTGGAGACCTGGGGGCGCATCGGCAGTGCCAGCAGATGGTCGGCACGCGCGCGCAGCTCGGCCGACAGGCCACTGCGCTCCGACCCGAACGCCAGCACGGCGTCGTCCGGCAGCTTGGTGCCCCGGATGTCGTCGCCCTCCGGGTCGAGGGCGAACAGCGGCCCGGCGGGCAGCTCCTCGACCTCGAGCCGTTCCACGGCGGTCGCGAAGTGCAGGCCCGCTCCGCCGCGCACCACGGTGGGGTGCCAGGGGTCGAGGGTGCCCGTGGTGACCACTCCGGTCGCCCCGAAACCGGCGGCCAGCCGGATCACGGCCCCGGCGTTGCCGAGGTTGCGCGGGTTGTCGAGGACCACGATCGGCGCGGTACGGGGCGTGCGGGCGAGCACCCGCAGATTGGCCTCGCGGGACGGCCGTACGGCCAGGGCGGCCACGCCCGTCGGATGGGGGCGCGGCACGAGCGAGGCGTACGTCTCCTGCGGCACCTCAATCAGGAGCGCGTCCAGCGTGTCCCGGACGTCCCCGGCCAGTTCCCCGGCGAGAGCGAGCGCCGCCGGCCGGTCGGTGGTGACCGCGACCGGCACCTCCGCGCCGAAGCGCAGTGCGTGCTTGAGGGCGTGGAAGCCGTCGAGCAGCACGGCGCCGCCGGCGCGCTCGCGCCACCGGGTCACGGGGTCGGTCATGCCGTGAACCCTACGCGTCCCGGGGTGCTCTCCTCCGGGGTGCGCTGCGGCGGCACCGTACGGTCCCCGTCGCCGCGCCGCACCGGACGTCCGCACGCGCGTGCCGCCCAGCCGCCGAGCAGCAGCAGGAAGGACGTCGGCAGGAAGACCGCGTCCGCGGTGATCATGGCCAGCGAGAAGAACGGCAGGCCGAGGACGACCGCGATCACGGCGTGCTCGGTCATCATCAGCACCAGCAGGACGTTCTTGACCCGCCGGTTGAACAGCGTGAACGGGAAGGCGACCTGCACCATGACCGTCCCGTAGGCCACGATCATCATGATCGTGCCGCTGGCGGACATCAGGTCGGCCAGGCCCGGCCAGGGCGAGAAGTAGTCCAGGTGGAGCGGGTAGTAGACGGCGGTGCCGTCCTGCCAGCGCGAGCCCTGGATCTTGTACCAGCCGGCGGTGGCGTAGATCAGGCAGGCCTCCGCCATGATCACCACCAGGGCGCCGTTGTGCAGGATGTTGGCGATCACGTCCAGCAGGATCCGCGGCTCCTGCGACTTCACCCAGCGCCGCACCGCCCACCACAGGCCGAGCCCCACCCACGCCGTCCACAGCAGCGCGGGCACCAGCCAGCCGCTGCCGAACCGGCCGGCCAGCGTCACAGCGCCGAGGGCGAGCCCGAGGACCGCCCACAGCACCGGTCCCACCCGGTCGGGGCGGACCTGCTCGCCTCGGGCGCGTGCCGCCTCGCCGCGGGCCGCCCGGCGCGCGTCCAGCGACCAGACCTGGCCGCAGCGCGTGAACACCAGGTAGATGGACATCAGGTGCAGGACGTTGTCGCCACCGTCACCGACGAAGACGCTGCGGTTCTGCAGCGACAGCACACCGACCATGAACAGCACGGAGGCGGTCCGGGTGCGCCAGCCCAGCAGCAGGGCCGCGCCGGCGAGGATCGCCAGCAGGTAGACGGTCTCGAACCAGGCCTGTCCGTCGGACCACATCAGGGCCGTGAAGGCGTGGTTGTCGGAGATCAGCTGCTGGGCGAGGTCCCAGCCCCAGGGGCCGTCGGGACCGTACAGCTCCTGACGGTGCGGGAACTCGCGCAGCAGGAACAGCAGCCAGGTCGTGGCGAAGCCGATGCGGATGACGGCGCTCTGGTACGGGCCGAGCGCCGACTCGGTGACGCGGGCGATGCCGCGCGAGAGCGTCAGGGACAGACGGTTCACCGCACACCTCCGCCGGCCTCGTCGGCGGGCACCGTCCACCACGGCAGCAGCCGGTAGACGGGCTTGTCGGAGATCTTCTCGCGGCTCCACTTCGGCGGCTGCACATTGGTGGTGCTGGAGCGGACCTGCACGCGCTGGATGACGCCCTCCCTGCTGATCGGGTCGTTCCGGTACATGCGCATCACCACGATCCGGCGCACGTACTGCTCGGAGAGCGCGCCGCGCATGCCCACGGGCCGGTTGTCGGTGCCGTGCGTGGCGACGAAGAAGTCCCAGCCGCGGCGCAGCTCGTTCTGCTCGGTGTGGCTGGGAACCAGGCTGCCGTCGATGGCGGCACCGTCCTGGGCGGAGAGGTCGGTCCAGCCGGTGGTGCGCAGGCCGCCGTTCTTCATCCGCACCTCGGCGCGCACCTGGACGGCGATGTTCTGCTGCAGCGGGTTCGGGGCGAACAGCTTCCAGTTCTGCTCGAACTCCGGGTACACCCACTCCTCTATCGCCTTGCCGTGCTGCTTGGTCACCGTGTTCGCCGGCGCGAGGCTCAGGAACACCATGCCCAGATGCACACAGGCGGCGACGGCCACCACCGCGAGCGCCACCGCGGCGCCGACCTGGTAGCGGGGGGAGAGGGCGGCGACGCCGGTGCGGGGTGCCGGGGGCGGGGAGCTGGGAGCCGGGGAGGCGTCGGGGTCTCCCAAGGCCTCCCGGGCGGGATCCCCGCGGTCTTCGGCGCCCGGCGGGCGACGCGCCCCGGTCGACCCGTCGGGCCCCCGCAGGGCCTGCGAGTCCTCGTCGTACGCGTCCATTCCGCCCCGTCCCCCGCTTCCACTCGGTCGTCCCGGCACCGCCACAGGCGCCGCGTTCTTCCCGAGCGCCGCTCCTCGGCACTCGCACGGAACGGTACTCAGCACCGGGCGTTCGGCGCAGCCCCGGGTACGGCCCGGGTCAGTGGCCCTCGCCACGCCGTGCCGCCCGCACACGGTTATCCACAGGCGGCGGGCAAGGTTTTCCACAGCGGTTGACACCCGCAGCGGCCCGGCACACCATTGATTGCGCACGGACCGAACGATCGGTCGGGACCGTGTTCAAGGAGAGCCCGACGTCAGGGGGACCGCATGGCCACAGCAGCCGCGCACCGCACGGCCCGCACAGACGCGGACGGCGCACGGACCACCGTCGGCGACACGGCGGAGTTCGAGCGCGCCTTCGACGCGGCCGTGGCCGCCGACGAACGCATCGAGCCCCGCGACTGGATGCCCGACGCCTACCGCGCGACCCTGGTCCGGCAGATCGCCCAGCACGCGCACTCCGAGATCATCGGCATGCAGCCGGAGGCCAACTGGATCACCCGCGCGCCCAGCCTGCGCCGCAAGGCGATCCTGATGGCCAAGGTCCAGGACGAGGCCGGGCACGGCCTGTACCTGTACAGCGCGGCCGAGACCCTCGGCACCAGCCGCGACGAGCTGCTCGACAAGCTGCACAGCGGCCGCCAGAAGTACTCCTCGATCTTCAACTACCCCACCCTGACCTGGGCCGACGTCGGCGCGATCGGCTGGCTGGTGGACGGCGCCGCGATCACCAACCAGGTCCCCCTGTGCCGCTGCTCCTACGGCCCGTACGCGCGCGCCATGGTGCGGATCTGCAAGGAGGAGTCCTTCCACCAGCGCCAGGGATACGAGCTGCTGCTGGCCCTCAGCAAGGGCACCGAGGAGCAGCACGCGATGGCGCAGGACGCGGTGAACCGCTGGTGGTGGCCCTCGCTGATGATGTTCGGCCCGCCCGACGACGAATCGCAGCACTCCGCGCAGTCCATGGAGTGGAAGATCAAGCGCCACTCGAACGACGAGCTGCGCCAGCGCTTCGTCGACATCTGCGTCCCGCAGGCCGAATCCCTGGGCCTGACCCTCCCCGACCCGGACCTGCGGTGGAACGAGGAGCGAGGGCAGCACGACTTCGGCGCGATCGACTGGACGGAGTTCTGGGAGGTCCTCAAGGGCAACGGCCCCTGCAACGAGCAGCGGATCACCCAGCGCAGAAACGCCCACGCCGAGGGCGCATGGGTACGGGAAGCCGCCGCGGCCTACGCGGCCAAGCACACTGGTGAGACGGGAGCGAAGCAGGCATGACCAACACCGACTGGCCCCTGTGGGAGGTTTTCGTGCGCTCCCGGCGCGGCCTCTCCCACACCCACGCCGGCAGCCTGCACGCACCGGACGCGGAGCTGGCCCTGCGCAACGCCCGCGACCTGTACACCCGGCGCGGCGAGGGCGTCTCGATCTGGGTCGTCCCGGCCGCCGCGATCACCGCGTCCTCGCCCGACGAGAAGGACCCGTTCTTCGAGCCGGCCGCCGACAAGCCCTACCGGCACCCGACCTTCTACGAGATCCCGGAAGGGGTGAAGCACCTGTGACCGCGACCGTCCCCGCGACCGCCGCCCTCGCCCTCGGCGACGACGCCCTGGTGCTCTCCCACCGCCTGGGGGAGTGGGCCGGGCACGCCCCCGTCCTGGAGGAGGAGGTCGCCCTCGCCAACATCGCCCTCGACCTGCTCGGCCAGGCTCGGGTGCTGCTGTCGATGGCAGGCGACGAGGACGAGCTGGCCTACCTGCGCGAGGAGCGTTCCTTCCGCAACCTCCAGCTCGTCGAGCAGCCCAACGGCGACTTCGCGCACACCATCGCCCGCCAGCTGTACTTCTCCACCTACCAGCAGTTGCTCTACACCGAACTGGCCGCGGCCGACGGCCCCTTCGCACCGTTGGCCGCGAAGGCCGTCAAGGAGGTCGCCTACCACCGCGACCACGCCGAGCTGTGGACGCTGCGGCTCGGCGACGGCACCGAGACGAGCCGGGAGCGGATGCAGGGGGCCTGCGAGGCGCTGTGGCGGTTCACCGGGGAGATGTTCCAGCCGGTGGAAGGCCTGGACGCCGACTGGGCGGGCATGGAGGCCCAGTGGCTGCGGTCCGTGACGGACATCCTCGGCCGGGCCACCCTGACCGTCCCCGAGGGGCCGCGCACCGGCGCGTGGTCGGCGGGCGCCGGCCGGCAGGGCCTGCACACCGAGCCGTTCGGGCGGATGCTCGCCGAGATGCAGCACCTGCACCGCAGCCACCCGGGGGCGTCATGGTGATCGCCACCGCCCTGGAGACGGAACTGCTGGAGCTGGCCGGCTCGGTGCCCGACCCCGAACTGCCCGTGCTCACGCTCCAGGAACTGGGCGTCGTGCGCGCGGTGCACATCAGCGGCCCGGACGCGGTCGAGGTCGACCTGACCCCGACCTACACCGGCTGCCCCGCCATCGAGGCCATGAGCGCGGACATCGAGCGGGTGCTGCACGCCCACGGCGTGCGCGAGGTCACCGTCCGCACGGTGCTCACCCCCGCCTGGTCGACCGACGACATCACCCCCGAAGGCCGCCGCAAGCTCCAGGAGTTCGGCATCGCTCCCCCGCGCGTGCGCCACGACTCCGGACCGGTGACGCTGACCCTGGGCGCGACCCGCACCCTCGCCGAGGACACCGACCCGGTGCGCTGCCCGCACTGCGGATCCGCGGACACCGAGCTGCTGAGCCGGTTCTCCTCCACCGCCTGCAAGGCGCTGCGCCGCTGCCTGTCCTGCCGTGAACCGTTCGACCACTTCAAGGAGTTGTGATGGCACGCTTCCACCCGCTCCCGGTGGCCGCGGTCGACCGGCTCACCGACGACTCCGTCGCGCTCACCCTCGCCGTCCCGCCCGAGCTGCGCGGGGAGTACCGGCACGCGCCCGGCCAGCACCTCGCTCTGCGGCGGCGCGAGGACGGCGTCGAGATACGGCGGACGTACTCGATCTGCTCCCCGGCCCCCGACCCCGTCGGCGAGGGCCCGGACACCCTGCGGGTGGGGGTGCGGCTGGTCGAGGGCGGCGCGTTCTCCACGTACGCGCTGAAGGAGGTGAACGTCGGCGACGAGCTGGAGGTGATGACCCCGGCCGGACGCTTCACCCTCGAACCGGCACCGGGCCTGTACGCGGCGATCGTCGGCGGCAGCGGCATCACCCCCGTGCTGTCGATCGTCTCCACGCTGCTGGCGCGTGAGCCCGAGGCTCGGTTCTGCCTGATACGCAGCGACCGTACGGCCGCGTCGACGATGTTCCTGGAGGAGGCCGCCGATCTGAAGGACCGCTACCCGGAGCGGCTGCAGCTGGTGACCGTGCTCTCCCGCGAGGAGCAGCAGGCGGGCCTGCCCTCCGGCCGGCTCGACCGCGAGCGGCTCACGGGGCTGCTGCCGGCGCTGCTGCCGGTTGACCAGGTGGCGGGATGGTTCCTGTGCGGGCCGTTCGGGCTGGTCGAGGGCGCGGAGAAGGCACTGCGCGAGCTGGGCGTGGACCGGGCCCGCGTCCACCAGGAGATCTTTCACGTGGACGCGGGGGCGACCCCGGCGGCCGGCGTGCCGGTACCGGCGCACAGCACCGTCACCGCCCGGCTCGACGGGCGCGGCGGCACCTGGCCGGTCCAGGACGGCGAGTCCCTGCTGGAGACGGTGCTGCGCAACCGCCCCGACGCGCCCTACGCCTGCAAGGGCGGAGTGTGCGGAACGTGCCGGGCTTTCCTGGTCTCGGGCGAGGTACGCATGGACCGCAACTTCGCGCTGGAGGCTGAGGAGACGGACGCCGGATATGTGCTGGCCTGCCAGTCGCATCCGCTCACGGAGAAGGTGGAGCTGGACTTCGACCGCTGAGGCGCGCCTCGGCGGCGGCTCCCGCCCCGTTCCCTTCTTCTAGAACCTGTTCTATCTTGACGACCCGTCAGACGAACGTGTCGGGCGAACCGTCAGATGACCGGACCCGCCGGGAGGACAGGCCGTGGACTTCACCTTCAGCGAGGAGCAGTTGGCGGCGGCCGAGGCGGCGCGAGGGGTGTTCGCCGGGGTGGCGCCGGACGCGGTGCCCAGTCCGGCGCTCACCGCCGGTGCCGTGGCCGAGGGCTTCGACCGGGCGCTGTGGTCCCGGCTGGCCGGCGCGGACCTGACCGGCCTGCTGCTGGACGAGCGGTACGGCGGGGCAGGGCTCGACGCCATCGCGCTGTGCCTGGTGCTGCGCGAGTCCGCCGGGGTGCTCGCCAGGGTGCCCCTGCTGGAGCACAGCGCGGCGGCCGCGGTCGTACAGGCCTACGGTGCCGAGGAGTTGGGGGAGCGGCTGCTGGCCCGGGCGGGGCGCGGAGAGCTGGTGCTGACCGTCGCCGCGCACGGCCGTACCGGACACGACCCGGCGGGGCTCGCCGTCACCGCGCGGCGGGACGGGCCGGCCTGGGTGCTGGACGGGGTACAGACGGCGGTGCCGTGGGCGTACGACGCGGACCTCGTGCTCGTGCCGGCGCACACCGACGCCGACCGGACAGTGCTCGCGGTGGTGCCGCGCGAGCAGGACGGGCTGGTGCTCGCGGAGCAGGTCTCCACCAGCGGGGAGCGGCTGGCCGAGCTGCGGCTGCGGTCCGTGCGGATCGGGGCGGGTGATGTGATCGAGGCCGACGGTGCCTGGGAGTGGCTGCACGCGCTGCTGGCCACCGGCACCTGTGCGCTGGCCCTGGGGCTGGGTGAGCGCGTGCTGAGGATGACCGGTGAGTACACCGGAAAGCGGGAGCAGTTCGGCCATCCGATCGCGACGTTCCAGGCGGTCGCCGTCCAGGCCGCCGACCGGTACATCGATCTGCGCGCCATGGAGGCCACCCTGTGGCAGGCGGCCTGGCGGATCGCCTCGGGCGCACCGGGGGCGCTGCCCGCCGCCGGAGACGTCGCCGTGGCGAAGATCTGGGCGGCGGAGGGCGTGCGCCGCGTGGTGCAGACGGCGCAGCACCTGCACGGCGGGTTCGGCGCGGACACCGACTACCCGCTGCACCGGTACCACGCCTGGGCCAAGCAGCTGGAGCTGGCGCTGGGCCCGGCGGCGGCGTACGAGGAGACGCTCGGGGACCTGCTGGCGGCCCACCCGCTCGGCTGACCGCGCCCGGCGGGAGGGTCAGACGACCACGCCGGGTGCCCCGGCGTCGGTGACCACCGGCCGGCCCGTGGCCTCCCAGACCTGCATGCCGCCGGCCACGTTCACGGCGTCGATGCCCTGCCGGCCCAGGTACATCGCGACCTGGGCGGAGCGGCCGCCGGAGCGGCAGATCACGTGGACGCGGCCGTCCTGCGGGGCGGCCTCGGTCAGCTCGCCGTACCGGGCGACGAACTCGCTCATGGGGATGTGCAGCGCCCCCGCGGCGTGGCCCGCCTCCCACTCCTCGTCCTCGCGGACGTCCAGCAGGAAGTCGTCGTCCTTGAGGTCCGTGACCTCGACCGTGGGCACAACAGCTCCGAAACTCATGTCCCCGACGCTACCCGACCGACGGCGGGCTTCACTCCTGCCCCTGCAGGCCCGCCAGCGTGGTCTCCCGCTGCTCGATGTCCGCGCGGAGGCGGGCGGCGATCTCCTCGAGCAGGGCGTCGGGGTCGTCGGGGGCCAGGCGCAGCATGCCGGCGATCGCGCCGTCCTCGAGTTCGCGGGCGACCAGCGTGAGCAGTTCCTTGCGCTGGGTGAGCCATTCCAGGCGGGCGTACAGCTCCTCGGCGGGGCTGGGGCGCCGCTCGGGCGGTACCGGGCCCGCCGCCCACTCCGCGGCCAGTTCGGCGAGGAGGGTCTCGTCGCCGCGGGCGTAGGCGGCGTTGACGCGGGTGATGAACTCCTCGCGCCGCTGCCGCTCCGCTTCCTCCTGAGCGAGGTCGGGGTGGGCCTTGCGGGCGAGGTCGCGGTAGAGCTTGCGGGACTCTTCGCTGGGCCGTACCCGCTCGGGGGGTCGTACCGCCTGGTCGGTGAGCATGGCGGCGGCCTCCGGGAACAGGCCGTCGCTGTCCATCCAGCCGTGCAGCAGTTCCTCGACGCCGGGGATGGGCAGCACGTGGGCGCGGGCCTCCTCGGCCCGGCGGATGTCCTCGGGGTCGCCGGTGCGGGCGGCCTTCGCCTCGGCGATCAGCGCGTCCAGTTCCTCGATGCGGGTGTAGAGCGGGCCGAGCCTCTGTTCGTGCAGCCGGGAGAAGTTCTCGACCTCGACGCGGAACGTCTCCACGGCGATCTCGTACTCGATCAACGCCTGCTCGGCGGCCCGCACGGCCTGTTCCAGCCGTTCCTCGGGCCGCGGCGCCTGGGACTGCTCAGCTTCCGGGGTCGTCACCCGACCAGCCTAGGCCACGGCCGGAGCCCGTCACCCGGAGACGCCCCGGCTCAGCCGGCCGGTGACGCGTCCGGGCAGTCGGCCGGTACCCACTCGGCCTCCAGGTCCCGGCAGGCGACCACGAGCGTGCCGGGCCGGCAGGCCAGCTCGTGGGTGCAGCCGCCGGGGTGCGGCAGGATCTCGTCGAGGATCACGTCGCCGAGGGAGGCGGGGTCGCAGACGCCCAGGACGTCCGACTGGAAGCGGGAGACGCCGGTGTAGCGGACGAGGAGGTCCTCGTCGTGCTTGAAGCAGTTGTGCCGGAAGCGGATCTCGACGTCCCCGTCACCGGTGCGGCGCACCCGCTCGGGCCGCAGGTCCTTCACACAGCGCTTGCCGCCGAAGTCGTAGTGCCCGGGGTCGGTGGCGAACGCGCGGGCACCCGGCGGCAGTTCGGCCGCGAGTACGGGCAGGCGGTCGAGGTAGGGCCGGGGGTCGATGAACCCCGGGTCCCCGCTCTCGCCGTCGGTCAGCTCGACGTACCTCACCTCACCACCACCTCGGTCCTCGCTTTCCCCGTCCCCGCCGTCACACGTCCATCTCGGCCGCGATCCGCCCGGAGCGCACCGCCGCCACCAGGTCGGCGTGGTCCGCCTCGGTGCGGTCGGCGTAGGCGACGGCGAAGTCGGCCATCGCCTCGTCCAGCTCCTCGTTCTTGCCGCAGTAGCCGGCGATCAGGCGCGGGTCGGCGCTGTGGGCGTGGGCGCGGGCCAGCAGGGCGCCGGTCATCCGGCCGTAGTCGTCGACCTGGTCGGCGGCGAGCGCGGCCGGGTCGACGCTGCCCTTGCGGTTGCGGAACTGGCGCACCTGGTAGGGCCGCCCGTCGACCGTCGTCCAGCCGAGCAGGATGTCGCTGACCACCTGCATCCGCTTCTGGCCGAGGACCACCCGGCGTCCCTCGTGCTCCACCGGCGCCGACTCGAAGCCGGCCGTGGCCAGGTGCGGGACCAGCGCGGACGGGCGGGCCTCCTTCACCTGGAGCACCAGCGGCTGCCCGCGGTGGTCCAGGAGCAGCACCACGTAGGACCGTGTGCCCACGCTGCCGGTGCCGACGACCCGGAAGGCGACGTCGTGCACCGCGTGCCGGGCCAGCAGGGGCAGCCGGTCCTCGGAGAGCGTCGCCACGTACGGCTCCAGGGCCGCGGCCACCGCGGCCGCCTCGGCGTCCGGGATCCGGCGCAGCACCGGGGGCGCGTCGACGAAGCGGCGTCCGCCGTCGGCCACCTCCTCGGTCGACTTCGCCGCGAACCGGCCGCTGGTGTTGGCGCGTGCCTTCTCGGAGACCCGCTCCAGCGTGCCGAGCAGGTCGTGGGCGTCGGTGTGGGAGACCAGTTCCTCGTCCGCGATGGCGTTCCAGGCGTCCAGCACCGACAGCTTGGCCAGCAGCCGCATGGTGCGCCGGTAGGCGCCGGCCGCGTCATTGGCCGCCTTGCGGCAGGTGTCCTCGTCGGCGCCCGCTTCGCGCCCGGCCAGCACCAGTGAGGCGGCGAGCCGCTTCAGGTCCCACTCCCAGGGGCCGTGCACGGTCTCGTCGAAGTCGTTGAGGTCGATGACCAGGCCGCCGCGGGCGTCGCCGTACAGGCCGAAGTTGGCCGCGTGCGCGTCGCCGCATATCTGGGCGCCGATCCGGGTCGTGGGGGTACGGGCCAGGTCGTGGGCCATGAGTCCGGCCGAACCGCGCAGGAAGGCGAACGGCGTGGCCGCCATCCGGCCCACGCGTATCGGCGTCAGTTCGGGGATGCGGCCGGTGTTGGACTCCTCGACCGCGGTGACCGCGTCCGGGCGGGCGCCGTCCAGGTCGAGGGTGCGGTGTGCGCTGCGCGGCACGCTCGCCCGCAGCGCCTTGCCCTCCTCCTTGGGCGAGCCCTGGGGCGGCCACTCGGCGAACCCGCGCATCCGGGGCAGCCGGGGTGCCACCGCCGGCTCGGCCGTCTCCGCCACTCCCGCACCGCTCTCGGTCACCGCGACCGCCTCCCCCGAAGACCCCGCACGCGCGCTCGCACGCGGATCAGCTCGAACATCAACTCGTGCAGACGGTACAACCGGTGGCCGAAACGCGTCACACCCTGTGGACAACTCCGTGCTTGTGGAGAACCCCTCAGCCCTCAGGCACCCCGGCATCTGCCCTCACGCTCACAGAACCCGCCCTCCCGCTCACAGCGGCCGAGCCGGGCATCGACGCGCAGGGCCGGATGACCGGGGCGATCCGGCACGCGATGTCCGGGCCCGCGAAGGGCGACGCGATGCAGGAGGCGCTGGCGAGGTTCGGCGCGGATCCGGCCGACTGCCACGCCTACGGCGACGACCCCGGCGATCTGACCATGCTGCGCCGCGTCGGGCACCCGACGGTGGTCGGCGACCACCCGGCGATGCTGCGGACCGCCGCGGACGAGGGCTGGGAGGTCCTTCCGGCCCGGCTGGCCGCGGGCACCCGGCGCCAGCCGGTGTGACGGGCCTGCGACAAGGACCGGCGGCGTGGGAGTGCGGGTCAGCGGACGCCGACCGCCGCCGGGAGGTCAGCGAGCCGTTCCAGGGCGGTGGGGGACAGCCGCAGGGAGCCGGCGGCGATGTTCTCCTCGAGGTAGCGGCGGGTCTTGGTGCCGGGGAGCACGGCCACGTGGTCGCCCTGCGCCAGCACCCAGGCGAGCGACACCTGGGCGACGGAGGCCCCGGTCTCCTCGGCCGCCTCGCGCACCCGCCCGATGATCGCCTGGTTGGCCGTGAGGGCTTCGGGCTGGTAGCGGGCGAGCCCGTGCCGGCCGTCGGCCTTCGGCAGGTCCCCAGGGGAGGAGATGCGGCCCGAGAGGAAGCCGCGGCCCAGCGGTGCGAACGCGATGAAGGCGATGCCCTCGCCGCCGCAGTACTCCACCACGCCGTTGTCGAGCGACTCGCGGCTCCACAGCGACAGTTCGCTCTGCACCGAGGCCACCGGGTGGACGGCCTGCGCCCGCCGGATCTCCGCCACGGACGCCTCGGAGAGGCCGAGCGCACCGAGCTTGCCGGCGGCGACGAGTTCGGACAGCGCCCCCCAGCTCTCCTCCACCGGGACCTCGGGGTCGATGCGGTGGAGCTGGTAGAGGTCGATGTGGTCGACCCCGAGCCGGGTCAGGCTCGCCTCGACGGCGGCGCGCAGATGCTCGGGGCGGCCGTCGCGGTGGCTGCGGTAGGTGGCCGGGTCGTCGACGACGAGGCCACCCTTGGTGGCCAGCAGCACCTGGTCCCGGCGTTCCTTCAGGGCCTTCAGGGCCTTGCCGACCAGGAGTTCGTTGGTGAAGGGGCCGTACTGGTCGGCGGTGTCGATCAGGTCCACGCCGAGCTCGACGGCCCGGTGGACGACGGCGATCGACTCCGCCTCGTCGCGGCCGAGTTCGTCGTACCCCCACGACATGCCCATGCAGCCGAGCCCGACGCTCGCGAAGCTCCGGCCCTGGCCGCCCAGTTGTATCCCGCGCATCGCCGTGCGCACCGCCTTTCCTCTCCCGTGCCCGCATCCAAGACAGAGTCACATCCTTACACAGACCTCTGTCATACGCTATTGACACCTGCAACACACAGACTCTTAATCTATGACAGAGTTCTGTCTCAAGCGACGCACTTACCTGGCTGCGCACTTGCCAGAGCGCCCACCCTCACCAGAGAAGAGGAATCTCCGTGTCAACGGGCAACCCCCGGGCCACACTCGCCGCCGCGTGTGTCGTCGGCCCGCTGATGACCCTCGTGGTCACCGGACCCTCCGTCGCCGTCCCCGACATCAGCGCGGACCTGCACAGCTCCCTGTCCGCCGCCCAGTGGGTGGTGGACGGCTACATGCTCACGGCCTCCAGCAGCCTGGCCGCGATGGGCTCGCTCGCCGACCGGATCGGCCACCGTCGCATGTTCACCTGGGGCATGGCCTTCTTCGCCTTCTGGATGGCTGTCTCGGGCCTGTCGAACAGCATCCTGCTGCTCGACCTCGCACGGGCCGTCGCGGGCTTCGGCAGTGGCGCGGCCCTCGCCTCGATCACCGCCATCGTGGCCCAGTCCTTCGACGACGCCGCCCGCGCCAAGGCGTTCGGGCTCTTCGGCACGTTCCTGGGCGCGGGCCTGGCCTTCGGCCCGATGTTCGGCGGCGCGCTGGTCAACCTGTGGGGCTGGCGCTCGGTCTTCCTGGTCCTGGCCGGCGCCTCCGCCCTGGTGCTGCCGGCCACCCCCATGCTGCCCAGCCCCAAGCCGAACGGTGGTCAGCGTTTCGACTGGAGCGGCACGTTCGCCTTCAGCATCGGCATCGCGCTGTTCGTTCTGGCCCTGGTCGAGGGCCCCGCTCGTGGCTGGGGCGACCCGGCCGTCCTCGCCGCGCCGGCGGGCTTCGTGGTGCTGATGGCGGTGTTCGTCGTGATCGAGCGCCGCAGCGACAACCCCATGTTCGACCTCGGCCTCTTCGCCAACCGGCGCTTCCTGGCCGTGTGCCTGGTGCCGCTGGTCCTGGCGTTCAGCTTCGTCGCGCTGGTCATCGTGCTGCCGCCCTACTTCACCTCCGCCAGCGGCCTGTCCGCCTTCCGCATCGGCATGACCCTGCTGCTGCTCACCGGCCCCTCGCTGGTGGTGCCCGCCGTCACCGGCGTGGCCGCGCAGAAGGTCTCCCAGCGCGCCCTGTTCGTGCTGCTGCTGTGCTTCTCGGCGGTCGGTGCCGCCTGGCTGACCGTGATCGAGCCCAGCTCCTCCACGCTCGCGCTGGCCGGTCCGCTGCTCTGCCTCGGCATCGGCTACGGCATCTCGCTGGGCATCCTGGACGGCGCGGCGGTCTCGGCCGTCGAGCCCGAGCGCATGGGCATGGCCGCCGGCATGTTCAACACCGTCCGCCTGACCGCGGACGCCGTGTCCATGGCGGGCCTGGGCGCGCTGGTCACCGTGCTCACCAAGAACGCGCTGGACTCCCGCGCGGTGACCGCCTACCCCGGCGGCGCCGACGAGCTGACCTCGCGCGCCCTGCAGGGCAGCCTGTCCGACGCGGCCGCCCAGGTGCCCGCCGGTGCCCGGGACGCCGTGGTGAAGGCCACCGCGGACGCCTACAGCAGCGGACTGCACACCACGATGTGGATCGTCGCCGCCGCCTGTGCGGTGAGCGCGGTGGCCGTCGCCGCACTGCTGTCGGGCAAGAAGCAGGCCGAGGAGCCGGCTCCCGCCGCCGAGCCGGCCGCGGAGCCCGCCGCCGCCACGACGGGCGCGGCCCGGTGAGCGTGACGGACACCGTGGCGCCCGCCACCCGGCTGGGAGCGATCGAGGTGCTGCCCGACTAGTGCCCCGGCAGGCAACGTTTGCCCGTCAAGGAGCGGCGTCCGGTGCGTGCTCTCGGCGTGCCGGCCGGAAGCCCTCGTACTGGACGTACTT